>JAYTTN010000138.1:0-30498 GCA_043745295.1 Fimbriiglobus sp. | reverse complement strand
ATCTGAGATCGAGGTCTCCCTCGCGGTCGCGGCTCGCCAGAAAAGGCACTGTCATGAAACTCGGCCTCATCAACTCGGCGTGGGCGCAGGCCGGGCGGGACACCGCCTACGGCATCCGCCAGACCAAGCAGCTCGGCTTCGACAGCATCGACATCTTCGCCGACCCGCTCGACATCGACGCGCGGGAGCGCCGGCTGCTTCGCACCGAGTGCGAAGCGGCCGGGCTGCCGGTGGTGTCGGTGGCGTGCGTCGCCGCCGGCCTCATCGACTTCAACCCCAGCGTGCAGCGGTTCCACGTCGAGCGGTGCCGGCGGTACCTCGACTTCTGCCACGAACTGGACGCCGAAAACCTGCTTCTCGTCCTCGGCGAGTACATCTGGGAGCGGCAGGTGATCCCGCCGGCCGAGCAGTGGGCGACCGGCGTCCGGCACCTGAAGGCGCTGGGCGACTACGCCGCCGACCTGGGGCTGAAGATCGCTCTGGAACTGGAACCGTTCAAGCTGTCGCTGCTGAACGACGTGCCGAACATGGTCCAGTTCCTCGACGACGTGGCGCACCCGGCGGTGCGGGCGAACATCGACATCTCGCACCTGGCGCTGGCCGGGTCGAAGCCGGAGGAGCTGCGGCGGCTGGCGGGCAAGGCGATCCACGTCCACATCAGCGACTGCGACGGCACGGTCCACGGCGACCTGCCGCCCGGCCGGGGGGCAGTGGACTTCGGCCCGTATTTGCGGGAGATCGCCGCGCTGGACCTCGGCGCGATGAGCGTCGAGTTGGAATACTCGCCGGACCCGGAGCGGATCGGCGAGTGGGTGGCCGAGGCGTACACCGCCACCGATAAACTGATGCGGGACGCCGGCATTCCACGGGGCTGAGGGAACAGGTGTTCGGGGACACGGGTGCGCCTTTCCATCTCGGTGGCAGTTTCCCGACGGCGGGTCTGCCAGGCCGTGGAAGGCAGCGTCCGCCACGTCCCACGGCCGAGTTCCTGACCCCTTCCGCCGCCCACCTCCCGCCGCGCCTTCGTACCATAGCCGCATGAGCAAAACGAACGTCCTGGTGGTCGGCAAAGGCGGGCGGGAACACGCCCTCGTGTGGAAGCTGCGGCAGTCGCCGCGGGCCGGCACCATCTACTGCGCGCCCGGCAACGCCGGCACCGCCCTCGACGGGGTGAACGTGCCGTTCGACGGCACCGACTTCGACCGCATGGCCCGCTTCTGCGCGAAGGAGTCCGTCGGCTTCGTCGTCATCGGCCCCGAGGAACCGCTGGCGCTCGGCCTGTCCGATTTCCTGCGGGACCGGGGCGTCCGCGTGTTCGGCCCGTCGCAGGCCGCCGCGCAGATCGAAGCCAGCAAGGTGTTCGCCAAGACGCTCATGCGGCACGCCGACGTGCCGACCGCCGAGTTCCGCGTCTTCGACCACCCCGAACCGGCCCGCACCTACATCGACAGCCGCGACCACCCGCTGGTGGTGAAGGCCGACGGGCTGGCCGCCGGCAAGGGCGTCATCGTGTGCAGGGACGGCCCGGACGCGCGGCGGGCGGTGGACCGCATCATGGTGAAGGAGGAGTTCGGCCAGAAGGTGGGCAAGCAGATCGTCGTCGAGAAGAAGCTGGACGGCGAAGAGGTGTCGATCCTCGGGCTGGTGGCCGGGCGGACGGTGCTGCTGCTGCCGGCGGCACAGGACCACAAGGCGGCCTACGACGGCGACACCGGGCCGAACACCGGCGGCATGGGCGCGTACTGCCCGACGCCGGCCGGCACCCCGGAGCTGATGAAGCTGGCCGAGCGCGACGTGTTCGTGCCCATCGTCCACGCCATGAAGCGCGGCTACAAGGGCGAACGGTTCCCCTTCCAGGGGGTGCTGTTCGCCGGCCTGATGCTGACCAACCAGGGGCCGAAGGTGCTGGAATACAACTGCCGGTTCGGCGACCCGGAGACGCAGGTCATCCTCATGCGGCTGAAGTCGGACTTGCTCACGCTGCTGGAAGCGGTGGCGACGGAAACCCTTCAGGACTTGCCCGAAGACGCCGTGCAGTGGGACGACCGGCCGGCGGTGTGCGTGGTGATGTGTTCCGGCGGGTATCCCGGCAAGTACGAGACGGGCAAGCCGATCAACGGGCTGGAGGACGCCGCGAAGCTGCCGGACGTGAAGGTGTTCCACGCCGGCACCGACGTGGCCAACGGCCGGGTTGTCACCGCCGGCGGGCGGGTGCTGGCCGTCACCGCGCTGGGCGACGACCTGGCGGCGGCCAAGGCCCGTGCCTACGAGGCGGTGAAGTTGCTCTCGTTCACCGGTGCCCACTTCCGCACCGACATCGCCGACAAGGCGCTGAAGCGGAAGGGGTGATCCGAATCCGATTGAACTGTTGCCCTGTCTTGTTAGCCCGCCGCGCCAGCAAGGGCCAAACCGCCGTGGCTGGCAACCCTGCGGAATTGCCCCGCAAAACCTCACGGCCCTTGCTGGCGCGGCGGGCTAACAAGAAAGCCGCGTCACCGGGCGGCGATCAGCCCGGCGAGGTAGTTCACCGGGTCGGCGTTCGCCTTCGCCGCGTCCGCGAGGGCGGCGTAGTCCGCCGCGCGGCGGGCCAATTCCACGAGCGGCGGGCACGACAGTTCCTGGCCGGCGGTCTTCGTCAGGTGCGCCTTCGCCACCGCCACCGCGTCCGGCAGACGGTCCAGCCGGAGGTACAGGTTCACCAGCATCTCGGCCGGGTAGGTGTCGCCGATTTCGGCCGCCGCCGGCAACTTCGCGTGGAAGTGCTTCAGCCCGGCGTCCACGTCGAGGCCGGCCAGCAGCTTCAAGTACGGCGTGTAGTCGGCGTAGGTGTTCTCGAACGGCGGCGCGGCGTCCCCGCGCAGGGTCGGCGACAGCCGCTCGCCGTACTCGCTCAGTTGGACGGCCCGCGTCAGTTCGTCGCACGGCGGCAACTGCCCGGCGAACTGCACCACCGAGTTCAGGTGCGACGTGTCGATGTGGTACATGTCGTCGGCGAACAACTCGTCGCGGGCGATCAGTTCGGCGACGGTCGCCGCTTCCGAAACGGTGACACCCCGGTGTCGCAGGTCGCCGAGTAGCCGCTCGCGGAGTTGCTCGTGCAGGGCCACGACCAGCCGCTTGACGCAGTAGTCCCGCACCTCCGGCCGCTGGCTCAGGTCGGCCGACCCGACCATCGTGATGGCCGAGCAGACGCCGTGCCGGTCGAGGATCAGGTCGAACCCCTTCTTCGGGTGGACGCCGTGCTGCCAGGCGATCTCGACCACGCCGTAGGTGTCGTCGTCCGGGCCGGGCGCGTAGGCGTCCAGCGCCGCCCGCATCGGCTCCGTCTCGCCGATCAGCCGGAAGAAGCCCCACGCCTTGGCGAGGTCGCCGCGCGCGATGAGCAGCCCGCCGACGTGCCGGCCGGCGTCGAGGATGGCCTGTTCGTAGCGGTCGTGGGCGTCGGCGGGCAGCTCGCTGGCCGGGCCGGTGGGGAACGGCGAGACGCCGAGCGCCACCCGCGCTTTCAGCAGCAGCGCGTAGAAGAGGCCCTGGAAATCGCCGGCCTCGCGCAGCTCGTCGGCCAGTTTGTCGGCGGCCGCCGCCGGCCCGTCGGCGGCGAGGGCGGCGCGGAGGCGGTCGAACGCGGCCGGGTCGAGGGACGGGGTGTCGCTATCCATGATGGGCCTTCGGCGGGTGGGATTGCGGTCATGATAGCGAAACCCCTTCGGGCTTCCGCCACGCGGGGCGAGTCGCTTTCCTTCGCCCATTTGGACGGAATCCCGGCCGACCCCAAAACGGCGAAGTACGAATGGTCGTGGCCGGAATGACCGCCCGAACCGGAGACCGACCCATGTGGACGTGGCTCGTGCGCGAGTGGCAGTGGCCGACGGCGGCGCTGTTCGCCGGGGTGGTGCTGCTCGCGGTGCTGCCGCCGGTCGCGTTCATCGCCGGGACGGCGGTGGCGCTAGTGTTCGCGCAACTGCCGATCTACATGCTGCACCAGTACGAGGAACACGCCGGCGACCGCTTCCGGCGGTACGTCAACGCCACCCTCGGCGGCGGCCGCGAGGCGCTGACGCCGGGGGCCACGTTCTGGATCAACTCGCTCGGCGTCTGGGCGGTGGATGTGCTGGCGCTGTATCTGGCGTGGCTGGTCGCGCCGTCGGCCGGGTTGGTCGCGGGGTATCTGCCGCTGGTGAACGCCCTCGCGCACATCGGTCCCGGCGTCGCCAAGCGGGAGTACAACCCCGGCCTAGTGACGGCGGTGGTGCTGTTCCTGCCCGTCGGCGGCTGGTGCGTGTACGAGACCGGAGCGGGTGGCGGCTTCTGGCCGCACGCGGCGGGCTTGGCGGGGGCCATCGCCATCCACGCAGTCATCATCGGTTACGTCGTGAGAAGGTTGGCCAGATTGAAGCGGGGTGAAGCTTTCACCGCCACCCCACCAAGTGCGGCATGACGCCGGGGTCTTTCAAAATGTCTCCAGCGGCCGCCATCATCCGCTTGCGATTCTTTTCGCTGGTGGTCAAGTCCAGACTTCGCAAATTTTGGAGGTGAGGAGAAGTCAGAATGGCCTTGATGCCCTTAGCACCGAGTCGAGTGTCTTCGAGTTCGAGAACGCGCAGGCTGGCGAACATGGCGTTTTTCGAAAGTGCAGCCGCAACCGAGTCGTCGATTCGACAAGGCTTCAAGGACAGCCGACGGAGACCGGTGGCCGAAAATGTTTCAACGAAGTCTCGCGCTATATCCGATGGCAAATCGTCCGGCCCACCACCTCGCACAGCGAGGCCTGTTAGCCGAGGGAAGCGAGTGGCGATAGTTCGCCACGACTTCGAGCCGAACCTCGCGTCGGTGAATTCGAGGTTGCTCAACGAATCCGCTATCGGTAGTGCGGCCATTGCTTCGACCGACCTGTCCCCGAGTGGACCGGCCAGGGAAAGCACTCGGAGTCGAGCCAACCAGTCTGCCGTCGCGAGTCCCATGAAGTCGTCGTCCGTCATCTCGGCCTGAGATTGAAAAACGACGAGATTAGGGAAGCTTGCACGCGCGAGGAGACTCCAATTTCTATTCCCCGCTGCCCCTTTTCGTAACTGCAATCGGCCCAACGCGCGAAACGGTCCGCTACTCGGAAGCACTGAGAAAAGTGCATCGGTCGGCCGAGTCACAAGCGTGTGAAGTGAGGCCTGCCGGGCGAGTGCCTTGACCGCGACCCGAGCCGCCCCTTCGTCACCGAACACCGATTCGAATCGGCGGACCTGACCGAACCATGCCGCGGAAACCAGCTCGTCGATGAGTACCGCCGAAGCCCTGGCCAGACCGGTCGGTTCGAACCGGACCAGGGACGGCAGGTCGGCGCTTGCCAGCGCGCGCGCGTCGGCTTGCGTACTGATCGTCGAGAGGCGCAGCCAGCACAAGCTTGGCAGTGCCGCCGACCCGACGAGTGACTGGATCGGCGGGTGCGAGTTGTCGGACGTCGTGGTCGTGTCCGCATCGATGGCGGATAACCCCCTCACGTCGGGGGAAGAGAAAAGCAGGCGCGAAGCGGCCCAAAGTGTGTGATAGAGCCGAATTCCACGGATCGGAGTTCGGCGGAATAACTCCGGCAACGAGGCAGTGAATCGGCCGAGAGCTGTCTCGTCCTCCCCACCGCTGGAAGGTCTCACGAAACTGGGGAAACCCCGATGGAATCCGCATTCGGGTCCGTCCTCGAGTCCGGCCGACTCGGAAGCGTGGCCGAAGAAAAAGCCTGCGTCGGGACAGTCCGGTTCCAAATCGAATCGATCACGCAGGCAAGACTTCGACTCTGTCTGGGCCTCCACCCAGTCGGGGTAGTCCTCGTCGGCGGGGTTCTTGTCCCACAGGGCGCACTGGGCGCGGATGAAGGCGGCGCGGTGCGGGTCGTCGTGTTCGTCCAGCCAGTCGGCGTACACCAACCGCGGCAGGTCACGTTCCGGGTCGGCGATGACGGCCGCTTCCAGTTCGGGGCTTTTGGCGTAGGTGCGTGGCGTGTTCATGTCGAGAGGTGTACCGCGCGGTCGGGCAGTCCGGAAGCGAAAACCCGCTCCGGCCATATACAAACACCGTCCGTCGCCCGCGTCCTCCGAGCCACCCGCACCCATGCCCGATACGTCCCTCGTCGCCCACCTCCGCACCCAACTGGAAGCCCTGAAAACGCAGGGCCTCTACAAGCGGGAGCGGCGGATCGAATCCCGGCAACTGTCCGACATCACCGTCGGCGGCCAGCCGGTGGTCAACTTCTGCGCGAACAACTACCTCGGCCTCGCCAACCACCCGGCCGTCGTGCAGGCCGCCGCCGACGGGCTGAAGGAGTGGGGCTACGGACTGTCCAGCGTGCGGTTCATCTGCGGCACCCAGGACATCCACAAGCAGGGCGAACGGCGGATCGCCGAGTTCTTCGGCAAGCAGGACAGCATCCTGTACATCTCGTGCTTCGACGCCAACGGCGGGCTGTTCGAGCCGCTGCTGGGCGACCAGGACGCGGTGCTGTCCGACGAACTCAACCACGCCAGCATCATCGACGGCGTGCGGCTGTGCAAGGCGCAGCGGTTCCGGTACAAGCACAGCGACATGGCCGACCTGAAGGCCAAGCTGGAGGAGGCGAAGGACTGCCGGTTCAAACTGATCTTCACCGACAGCGTGTTCAGCATGGACGGCGACCTGGCGAAGCTGCCGGACATCTGCGCGCTGGCCGACGAGTACGGCGCGCTGGTGGGCATCGACGACTGCCACGCCACCGGGCACCTCGGCAAGACCGGCCGGGGCGCGGCGGAGGAACTCGGCGTGCTGGACCGCATCGACATCATCACCGGCACGCTCGGCAAGACGCTCGGCGGGGCGAGTGGCGGGTTCACGGCGGCGAAGGCCGAGGTGGTGGACTGGCTACGGAACCGTAGCCGGCCGTACCTGTTCAGCAACAGCGTGCCGCCGAGCCTGGTCGCGGCCGGCATGAAGGCGCTGGTACTGATCGACACTAGTGCCGACCTGCGGGACCGCCTTCGCACGAACACGGCGCGGATGCGGCAGGGGTTGGAGGCCGCCGGGTTCACCGTGAAGCCGGGGCCGACGCCGATCCTGCCGGTCATGTTCGGCGACGCGGCGGTGGCGGTGAAGATGGCCGAATCGCTGCTGGCGAAGGGGATTTACGTCGTCGCGTTCAGCTACCCGGTGGTGCCGAGCGGTCAGGCCCGCATCCGGTTGCAAGTGTCGGCGGCGCACACCCCGGAGCAGATCGAGCGGGCCGTCGCCGCGTTCGCCGCCGCCGGCACGGAGCGGGTGGGGACCACTCATTCGCTCACCCCGCCGTGGACATCGTCCGGATCATGTCCTCGACCGTCTTCAGGCGGGAGCCGATGCCGAGCACGTTCGGCAGGCGGATCTCCCGCCGGTCGCCGGTCGAGAACTTCAGGATCAGGTCGCCGGAGCCGAACCCGAAGATGTAGTGGCGGAACACGTCGTCCCGCTGCTTCTCCAGGCTGACGCCCATCGTGCTGTACGTCTGGACGGCCGCGCCGATGTGCTCGCAGTAGCGGATCTGGCCGGGCGTGAACACGACGTAGGAGCGGCGGTCGAAGAAGTACGTGGCCATCGCCCACAGGCCGAAGATGCCGATGCCGATGAACAGGTAGCCGGCCAGGTTGATGTGGATCCGCAGGTTCTCGATGCCGGAGAAGATGTTGTCCCACCAGCCGAGGAAGGCGAACAGGATGACCAGGAACACCAGCGTGACCAGCACGATGGCCGACCACAGGCCCCGCAGCGGCACGTTGGTGACGACGACGGTGATGAGCAGGACGAAGCAGAACACGGTGCCCGGCCAGGTGTGCTGGGAGACGCGGGGGCCGAACGGCTCGACGCCGGCGGTGGTGCGGGTGTTCGCCTCCGCCTGCACCAGCTGCGCGGTCGTCCGCGTCTCCTCCCCGGTCTTGCTCTTGTACTTCACCGTGTAGCCGTCCGCGTCGTGGGCGACCGCGCCGTGCGGCGGGAGGACGGCCAGCCGGTTCCCCTCCAGGTACGTCCAGGCGGACAGGAAGAACGCCAGCGCCCAGACCGGCCACCAGTAAAACAGGTTGGAATGGCTGATCAGCTTGATCTCGGACGACTTGCTCGGGCCGCGGCTGCCGGTCGAGGTCGCGCCGGGCGGTTGCGGCGTCGGCGCGGGGGTGGGGGCGGGGGTGGACATCGTGCGGTTCGGCCTCGCGTTGGGGGGTTGGTTCCACGCCCGCACCGGCGGCGGGACTGTGTCCGATGTTAAGGTATTCGCCCGACGGCGACCGGCCTTTTCGATTTCCCGGACAATGTCGTGCCGCGACCGGAGTCCGTCGAGAAGCTCCGGCGGATGCCGACCGCTCCACGGGTGAGCGACCGCCGCTTGACCAGCACAAAGGATGCCGCACGGAAATGTCGCCACCGGAGGGGGCTGTCAGGGGTAGGTATTCGGTATTTCCTGAGCTTTCGAGACCCCACCCCCCGTCCCCCTCCCCATGAATGGAGAGGGGGTGTTCGAGCGGGAATCGCGGCCGGGAAACCGCTTCGGCGGTGGGAACTGTCGGGCGAAAACCGAACCCCGCTGTCCTGTTGAACACCCCCTCTCCGGGACGGGGAGGGGGCCGGGGGGTGGGGTTTCTTCCGAAGACCTATCCCTGCCACCGGGGGCCCCTCTGGCGGCGCGAGGCCGCGATCCGACGGAGCAGCCCGTTCCTTTGCAAAAATCCGCGTAGAACTCCGCCGCCGGTGGGCACTACCTCTTCGACCCGACCGTGAGGCCGCCGTGACTCCGCGATCCCTGCAAGCCGTGCTGCGATCCCTCGCCGACGCCGGACCTCCGGCTTCGGACGCGGAACTGCTGCGCCGGTTCCTGGCGGACGACGAAGACGCCTTCGCCGAGTTGGTGAAGCGGCACGGCCGGCTGGTGTGGGCCGTCTGCCGCACGCAAACCCACTCGGACGCCGAAGCCGACGATGCGTTCCAGGCCACGTTCTTGGTGTTGCTGAAGAACGCCAAGAAGGTGCGCGACGGCGGCAAGCTGTCGTCCTGGCTGCACGGGGTGGCGTTCAAAGTGTGCGCGAAGGCCCGCCAGGGGGCCAAGCGGCGGACCACCCGCGAGCAGGCCACGGCCCACCGCGAAGGCAACGGCTCCGCCGTGCCGGACTCGGCGTGGGACCGGGCGCTGGCGGCCGTCCACGAGGAGGCGGCCAAGCTGCCGGACACCCTCCGCGTGCCGTTCGTCCTCTGCTGCCTCGAAGGCAAGGGCGTGACGGAAGCGGCCGAACAACTCGGGTGGAAACTCGGCACCCTGTCCGGTCGGCTGACGCGGGCCAAGGACGCGGTGCTGGCCAAACTCGACGCGCGGGGTCTGACCCTCGGCGTCGTCGCGGCGGTCGGCTTGGTCGTCCCGCCGGCGGCGGCGGTGGCGAAGGCGGCGGCGCTGGCTCAGGTCGGGTTCGCGGTTCCCGGTTCCATCCTTCAACTGTCCCAGGGAGTGATCGGCATGAGCATGACATCCGTGAAGGTGCTGGCGGCGACGGTACTGCTGGCGTGCGGGCTGGGGCTGAGCGTCGGCACCGGGTGGGTGGCGTCCGCCGACGCGCAGCAGCCGGCCCAGACGAAGCCGAAGGCGGACCCCGACGGCGAGGTGAAGCGGCTGCAAGCCGAGTTGGACAAGGCGAAGGCTCTGGCGGAGCTGGCCGCCAAACAGGCGAAAGATGCTCAGCTCGACGCGCTACGCTTGCTGAACCGGTACAACTTGGCGGAGCTGCTGAACAAGGACGTGGCCGACAAGGCCAAACCGGGCGCGAAACCGGCGGCGGAGAACGAGGCCACCATCAAAACCGCCAAGTGGGAGTACGCCCTAGTGGACGACAAGCACGTCGCGTATGCGGTGGGCGAGTTCGCCAAGGTCCTTCAGACAATGGAGGACGCCGGCTGGGAGTTCCTCGGCAGCAGCACCGGCGGGCCGAGCGGCACCAAGTTTCAGTGGCTGTTCCGCCGGCCCGTGAAGGCGGTGTCCGGGGCGACCACCTACTCGCACTACCCGAAACCGGGCACCGTCGAGCGTTCCAAGCCGGCGACCTTCACCTGGGCCGGCCAGCCGATCGCGTCGGCGTTGGCAAAGCCGGACGACGCCAAGGCCATCGAGGCCGAGATCGCCAAGCTGACGAAGAAGCTGGCCGAGTTGAAGGCGAAGGAACCGCCGGCCACCAACAAGTTGACTATTCAGAAGGACGAGCTGCCGGTCCCGGCGGCGGAACTGGTCGAGTTGCTCCGCAGGCTGGCCGGCAAGAAGTTCGGCAAAGGGGCGAGCATCAACGTGGTCGGAGACGCGATCGTGATCGAAGGGGACGACAAGCTGCGCACCTGGGTCTGGGAACTGGTGATGACGCTGTCGGGGAAGTGAGTCCGTCCGATGTCGTCGCCGGGAGTGTGCGACCGGCCCGGAGCCGGTCGCACGCTCCCGGCGACGACGTGCGCCCACACGTCACACCACTGCCGACATCGTCCGCAAGGCCCCGACCGTGTAGATACCGGTGCTGTGCCCGTCGTTCCAACTGATCTGATAGGCGTACAGGCCGACCGCCTTCATGCTCACCGGGGCGGGCGGACCGGCGGCCACTTCCTTCGCGGACAGCACGCGGAACGGGTTCGGCGGCTTCGCCCGGTCGTCCACGCACGTCGCGCACGGGCACCGCTTGCGCAACTCCCGCCATAGTACCACCGTGGTCACCCCGTCAGCCCACTCGATCCGCAGCCCGTCCCCGTCCCGCTTCAGCGTCAGCGGCTTCACATCCCCCGTCGTCATGGTACTCCCCCAGCGGTCGCGGTCTCGTCCCGCCTCATTCTACGCGCCGCACGCGAGGCGAATCCGCCGGCCGCCGCGCGCCGGGCGGAGAACCCGACGAGTTTCCGCGTTCCGTCGCAACGGCCCAGTTTTTTGAGCTAGGTTCGTGGCACGGTCGGCGGATCGTCCCCATTCGGATTCGGCTGGCGCGTCTCTCCGACCGGCCCGTTCCCCGCCGCCCCCCACCCGAAGCCCTCCGGCGGGAAGGACTATTGCCGTGTCGTCTCCCACCACACTTCCCGCACCCGTCGCCGCCGCCCGCGCCACCCACGACCGCGACCAGATGCTCGCCGCCCTCTTCCAGATGGCGCACCTGTTGACGCCGCCGGCGCTGGCCATGAAGGTGGTGAACGCGGCCGCCAACCCGGACTGCCGGGTGTCCGAGATCGCCGCCCTCCTCAGCCAGGACCCGGCGCTGTCGGCGAAGCTGCTGCGGACGGTGAACTCCAGCATCTACGCCCTGCCCAAGCCGGTGGCGTCGCTCGAGCGCGCGGTCATGGTCCTCGGCCTGAACCCGCTCCGGTCGCTGGTGCTGGGCCTGTCCCTGCCGGTCATGCAGGCCACCGGGCCGGTGTCCGAGTCGCTCCGCCAGTACTGGATCTCGTCCGTCGGCGGGGCCATCCTGGCCCGCGAGTTCGCCACCCTGCTCCGCCGCCCGTCGCCCGACAACGACATGACCGCCGGCCTGCTGCGGAACCTGGGCACCATGCTGTTCGAGCGGACGTATCCGGAGCAGTGGAAGGCGGTGCAGAAAGCCCCGTCCGAGCGGCGGCTGCGGGCGCAGTGCGAGCTGGAGCGCGAGGCGTTCGGCATCGACCACGCGGAGCTGACGGCCGAACTGCTGACGCGGTGGAACCTGCCGGCGGAGGTGGTCGAGCCGATCCGTTACCACCACCAGCCGGAAAAACTGGCCGGGCGACCGAAGGCGTTCGGCGAGCGGGCCGAACTGCTCAAGTTCGTCGAACTGCTCATCCAGTTGGACGAAGTGACCGAACACCCCCGCCTGCTGGCCGAGGTGCTGGCCACGGCCGAGTGCCGGTACGGCCTGTCCGCCCCGGTGCTGATCAAGTTCCTCGGCGGGGTGCTGCCGAAGGTGGACGAGTTCGCCCGGCTGCTCAACCTGAACGTCGGCCGGCGGCCGGACTACGCCGCCGTCCTGTCGGCCGGGTGCGAGGAGATGGTCAAGCTGGCCGTCGAGACCTCCCGCACCACGCAGGGCGAGGGCACCTTCCAGAGTACCAACCCGACGCCGCCGCAAGTCGCCTGGCCGACGCGGGCCACGCCCAAGCCGCCGCTGCTGACGACGGCCGACCCCCACCGCTCCGCCAGCCCGGCGCAGTCGATGCCGCCGTCCGGCGCGATCCGCACTCCGGCCCCCCGTCCGGCTCCCGTCACGCCGGTCCCCGGTCGCCTGCCCGACTTCCGCCCCGAATTCGTGTCCGCGTTCCCGGCCGGCGGCTGCAAACTGGACGACTACGAACTGAAGAAAATCCTCGGCCGCGGCGCGATGGGCGTCGTCTTCCTGGGGTTCGAGCCGGGCCTGCGGCGGAACGTGGCGGTGAAGATGCTGGCCCCGGAGCTGGCGGCCGTGCCGGTGGCCCGCGAGCGGTTCGCCCGCGAGGCGCGAAGCGCGGCCGCCATCCGCCACGACAACGTGATCGGCATCTACGCCGTGCGGGAGGCGGCCGGCCTGTCTTACCTGGGCATGGAGTTCGTGGACGGCGGCGACCTGGAGGGCCGCCTGGAGAGGGATCGGCAGTTGGCCATCCCGGAGGCGATCCGTTTGGCGCGGCAGTTGGCCGCCGGCCTGGCCGCCGCCCACGACCAGCACATCGTCCACCGCGACATCAAGCCGGCGAACATCATGCTGGCCAACCCGGACGGCAAGGTGAAGCTGTCCGACTTCGGCCTCGCCCGCAGCACCGAAGACCCGTCCCTGACCACCGCCGGGGCGCTGGTCGGCAGCCCGCTGTACATGTCGCCGGAGCAGGTGCGGGGGCAGGACCTGGACGGCCGGTCGGACTTGTTCAGCCTGGGCAGCGTGCTGTACGCGGTGCTGGTCGGCAAGCCGCCGTTCCTCGGCCGGCACGTCGCGGCGGTGCTGCACAACGTCTGCTCGACCGCCCCGCCGCCGCCGCACGCCGTCCGCCCGGACGTGCCGGTCGCGCTGTCCGACGCCGTCATGCGGCTGCTCGGCAAGGAGCTGGACGAGCGGTTCCAGTCGGCCGCCGAGTTCGCCGCCGCCCTGCCGGGGTGAGCCGGTCGCCTCTGGCGGGTCGTTCCCCGTCCTCGCTCTCCCGTGCAATCCGCCCGGAATTTCCCGTCGCCTCCGGCCGCTCGGGGTGTACATTCCGTTGAGATTCGACACCGTCCGGCTTGTCGGTGTCGCGAACGCGGGGGGAATCCCGCGACTCACAACGGAGGATTCGGGATGAGCGCCACGATGC
Organism: Fimbriiglobus sp.; assembly: GCA_043745295.1. Lineage (GTDB taxonomy): Bacteria > Planctomycetota > Planctomycetia > Gemmatales > Gemmataceae > JALHQU01. The sequence continues at coordinate 17,217 of JAYTTN010000138.1, read as the reverse complement.
TGGTCGCCCTGTTCGCGATGGGGCAAGCCCCGCTGCCGGGCTACTCCGCCGTTCACGGGGCCGACGAACCGGCCTACCAGAAGTGGGTGTCCGGGCTGGGCGCGGGGATGCGCCCGACGTTCGTGAACGTCCACGTCCTCCAGGGCAAGCCGAAGTTCTCGGCCGTCGCGGTCCAGGACACCCGGCTCTGGACGGCCCGCCACAACCTGACCGCCGCCGACTACCAGACGGAGTTCGCCAAGCAGCTGGCCGGCGGATTCCGCCCCGCGGCGGTGTGCGGGTACACCGTCGGCGGGGTGGTGAAGTACGCGGCCGTCTGGGTGCTGGACACGCCGTCCCACTGGTCCGCCAAGCACGGCGTGACCGCCGCCAAGTATCAGAAGGAGTACGACGACGCCCGCGCGCGGAAGGAGGTGCCCGCGTTCCTGGCCGGCTACCACACGCCCGACGGGCACCAGTTCGCGGCCGTCTTCCTGGCCGAGGACGGCGAGGCGTTCGAGACGCACCACGACCTGACTGCCGCCCAGTACCAGAAGCTGTTCGACACCGTCGGCAAGAAAGGGTACTGGCCGTACAGCACGTCGACGTACGACACCGAGGCCGGCGTGCGGTTTGCGGCGGTGTTCCTCAAGAATCCGGGCGTCGAGTACGCGGCCCGGCACGGCATGACGGCCGACGAGTACCAGAAGGAGTTCGACCGCCAGGCGAAACTCGGGTTCCGACCGTGGAACGTGTCCGGGTACGCCGACGGCGCGGCCTCCCGCTACGAGGCGGTGTGGGTCCGCGACGCCCTGCCGACCAGTGGAACCGCGGTGCCGAAGCTGAAGGCGTTCGACGACGAGATGCTGAAGATCCTGGCGACGCGCGGGTGGACCGGCGGCGCGCTGGCGGTAAGTCGCGGCGGCAAGACCGTCCTCGCCCGCGGCTACGGGTACCGCGACGCCGACCGCCGAGTGCCGGTGCTGCCGGATACGCCGTTCCGGATCGCCAGTCTGACCAAGCCGCTCGCCGCCGCCGTCGTGCGGGGCATGGTCGCCGACGGCAAGTTCAAGCTCGACGATAAGGCGTTCGACCTGCTCGGCCTCGCCCCGACGGCCGCCGGCGACGCGCGGCTGAAGGACATCACCGTCCAACACCTGCTCGGGCACCGCGGCGGGTGGGACCGGGATGTCGCGCCGAAGTACGACCCGATGTTCGACCCCCTCGCCATCGCCGCGGCGCTCGGCCGGCCGGCCCCGGCGAAGCCGAAGGACATCGTCGATTTCATGCTCGGCAAGCCGCTCCAGCACAAGCCCGGCGACGAGACCCACTACTCGAACTTCGGCTACTGCGTCCTCGGCCGGGTCGTCGAGAAGAAGGCCGGGCAGACGTTCATCCAGGAGTTGAAGAAGCGAGTCGCCACTCCCCTGGGCATGGGGACCGTCGCCGTCGGCCGCACCCGCCGGGCCGACCGCAGCCCGGCCGAACCGGAGTACGTGTCGGCCGAGGGCGCGACCGTGAACGTGTTCGACCCCGCCGGCCCGAAGGTCGCGTGGCCGGACGGCGGCTTCCACCTGGAGGCGATGGACTCGCACGGCGCGCTGCTGGCCAGCGCGCCGGACCTGGCGAAGTTCGCGCGGAAATATTACATCGACGGGAAACCGCGGATCGGCACGGAGGGGGCGTCGGCCCACACCGGCGCGCTGCCGGGCACGTTCACCCTCCTGGCCTGGCGGGCCAAGGACGTGCAGCTCGTCGTCCTGTTCAACAACCGCGGGTCGAGCGCCGACCAGACGGCCGTCATCGACGCCCTGTACAAGGTCTCGGACGGCATCGCCAACTGGCCGTGAGCGGGACCGCCGGCGGCGGGTGACGCCGGGGCGAGGGGCGTCACCGCTCCGCCAACTCCGCCACCACCATCGCGTGGACGGCCAGCTTCGGCACCACCACGGAAACGCCGTCCGGCGTCTCCGTCGGCTTCAATTCCGTCCCTTCCGGTTGCAGGCGGATCGCGCTGAGTTTGTACCCCTTGCGGAACGTCACGCGGATGTCGTGGATCGGCAGCGTCTCCTCGCGGAGCGGCACGTCGTCCACGGGAAGCGCCTTCCCGCCGGTCGTGTTCACGTCGTTGAAGAGATGCACGATCAGTCGCTGCTTGCCGTCCTTCGCCTGCCGCATCGCGGTGGACTGAACGCACATCGGGGCCGTCACCGTCGCCGGCGGCTTGGCCTCGTTCGCCGCCCAGCGGATCGCGTTCGCCAGCAGGCACCGCTGATACGGGTACGAGTACAGGTAATACCCGGCGTCAATGCCCGCCGGCAGGTACACCACCCGCCCTTTGCCGTGCGTGCGGCTCACCACCGCCGGGAACGGCTCCGCTTTCGGGTCGTCCTTCACCCGGAGCGTGGCCAGCGCCTGCGTGCCCGCGAGCGGCTTCACCCGCACCGCCGGCCCCTTGAACGTGACCGGTTCGGTGCCGACGTACTCCTTCAACTTGCCGGCGTTCAGCCACGACGCGCCGAGGCTCAGGTCGAAGACGTTCTTCCTCTTCTCCCAGTAGTCCGGGCCGATGCCCTTGGCGAAGTTCGCGTCGAGGTCGGTCGTCACCACCGTCGCCGTGGGCAACCCCTGATATTCGACGCCGAGCAGCTCGCCGAGCGCGAACTCGGCGCGCGGGTCGCCGTACTCGTCGAACAGCGACGTGTCCAAACTCGCCACCAGCCCGCCGCCGGCGCGGACGTACTCATCGAGGGCCTTCACCTGCCGGTCGTCGAGGCTCGCGGCGTTCGGCAGGATCAGCACCGCGTACTTCTTCAACTCGTCGGCGGTCAGATTCCAGTCGTTGATGACGGTCGTGGGAAGATGCTCCTCCAGCGTCGCGCGGAAGGTGCCGAACACGCTCGCCATGTATCGCTCCTCCACACGCCCGGCTTCGCGGCCGTAAAAGGTGCGGGTGTTGTCGCTCATCAGCAGCGCCGCCCACGGCTCCGGCGACTTGTGCGTCAGCCACGGCTTCCGCTTCGCCACCTCGTCGAGGCCGTGGTCCACCGCCGCCCGCAACCGCTTCGGCTGCGCCACGGCGATGCTCGGCCCGGCCCCGTGCGTCAGCGCCAGCATCATCCGCCGCTCGATCTCGTGGCCGGGGAAGCTGTCCTTCCCGTAGGGGTTGCCGTGGCTCATCAGGTACGGCTCGCTGAACGCCACGCGGTGGTTCGTGACGGCCCAGGCGTAGGCGTTGGCGAACGCCGGCACCACCGTGTTGCCGCGGTTGCTCTCGTCGGCCCAGAACTCCTGATCCGGGGCGTCGAGCAGCAAGTTCATCCGCGCCGACATGTTCCGCGGCAGGCTGAGGAAGTGCCCGTATCGCCCGGCGTTCGTCGTCCACGTCACCAGCGCCACGTCCGATTTGATGCCCTTCAGTCGGGCTTGCGCCTTCGCCACCACCGCTTCCAAGCGGCGGTCGGCCCAGTGCTGGTAGCGGCGGAACTCGGGGTCGTTCAAGTCCGGCTTCGGCGGGATCGGTTTGTCCGTGTCGGCCTTGTAGTTCTTCCGGCAGTGCTCGCAGTAGCAGCCGCCGCCGTGGTGCAACCCGTCGAAACTGAACGCATCGACCGCCGGGTGCTTCTCCAGAATCTCGGCCAGCACGTCGATGAAGAAGTCGCCGTAAGGTCCGAGCGGGCAGAGCATCCCGCCGTGGCCGAACTTCTTCATGTCCACTTCGGGAATGGTCGTCGTGTCGGTGGGGATGCGCCGCCAGTCCGGGTGCGTCTCGTACACCTCGCCTTGCAGCGTCGGCGGGTAGACGGCGAGGACGCGGACGCCCAGCTTCTTGTACTCGGTCAAGTCCTTCGGCAGCCGGTCGAGGCCGACGTGTGGGCTGCGCTTCTTCAGCAGCTTGCTGTCGTAGTACGGGTAGAAAGGATCGACGAAATTCACTTCGCTGATGGTGACGCCGTGTTTGGCGGCCGACGCGCGGCCGGCGGCGTCGAGGCCCGACAGCGTGTACCCGACGCCGGTGGTCCCGCGCACCCACTCCGGGATCGTCACCGGTCGGAACGGCGTCTTCTCGAACGGCTGCGCGGGCAGCGGCGGTTCCGCCGCCGGCGCGAGGGTGGCGAAGAAGAGAGCGAGCAGGGAGAGGCGGAGCATGAGGGATACCAAGGGGACGAGCGAGCGCTGCCGCGCAGTGTGCGAACCGACCCGCGCGGCGGCCGACGACGACGTGAAGGGGTTATAGAAGTCCACGAGCGGCGCGCACGCCGGACTCGGCTGGACTTGGAACTGGATGGGGGCCGGAGGGTTCCACGGCTGGGCTGGCTCCGTCGCCCGGGGAAGGCCCCGACCCCGACCCACCTCTCGCCCCACGGGCGTGGGGGAGAGGTGTGGGGTGACTGGCTCCGTCGCCCGGGTGGAGGCCCCGCCCCCCAGGTGATTCGGCCCTTGCTCGCGCGGCGGGCGAACAAGACAGGGCAACAGTTCACTCGGATTCGGTATCAGGCGGCCGCCTTCCGCCGGCGCGAGCCGAGGACGCCCGCCAGCGCCAGCCCGCCGAACGCGAACAGGGTGGCCGGCTCCGGCACCGCCGTGGAACTGAACCGGGTGACGACGCCGGTCGTCGAGTTGCTGCCGACGGTGATCCCGTCGAGCAGGTTGGCGTCCGTCGCCGACGCCGTCCCGTCGCGACTGGGGAAGCCGTCGGTGAAGCTGTCGAGCTGGGGGAAGTTGTTGCCGTTGCTGGAGACGGTCGCCCCCGCCGGGATGATCACGTCGAGGAGCAGGTTGCCCGAACCGGGCCGGTACAAGAACGGGGTCTGGAAGGTGATGAGGAAGTCGAAGTTGGCGATGCCGGTGTCGAACAGCCGGCGGGTGGTGGTGAGGGTGATCGGGCCGCTGAACACGGTGGTCGCGTCCGCGCCGGGGTTGAGTGCCAGGTCGCCGCTCAGTCCGTTGGGGAAGTCGGTGTCGGCGTTCCGCGTCGTGGTGGACAACTGGACGATGAGGTTGGAGATCGTGAGCGTGCTGCCGATGAACGTGCCGAACGCCCCCTGCTTCGGGCGGAAGGCGATGTCCGTGATCGACTGCATGGGGCCGACGGCGGCGAAGAACGAGGACGAATAAATCTGCTGGTAGCGGTTGCCGTCCGTGTCGCCGACGCGGGCGAACGGGGCGTCCCCCTGGCCGTTCCCGGCGACCCCGTTGCCGGGCGGGGAGACGATGACGGCGGCGGAGGCGGCGGGGGCGAACGCGAAGAGCAGCCAGCAGCCCAGCCCGACCGCCGCCGCGCGGCGGGGGTTGAGACTTCCGTGACGGTTCATTCGGCACTTCCTGGGGACGGCTCGCCGGGGCGGGACGCGATCCCGCGCTGACGCTCAGCCGGAAACTCCTCGCAGTCCGTGGCGACGGCAGAAGGGTGTACGGTGCCGACCGCCGGCCGGATTCGTCGTCCCGCGCGAAAAGTTCCGCGTTCACTTCGGCAGTCGGGCCAGAGCGGCGCGGGCTGCGTCCGTCAGCGGCAGGCCGATGTCGCCCTTCGCCCAGGCGTCGAGCAACTTCCGCGCGGCCGGGTCGCCGTCCTCGGCGAGGATCGCCACCGCCGCGACCGCCCGGCTACGGAGCAAGACATCCGGCGACGATTCGCCGCTCACGCGGTTCAACACCACTTCGGCCCGTCGGCCGGCTTCCGCCGAGGCCGGCGCTTTCAACACCGCCCGTAGCGCCGTCGCCGCGCCCGGCCCCATCGCCACCAGCGCCGCCGTCGCCTCCTCCCGCGCCGCGAACTCGCGGTCGGAAAGCTGGCCGACGAGCGCGGCCACGCGGGCCTCGTCGGGCACCTTGTCCGGCGGCAGTTGCTGGCCCAACCACGCCACCACGCCCGGTGCGGCCAGCCGACCGGCGGCCAGGTACGCGAGCGCGGCGTTCTCCCCACGCAGCTCGGCGACGATGGTCCGCCGGTCGAACACCGGCAGCTTCGGCGGCTTCAGATCGAACCGTAGCGCCTCGTGATCCGCGACCGCCCGCAGATGCCGGCCGGACGGCGAGAACGTCAGCGGCTTCGGCGTCAGGAGTCGGGCCTCGACCGTCGCCACCCGCGTGCCGGTGGCGACCTCGTAAATCTCGACCGTGCCGGACGGTGGAAAGCCGCCGGAGTTGATGAAGCTGACGTGGCCCAATGCCAGCCACGCGCCGTCCGGCGACAGAGCGACGCCGTGGACGTACCGCGTCCAGTCGGAGTGAATCATCCGCATGGCGCGGTCGCGGACGGGGATCACCTGGACCCGCCGGCGGTGGTCGCCGGCCGCGTCGAACAGATCGACGTAGGTGTCCGTGGCGACGGCAGCGGTGCGGCCGTCCGGCGTCACGGCCAACTGCCGCAACCGGTCGAACTCGTCGGGGTGACAGGGCGGTATCGGCGTGTCGCGGACGGTTTTCCCGGTGTCCCGGTCGGACACCCGGAGGCGGTCCCCCTCCACGCGGAACTGCCGCTTGGCGTCGGGCGAGACGACCGACTCGCCGACCGGCACGATCCGCCCGCCGTCGTCGTTCACGCCGAGTTTGCCGACCGCCGCAGGTTCGCGTTTCGACCGCGTAACCCTCCCCGTGGCCGAGTTGCGGACGACGAACGCATCCCCGTCGAAGCTGGCCAGCAGGCGGCCGTCCGGCGACGCGGCGAACTGCATCGGCCGCGTCGCCGGCCCGCGCCGCGCGCCGGTCGCCCGGTCGAAGGTGGCCAGGAACCCGTCCTCGCCGATCAGCGTGACGGCATTCGCGCCGGGGCCGTAGATGGGTTGGGCACCCGTCGTGCCCGACGGCGCGGCGAGGGTCGGCAGTTCCGTGCCGTCCGCCACCCGCCACCGCCGCGCTGCCGGCGGCTCCGTCTTGGAATAGCCGATCAAGTAGATTTCCCCGCCGTCAGGGGAAAGGCCGAGGCTGAAGTATTCGGCGAGCCGGACGGCGTCGGGCATCGGCGCGGTGCGGAGCGCCTTGCCGGTGACGGCGTCCGTCACGGTCACGCCCGTTCGCGCGGCGGCTGCCGTCCAGGCGATCCGCCGGCAGTCGGCGTCGAACGCGACGGCGTTCCACAGGTCCGGCATCGGCGCGCCGGCGTACCGCCAAACCGTCGTGTCGAACCGGCGACGGGAGCTGTCGTCCCGAAGGATGAGCGCGCGGCCGTCGCGGGCGGCGGCGACCGGCTCGGCCGGCAGCATCCGCCGCACCAGCCGCGCGCCGGTGGCCGGGTCGAAGTCCACCGCCTCGAAGTCGCCGTCGTCCTTGCCCTTCGACCGTGGCCGGCCCAGCACGCGGACGATGCCGCGCGAGACATAGTGGATGTGCGACGTGGTGAACCCGATGTCGTCCGACGGGGCCGCGTCGAGTTTCACCCACGCCCCGGTTGTGATTTCGGCGACGAACGCCCGCGAGAAGCCGACCCGCAGGTACGCCAAGTAATGACCGCACGGCGAGAACGCGAGGCCGTCGCTCCCCGCGCCCCCGCGGAGTTGAATGAGGGAATCCTCGAACAGCCGCCGGCCGTCGGGCACGGTGCGGACGGTCACGCCCCGGTTGGTCATCGTGGCCAACTTCGTGCCGTCGGGCGAGAACGCCGCGCCGAGGAACCCCGGCCCGGCGGTCTGCGCCGGCCGGCCGATCCGCGCGTCGGCCCCGGCCGGCAGCGGGTAGCTGAGGTCCGCGTCGGCGAACGGCAACAGCACCCCGACGGCCGCGAGGAACCCGGTCATGGGCAGCCCTCTTGTGGTTTGTCAGTCGAACAGGTCGAAGGCCATGCCGAACGGGTTGTGCGCCTTCATCAGGTCGTCGATGCGGGGCAGGAGCTGTTTGTGCCGCTCGTGCGGGCTGGCGGCGGCCAATCGCTTGGCGTCGGCCAGCCACTTGGTCAGCTTGTACGGCCGCGTGGCCCGGCCGCCCGCGCCGGTCTCGGCCTCCACCACCATCAGCGGGAAGACGGGGTTGGTCTTGAACCGCTTGGCCAGCGCCTCGGCCAGCTTGCCCAGCAGCTTCCACTCGCGGCGGGCTTCCATCCCCCGGCACAGAGTCTCGAAGTCGAACTCCGGCGCGTCCGCGCCGGCCGCCGCCAGGACCGCCGTCTGCACCTTCTTCTCCTGCGTCTTCTGCCCGGTGTACGTCAGCCCCTCCACGAAGAGCTGGTCCCACGCGGCGTACAGCAGACTCGCCTCCAGCGGCGTCGGCGTCTCGGCGAACGCGGCCGTCAGCGCCTTGCTCGCGGCCGCCTTGTCCGCCGGCTTCAGCTTCGCCAGCACGGCCGTGGCGTGCAGGAACAGCCGCGCCGACAGCCGCCCGCCGGGGACGCGGACGGCGGCCTCGGCCAGCGTCTCCGCCTCCTCATTCCGTCCGGCCTTCCGCGCGATCACCGACCGCACCGCGAGGGCGGCCACCGGCACCTCGGCGGCGCACACCTCGGCCTCGGCGGTCAACAGTGCCTCGGCATCGGCCAGTTGGCCGTCGATGGCCAGCCGGCGGGCCGCGCCGACCACCGTGTAGCCGAACATGACGCGGTTCAGCTTGTCCAGCGGGTTGGCGGCGAGGGCCTTCCGCCGCAGGTCGAGGGCGTCGGCGGCGCGGCCCGCGCGGGCCAGCCCGCTCGCCAGCCGCGTGAGCATCGGCACCGACCCCGGCACCCGCGCCAGGTACGCCCGCGCCGCCGCCTCCGCCTCGGCCGGCTTCCCGGCTTCGTGGTACGCCTCGTACAGTTCGACGGCCGGCGTCTCCCAATCCGGGGCCAACTCGACTGCTTTCCGCAAGTACAACGTCGGGTCGGGCGGCTTCTCCTTCGGCGGCTTGGCTCCGCGTTTGGGCGACGAGAAGAAGCCGAAGAAGTCGTCGAACGGGGACGCCACGGCGTCTTCGCCCAGGTCCGCAGCGATGCCGGCCAGGCGGTGTTGGATGAGCGCGCGTGCGCGGCGGGCGAGCGGCTCCGGCCACCCCGCCGGCGGGCCGCTCAGCCAGCCGTCGTACCGCGCCCAGAACTGGAGCGCCGTCCGCAACTCGCCGATCTCCTCCAGCACCCGCCCTTGCAGCTTGTGGAAGTCCGGGTCGTCGGCCGGCGCGCCGAACAGCTTGCGGTAGCGGGGCAGGTCGTCCGGCTGCCCGACGCGGCCGATGGCGTGGTACATCACGTTCGCCAGCTTCGGCACGGCGGCCGGCAGCTTGGTCTTCACGAACGGCAGCGCGGATTCCAGCGCCTTGAAGGCCGCGCCGAGGTTCCGCACCTTGCCGAGGTTGGCCTGCACCGCCTTCAGCCGGCCGGCCAGGGAACTCGGATCGACGGGGAGTTGTCCGCCGCCGACGGGCGGCGCGGTCGGGTCGATGCGGGCGCGGAACGGCGCGGCCAGCTTCGCCGGCAGCCGGTCGGCGGCCAGCCGGCCCCAGTTCGCCTTCGCACTCTCGTCGTCGTTCGCCGTGTGCGCCAGGAATCCCCGCAGCAGCAGCTTCCATTCGAGGAACGGCGACGACAGGCCGATGTCGTTCAGCCGCTCCCGCGCCGCGCCGTCGTGGCCCAGCTTGTACTTGTCGAACCCGTCCACCACGGCCGCGTACCCGGCGTGCAGGTCGGTCGGCAACAGCGCTTTCGACCGCGCGCGGACGGCGGCGTCGGCGGCGTGGCCGGCCACTTGCGCACGGAGGGCGGCGTCCCCGACCTGATCCGCCAGCGCCAGCGCGCGGACGGGGTTGCCGGCCTTCGCGTGCCAGGTGGCGAGCTGCCGGAGCCAGGCGTCGTCGAGGAAGAAGCCCACGTCGATGTCGGCGAGCAACTGGGCGAGAGCGGCCGTGCGGCCGGCGGTCAGATGCTGGTCGGCGAGGGCGGTCGCGGCGGTGCGGAGCAGGTGAATCGCTTCCGGGTCGGACGGCGACAGCTCGGCGTGCCGCTTCGCCAGCGCCAGGGCGGTGACGACGTCGCCGGCGGCCAGTTTCTGCCGAATCTTGTCGGGTGTGCTGCTGCCCACCACACGCTTCTTGGCCACGACGGACACCCCGCGCCGGACGGAACGAACGATGCACTCACTATAACCGGATCGCCCGGCCCGGCCACGGACCCGAGGTGGAGAGACACCACCCCCCGGCCCCCTCCCCATGAATGGAGAGGGGGTGTCGTTCTTGCGAGCCGCGACCGCCGGTTCCGATCCACCGGCGGACTCACGTCGCGCCGTTCGCCTGAACCCACTCCCCGGCGGTCGCGGCTCGCAAGACCGCGCGGGCGGTTTGAACACCCCCTCTCCGGGACGGGGAGGGGGCCGGGGGGTGGGGTTTCTGGAAACCCACCCGACCGCCGCACGCATTCGCCGGTTTCTCAGTTGCGGCGCGGTGCGGCTTCCGGCATGATACACACACTCTCCGTCGCGGCGGTCGTCCCTCCATTCGGAATGGGACCGCCGGCATCCGAACGAGACCCCCTTCTCTTCCCGAGACCACTGCCATGCGCCGCCGCGGGTTCACGCTCATCGAACTGCTCGTCGTGATCGCCATCATCGCCATCCTGATCGGGCTGCTTCTGCCCGCCGTCCAGAAGGTCCGCGAGGCCGCCGCCCGCATGTCGTGCGGCAACAACCTGAAGCAACTCGGCCTCGCCGCGCACTCGTACCACGACGTGAACGACGGCCTGCCGACCGCCGACGGCTTCACCTACGGGTGGGGCTTCGTCCCCCGCCTGCTGCCGTACCTGGAGCAGGACAACCTGTTCCGCCGCATCCGCTTCGACGTGAACGTCACCTGCCAGGCGATGGCGTCCGTCCGCCAAGCGCGGCTGTCCGTCCTGCTCTGCCCCAGCGACCCGAAGGCCGGCACCATGAGCGAGAACCGCACGATGCCCGTCGCCGGCTGCCCGCAGATCGCGGGCGACAGCGGGGCGGGCGACGGCGCGGCGTCGAACTTGTTCCGCGGGTTCCACCCGAACTACGTCGCCAGCTACGGCGACGGGTTCAACAACATCGCGTCCTCGGCGGTCGATCCGTTCGGCGGCGACGGCGCGAAGGCCCGGTACGGCTGCGGCGGCTGCGCCAGCAACAACGCCGTGACGGGGACGGCCGCCTGCCCGGAACCCGGCCAGGGGTACGGCGGCGGGCGGGGCCACCGCGGCATCGTCGATTACGTCGGGTTGGCGGGGGCCGTCAAATTCGCCGGCATCACCGACGGCCTGAGCAACACCATCAGCTTCGGCCACACCGACTGGCAGACCTCGTCCAACAGCTCCATCTGGATGTCGAGCACGGGGTCGGCCCACGGGACGAGCCTGCCGCCGAATTGGAAGATGCGGATCTGCCTGCCGACGGCCGGCATGTCGGTCGATTCGTGCGGCGGGGCGACCTCCAGTTGGATGGGCCGCGGGTTCTCGAGCCGGCACACCGGCAGCATCCTGGTGGCGCTGTGCGACGGCTCGGTGCGGACCATCCCGGAGAGCATCAACCAGTTCACCTACAACGCGCTCGGCAGTCGCGCCGGCGGCGAAGTCATCTCCGAATGACGTGTCCCCGTTCCCCCGATCCCTCCGTTTGGAGACCGTGTCATGATTCGGTTGGGTCGCCGTGGGTTGGTCGCCGCACTCGGCGGGCTGCTGGCCGTCGCGGCGGGGTGCGGCCCCGCCGGGGTGCCGGTGGCGCAGGTGCGCGGGAAGGTGACGTACCGCGGCCAGCCGGTCGCCAACGCCTCCATCTCGTTCATCCCGGACGCCAAAGGGGTGGTGCCCGCGCTGGGCAAGACGAACGCCGCCGGCGAGTACCGCGTGACGACGTTCGCGGCGAACGACGGCGCGCCGGTCGGCCGGTGCAAGGTGGCGATCTCGCTGACCGGCCCGCCGCCGCCGCTGCCGCCGCACCTGGCCAACGCGCCGGCCGCGGCCGAGACGCTCCAGATGCCCGGCAAGCCGCTGCTGCCGACGAAGTACTTCTCGCCCGACACCTCGGACCTGTTCGCCGACGTGAAGTTGAGCGGCGACAACGTCTTCGACTTCGTCCTCGTAGGCGAGATCAAGTGACGGAATGCCGCCGGCAGTGTCGTGCCGCAGCGGGCGAGCAGCCGGTCGAGGTGGAGTTCCAGGCGGACAAATGTTATTCAGCGGCCCTGACGGCTTCGGTAGTTCCGACGACCTCCGCCAGCGCTCGGGCGGCCGACTCTCGCACCCGAGCATTCGGACTGGTTCTTTGGGCCGCAAGCAGTGCGGGCGAGGCTGCGGCGGCGGCTACCCCCATTGACTCCAAAGCGAGGCAGACGCGGATCGTGTCCTCGCCGTCCGAGCATTCGCCGGTCGGGTCGTCGAACTGATTGATCTGCAACTTCTCGGTCAGCATCGGAATCAGGAACGCGGCCTCGGCTCCGAGCCGGTGTTCAAGGATCAGGTCCGCGACCCCGCCGAACGCCCGCACGGCCGGCTGGCCACGGAGCAGATGCAGGGTGATCGCTTCAAACTCTTCGGTCCAATCATCCAGTGACTTCTTGGCTTCTGGCGGGGTCCGCCGCGCCCAGTTCCGGAGGGTTCGGCAAAGATCCCAGATCGCGCGGACGAGATCGCGATCGACTTGCGGGCGGCCGTTCAACTCCGGTGCGACGACGGAGAGGGCGCGGAGGACTTGGAGCAGGTGCCGGCGCTCGTCGCCCGTATAGGGGCACAGGCACCACGGCAGAGTGTCGTCCTCTGGACCCCCGTCGCAGTGGCGGAGCAAAACCGCTTTGGCTTCAGCCGCGTCCATCCTTATGGCTCCACGTCCGCCGCCTGATAAACGCCCAGCCTTGCGGACTCATGCCACCAAAACGACTGCTCGGCAAGCGCCGCGGCGTCGATGGACCGGACCGCCGCTCGGAACCGCTCCGGATCCCGCTCGCCCATGTACGCCAGCAGGCACTCGGCGAGCTGTCTGACGCTACTGTTGACGAACTGCCGGGTGCGGAACCGATCCTCGTGGTCGAGCAGCGCCACCGAACCGACGCCTTGCTCGACGCAAAGGGGGTTGCCCGCCCCGTCGGAGCCGATCATGCGATACGGGGCCAAACGCTCGCGCTCGGCCGGCGACCACTGGGACGGGATGCCGAACACTTCCCAAATCGGTGCCGGCCGGGCCGCCCGATCGAAACTGAGACACGGCGCGGCGGCGTCGGGTAGCACGTCGGAACCGCACGCGACCATCTCGGTGCCGATGTCCTCGTAGCCGCACGCCGCCCACTTGCGGTTCCAGCGTTCCGCGAACGGCTCAACCATACACGTCTTGCCTCCTCCTGAATCGAAGGTAGTCCGCACTCTCCGAGTGCGGTGCCGACCCGCACTCGAAGAGTGCGGACTACCTTGCCGAACACAACCTCCGTTACCTGCGAATCAGCAGCCGAACGACCCCGCCCAGCAGCGGGCCACCGAAGAGCTTGAGGTTCCGGAAACGAATCATACCCCGCCGTCTGCTACAGCGCCTGGGGCGGCGTCTAAACCGCTCGCGGCCGGCGGGGCGGCCGGCGGCGGGTGCTTGCCAGCCCCGTCAACGGCGAGCCCAACCAGCATCCCGGCCAACGCCCCGCCGTGAGCCAACCCCCGGTCGTGAAGCCCTCGTGTGCTGCCCAACAGAACACGCCCAAGAGTGTAATGTTGCTGGGCACGCTCACCAACCACCCGGCGACCTCGGCCCCGTGGACGATGGACCGGCACAGGCCCCAAAGACCTATCCCGATGGCCGCCAGCATGATGAAGCCTGCAGCGGTGGACGAATCACCGCTAGCCGCAGTCGCTTGGCCCGGTCTGTTGCCGTCAGGCGTCGCCACTTGGAAGCCCTCCGCCGAACGACCAAGCTCAGCAGCCGGGCCGCTCGGGGAGCTACGAATCCTAGAAAGCCTACATGCGGACCCGGTCTGCTGCAGCGCCTGGTTCGGCGTGCCTCGAAAGCCAGGAATCAGCCCCACTGGTCCTCGTCTCGTTTAGCCATCGCCCGGATAGCATGCATTGCCGCGTCACGGCTCTCTGGGCGGGCGAACTTCAAGGTTACAGACTCCTTACTCGCAAGCCCGAGCAGGATGTACGGTTCTGCCGCGAACGTTTTCATCACCCCAGTTCTCACCAGCCCGAATCGCACTTGGTCGGGGGTGAGCGAAAGGATTGTGCGTTCGGGGGTGCGGCAACAAAGCAACCGCTCATTGATGGTCAACTCAGCTTGGACGTAATTGTAGTCGAGTTCGAGTGGCTTCTTCGGCAACGAGCAAGTGATCATCGCATTGAACAGGTCGGCGCTGTGTCGTGTAATTACTGGATTAGGAGGTACGTGAACATCTTCCAGTCGAGCAACGTGCCTCCCGACGGCCTCCACAACCGCTACCGGAGGCTCCTTCTTTACTGCCTCATCGGTGGCGGCATAGATTTTAACCTCGTGCCTTTTGTTACGGGCGATGTAGGCAGTCAACAGGCCGATTGCGGCCGCGACGATCCCGAGCAGCGCGACGGCGATTTCTTTGCTTACCACGACTGTCACCTCCGCCGCCGAACTAGTAATTAGGCCGCGCGTGCGCGGCCTATCCCGGTCGTGGGTTCGGCGACTCGATACCCTGCGACCATTGGTCGCAGGGTATCGCCAAGCCGGTTCCGTGTCAACTATCCCACTAACGAGCCTTGCGTCAGGGCCGGCCCGGCCGCTGTAACAGATGCCGATCTCAATGCGCGGATTGAAACAAGCCTCTACCGCGATTAAAATAATACGGGCGGGCGAATACCGCCGTCAAGTAGTTTCTTGCGATGCGACCGGGAATCGAGGAAAAGGCAGGCCAACCGGACATTGCCCGTGGCTCAATACCGCCAGATCAAGTCCAGGGTGAAGCGGTAGCGGAACAGGTCCTTGTTGCCGGCGAACGGCAGCTCGAACGCGGCCCCGGTCTCCCACCGCTCGCCGAACCGGTAGCGGGCACCCACCGCCCCCGTGAACAGCCCGCTGCGGCCGACCGCCGCGCCGATGTTCGCCAGATCCCGCCCCTCCACGCCGAAGCCGGACGACTGCCCGTTCGCCGTGTACTGGAACCAGTTCAGTTCCACGAGCGGGAAGAACCGCCCGCGGTTCCGCCAGTTCCAGCTCAGGTGGCCGTTGGCGTAGAAGTAGTCCGAGCGGTCGCGGTTGGTGGCGAAGCTGTAGCCGGCGTTGGCCTGGGCGTTCAGCGTGCCCCAGTCGCCGTACTCGAACAGCCGCTGCGCCACCGACACGTACGGGGCGATGGACAGCTTGCCGGTGTTCTGGTACGCGCTGCTGCTGCCCAGCGGAATCTGGAAGATGGCCCCGACCGTCACCAGCGTCTGCGACTCCTTGTTGCGGTAGGCGACGAACTTCGGCCCGAGCCAGAGTTCGGCCAGACCGGTGGCACTGCCGACGGCCGACCCGCTGCCCGGCTGGAAGCTGGTCAGGCCGATCTTGTTCACCGTCACCGAGAACCGCTCGCCGAAGGCCAGTCGCGCCTGCCCGCCGGCGAAGTACGCGGTGCCGCCGTTGAACGGCCCGGCCGGGTTCGGGATGCCCTGGCCGAGGAACAGGCCGCGCACCTCGGTGCTGGTCTGCGCCGACTCGAACAGGAACGGGTTCGTCATCGGCGTGATGAAGTTGTCGAAGTCGCGGTCGGTGCAGAACAGCCCCTTCTCCCGCTTGCCCGGCTCGCGGAGACGGTCGAGGAAGCCCCCCCCTTTGTCGCCGGGGAAGACGGAGGGGGGGAACAGGTCGTCGTCGCCGGGGGCGCGCGACAGCCGGGGGCTGTCGGCCGGGCGGGCGGAGTCCTTGGCGGTCAGGTAGTCGTAGGCGTCCCAGTTCTTGCGGGTGGCCGGCGACCCGTGGCGGTCCCCGTCGTCGCGGGGCAAGTCGGTGCCGACTTCCGGTTTGAAGGCGGCCACCGTCTCGACGGCCGGGCGAAGGCGAGCGGCCGGTTCCGGGGGCACCGGGCCGGTGTCGGCCGGTTGAAGGCCGACGGGCGGAAGGAGGACCGCCGCGGGGTCGGGGTGCGTCGCGGGGGGCGGCAGACCCGGCTGCCCGTCGGCGCGCGACCCGGCCACCAGGAGGGTGGCGAGCAGCGGCAGCAAGCGGGAGCGGGTCATACCGACGGTCCTCCGTGACGCACGCCTCGGCCGCCGGCATGGGGGTTTGCCGGCGGCCGTTCGACCCCGCGACGATCCGTGTGCGGGGGGTACCACTAGAATCGGCGTCGCGGGCGAGACTTGCGAACTCGGATGCCGGTTCGACCGGGTCGGATTGTGCCGGCGGCCGGCGCAAGCGGCATAAATACCGCAAAACACCCATTCTTCCGTCCGGTTAGACGCGACTGCCAGGGAGCAGCATCCTCTGGCCCGTCCGAGCCGGAAGCGTGAGCGACGGGTTAAACCAAAGACTGTCGCTCACGCTTCCGGCTCGGACAGATGGCGGTCCCTGGCGGTCGCGGCTCGTCAAGTTGCGGTTCGCCAAAACCAATCGCCGGCCGTACTCTCACTCTTCCGCCGGTCGTCCGCCGTGCCCTCCTGCCGAGGAGCCGTGTCCCCCGATGTTCTTCTTCTACGACCCGACGCTGTGGCTCATCACCTGGGTGATGCTCGTCCTCGGCAGCATCGCCCTGCTGGTGTTCTTCGTCCTCACCCTCGTGGCGGCGATGAACTGCCTGGAGCAGTGCGGCCGGCGGAACCGCGAGATGGACCCCAGCCAAGTCTGGCTGGCGCTCATCCCGGCGTTCGGGTTGGTGTGGTCGTACTTCGTCGTCATCCGCGTCGAGGAGGCGTTGAAGCGGGAGTTCAAATCGCGGGGGCTAAAACGGCCGAAGGATTTCGGCCAGCCGCTCGGATTGTCGGCACTCATCTGCTGGCACGCCGGCGCGCTGCTCATCTGCATCGCCATCGGCGCGCTGGGGTTGCTGGCGGCGGCGGGCCTCTTCATTCCGTACTGGCAGGGGCTGCTGAAGCACCACAAACAACTCCAGCGCTCCGGCGGGCGGCGCGACGCCGACGACCGCTACGACGACGAGGAGGCAGACGACTACGACGACCGGCCGCGGCGTCGATCCCGCCGGGACCGGGACGACGAGGAGGAAGACGAGGAAGAAGAGCGACCACGCCGCCGCTTTCGCCGCGACCGGGATGAAGAGGAAGAAGAGGACCGACCGCGCCGACGGCGAAGAGACGAGGATGCTGAGGACGAGAGCGAACCGCCGCCGCGCCGCTCACCGCCGAAGCCGGACGACGAAGGCGGATGGAAGAAGTAGAGGCGAACCCGCGACGTGTGG
>JAYTTN010000137.1:0-8479 GCA_043745295.1 Fimbriiglobus sp. | reverse complement strand
CCCGCTCGCAAGCTCGCGGCGACGATTTCGCGCGTCGGCTCACGTCCCGCGCTCCAGCCGGTAGTAGTACTCCACCACGAAGGCGGTGCAGCCCGCGCCGAACAGGTGCCACAGCCAGTGCGTGCCCATCGGCAGCGGGGAGACGGGATCGACCAGCCGGCAGACGAGGGCCAGGGCGAAACAGGCCAGTCCGGCGTAGACGAACCCGGCGTCGCGGAAGCCGGTTCGCGCCAGGGTGGCGAACAGCGGAATCAGGATGACCACCGCCAGCGCGGCGTAGGACAAGCTGACCGTGACGGTCGGGAACTCGGTCGGGATCGCGTTGAACAGGACCGCGTTCACCGCGACGTACCCGACCAGCACGCCGAGGGTGACGAGCAGCACCTTGCCGGCCCCGATTCCGCGACCCAGCCGCACGGCCAAATAGATCGCGCCGGCCAGCCCCAGCAGCGAGATCGGGATCACGTCGAGAAGAAAGTAGGCTTGCCGGGAACGGAACGCATGGTAAAGCGTGCCTCCGACGCCGCCGGCGAGCAACACCGGCAGGCAGGCGGTGACGAACGGGAACCGCCGGTAGCGGCCCCGCAGGCGGACGGCCCACGCCAGGGCGATCAGCACGAAGACGGCCGCCGTGACGGCGTTCCACGGCTCCGCCGCCCAGCCGAGGTCGGCGTCCGAGTCGGCCGGCGTCTCGCGGTAGATCGGCCCGCCGTCGGGCAGCCGGCGGCCGGTGTCGCCGAGGAAGAAGTAGTCCGGCCCGGACGTGTTCGGGGCCGGCGCGGGTTCGTTCATGGACGGCTCGGTGGGCACTTGGGAAGGGCATTCTACGGCGATCGGAAAATCTTCCCCGAGTCCGCTTGACGGCCAAAACGGGGGGGACTAAGAAGCGCCTACCCCAGGCGAACCTGCGGCGTGATCGAGGCGACTGCGGCCACCCGCTCGCCCGCGCGACTGACCCGCCGGACGCGATTCCGGCACCGGATTCACCCGCGAGTTTGAGCCGACCGCCGGCGGAGGTGAGGAGCCTCGGGCGGCCGGAACAGAACGTAGTTTTCTCGAAAAGAGGGCGAGGACATGGCCAGAATGTTGTTGACCGCAATCCCGGCCGACCCGGTCGCCGACCCCCGGCGGTCGTGGCCGGGCGACGCGGCCGCGGACGGGTTGCAGGCGGGCAAGACCAAGGAGCCGCCCCCGCCCGGCAAGGACGGCGAGGCGGAGGGCGACGAGGACGACGACGACGATGACGACGACGATGACTGGGACGACGACGAACTGGACGACGACGATGACGACCTGGACGGCGAGTGGGACGACGACGACGACGATGACGACGACTGGGACGACGAAGAGGATGACGACGAGGTGTGACGGCGGGCACGGACCAACGTCCGTGCCCTTTTTCGTTCCGCTCGCGCGGGGAAATCGGCACAGCCGGCGAACGCCGGGCAGTCCCACCCCGTTCGCCAAGATCCCCACCCCTGCCGATTTGCCCGACCGGCGAAGTGGGGTATAATCGACGGGAGACGGCCAAGCCGTTCACTTTACCTCACGCGGAAGCCGCCGATGCCCCCGTCGAGTCACCGCCCGACCGCCGAACCGCCGCAGGGGTCCGTCGTCGCCATGCTTGCCGAGCGGACCCAGGTGGATTTCGAACTCGCCTTCTTCGCGGCCATTCTGGAACGAGTCCACGATTACGCCGACGTTCTGCAAGCCCACTCCGGCAACCTGACCGCCAAGGGACAGGTGAAGGAAGGGCTGACCGTCGATCAGGCCCTCGTCGAACTGCGGCCGGACGATCCGGACGTGCGGTACAATCTGGCCTGCCGCTACGCCCTGCTGAAGCAGCCGGACTTGGCCGTCGCCACCTTGCGCGCGGCCATCGAACTCGGCTACCGCGACTTCCGATACATGATCCGGGACCGCGACCTGGACGCCATCCGCAAGGATCCCCGCTTCCGCGCCCTGCTCCGCGAGTTCGCCGGCTGACCGCACAATCCCAGGAAGGAACCCGGCATGGCCACCCGCACCGCCCGCCCCATCGAGTACCCTTCCTCGGACGGCAAGCCGATGGCCGAGAGCGACCTGCACCGCCAGCTCCTGTTCGCCGTCGTCCCCCGGCTGGACGATTACTTCCGCGACCGGGCCGACGTGTACGTGTCCGGGAACCTGCTCGTCTACTACGTCGAGGGCGACCCGCGACGGGTGCTGGCCCCGGACTGCTTCGTCGCCTTCGGCATCCCGAAGGGGAACCGCGAAACGTTCCGCACCTGGGCCGAGGGCACGTTCCCGGCCGCAGTGATCGAGTTCACGTCGAAGACCACCGCCCGCGACGACCAGCGGACGAAATTCGAGATCTACCGCGACATCTGGCGGGTGAAGGAGTACTTCCTCTTCGACCCGCGTGAAGAGTATCTGGAGCCGTCCCTGCAAGGGTTCCGCCGCCGCGGCTCGGAATTGCGACCGATCCGGCCGTCCGGGGGCGTGCTGACCAGCAAGACGCTCGGCATTACCCTGGAACGCGACGGCGAAGACCTGCTGCTGCGGGACGCCGAGACGGGCCGCGTTCTGCTCACGGCCGACGAGCGCGCGACGCTCGAAGAACGCGGGCGAACCGACCTGGAACGGAAACGGGCGGAGCGGGAACGCCAGCGCGCCGAGCAGGAGAAGCACCGGGCCGAGCAGGAGAAGCAGCGGGCCGAGCAGGAGAAGCACCGGGCCGACGGCGAAGCGTCGTCCCGGATGACCGCCGAGGCCGAAGTCGCGCGCCTCCGGGCCGAACTCGACACCCTTCGGAAAGGTCCGCGATGACGCCCGCCTTGTTCACCGACCCCGGTTCCGACGCCGCGCGAGCCGCCTTCGCCGAGAAACCCCGCGCGCTCGTGGACAAGGTCATGACGGTCGCCGAGGCGGTGACGCGGTTCGTGACCGACGGCGACTACTTCTGCTCCGGCGGGTTCGGAGTGAACCGCATCCCCGCCGCCGTCGTCCACGAAATCCTCCGCCAGAAGAAGCAGGACCTCGGCTTCGCCGGCCACACCGCCACGCACGACTTCCAACTGATGGCCGCCGGCAACCGGACCGGTCGGGGCAAGACGCTGGCGCGGGTGGATGTTTCCTACGTCGTCGGGCTGGAGGCGCGGGGCCTGTCGCCGCACGCCCGGCGGGTGATGCAGTCCGGCGAGGTGGCGTCGGTCGAGTGGTCGAACTACGCGCTCGCCCTGCGATTCGCCGCCGCCGCGACGGGCGTGCCGTTCGCGGTCACCCGGAGCATGCAGGGCACCGACACGTTCACGCACAGCCCGGCGAAGGCGATCACCTGCCCGTTCACCGGCGAGAAGCTGGTCGCCGTGCCCGCCCTGTATCCGGACGTGGCCGCCATCCACGTCCACGAGGCCGACCGGTACGGCAACTGCCGGTTCAGCGGCACGTCGGTCGCCGACATCGACCTCGCCCGCGCCGCCAAGCGGCTCATCGTCACCTGCGAGCGGTTGGTGCCGCACGACGAGATGCGGCGCGACCCGCACCGCACCCAGATTCCGTTCCTGTGCGTGGACGCCGTGTGCGAGGTGCCGTTCGGTAGCTACCCCGGCAACATGCCCGGCGAATACTTCTCGGACGAAGAACACCTGCGGCACTGGTTGACGGTGGAACAGGACGAGGCCGCGTTCCGGGCGTTCCTGGACGAGTTCATCCACGGCGTTCCGGACTTCACCGGGTACGTCGAGAAGTGCGGCGGCCTGCGGCGGATGCAGCAACTCCGGCAGCGCGAGGTGCTGGTGGGGGACGCCCGTGGCTGAGTCGATCATCGCCGCCTGCGCCGTCGAGAAGGTGTACGGCACCGGCACGTCCGCCGTGGCCGCGCTCGCCGGCCTGTCGTTCGATATCCCGGCCGGGCAACGGGTGGCCATCCTCGGCAAGTCCGGGTCCGGCAAATCGACGCTCATGAACCTGATCGGCGGCCTCGACACGCCCACGGCCGGGGCGCTGACGGTCGCCGGCCGGAGCCTCGGTTCGTTGACCCGCCGGCAACTCGCCGATTACCGGTTGGCCTCCATCGGGTTCGTGTTCCAGTCCTTCCACCTGATCGCCTCCAAGACCGCCGCCGAGAACGTCGAACTGCCGCTCGCGCTCGCCGGCCGACCGGTGGCGGAGCGCCGTCGCGCCGCCCGCGAGATGCTGGAAGCCGTCGGATTGGGACACCGACTCGGCCACCACCCGCCGCAACTGTCCGGCGGGGAATGCCAGCGGGTCGCCGTCGCGCGGGCGCTGGTGAACCGCCCGGCCGTGCTGCTCGCCGACGAGCCGACCGGCAACCTCGACTCGGCCAGCGCCGCCGCCGTCATGGACTTGCTGTTCGCCCAAGTCCGCGACCGGGGCATGACGCTGGTGGTGGTGTCGCACGACGAGGAGCTGGCCGAGCGGTACGCCGAGCGGATCATTCGCATGGCCGACGGCCGCATCCTCGACCCGGAGTAAACGGCGATGGAACCGGCCCCCGAACCGCCGAAAGCCGAACCGCCGACGGACCAGTTCACGCTCGAAGAGTGGATTGAAGCCACGCAGTCGTGCTGCGGAATCGATCGCCCCGACGACCCCGACCCCACGAGTCCTTCGTGAAACTCCACATCCTCAGCCGCAAGTGGCACCGCCACGTCGCCATCCTGGTGGCGCTGCCGTTCCTCGTCATCCTCGTCACCGGCATCCCGCTCCAGTTGCGGAAGCAGCTCCCGTGGGTGCAGCCGCCGACGGTGACGGGCAGCGGCAAGGAGCCGACCGTGTCGTTCGACGCGATCCTGGCGGCGGTGACGGCGGTGCCGGAGGCGGAAGTGCAATCGTGGGCCGACATCGGCCGCGCCGACGTGCGGCCGAAGGACGGCGTCGTGAAAGTGCAGTGCAAGAACCGGTACGAGGTGCAGGTCGATCTCGGCACCGGGGCCGTCCTCCAGACCGAGTACCGGCGGAACGACTGGCTCGTGTCCGTCCACGAGGGCGAACTGTTCGGCGAGTGGGTGAAGTACTACGTCTTCCTGCCGTCCGCCGTGCTGCTGCTGACGGTGTGGGCCACCGGCGTCCACTTGTGGCTGCTGCCGAAGTGGGTGAAGTGGCGACGGAAGAAAGCATGACGCGACCGCCGGCCGACGATAGAATGGTGTGCAGTAAATGTCCGCAGGTGCGTTATGGCCGACAAAGAAGTCATACCTTGGGGCAGCTTGGCGAAGGGAGCCGTCGAGGGCTTCCTGAAAGGCATTTGCGATTGGTTTCGCGGACGGAAGAAGTCGGCCGACCCCTCCGCCCCGGCGTCGGAGGAACCGAACCCGCGCGGCATCCTCATCATCGGGCCGGGTGGGGTTGGCAAAACGACGCTGGCCCGAATCCTGTCCGGCGAATTCGACTGGCTGAGTGACGACCCGTGGCGGTACGCGGAGAGCGTATCGACGGAACGCCTTTTTTTGGAAGACGATCCGGGCATCGAGATCGTTGTTCCACCGGGACAAGAGCATCGCCGCAACGCGACGTGGCCGACGACGTTGGCGGATGTGCGATCCGGCAAGTTCCGGGGTGTCATCTTCCTGGCCGCGAATGGCCACCACACACCGAGCATCGGTGCCTACCAAGGCCACCCGGACTTCGATAACGACAAAGCCGAATTCGTGACGCGATTAACTGAGAAGCAGCGCGCGGATGAAACCCGGACGTTCGAGAAAGTGGCGACCGCCGTTTCCGAGTGCGGCGACAAGGTCTGGTTCCTACACCTGATCGGCAAACAGGACTTGTGGGCGTCGAAGGAAGCTGCGGTCGAGCGGTTTTACTCGGCGGAACCGTACCCGGCGCTCGTCGCACGGATGTCGCGAGGTGTCGGCGAATCGCGGTTCCGGTACGAGCGCTTGCCGGTGTGCCTTGTCATCAGCAATTGGAACACGAAGTTGGAACAGCGGCTGAAGCCGAACGAGGCCGGCTACGACCACCGCCGACAAGTGGAATCCCTCCGCCGCATGTACGAAGTCCTGCTGGCGCTCATTCAATGGGAGCAACAGTCATGAGCGAGATCGACCCCGAACCGGCGACCGTCACCGAGCAGTTGAAAGAGGCGGAGGTGTGCCTCCGCCTGATGCGGGAGTACACCGACAAGATCGCCCTCTGGGGGAAGGAAGCCGCCGCACTCGACCGACACCTGGAAGAAGGCAGGCCGGATCGGGAGGATGTCGAGAATTGGGACGGGATGAAGGGACGATACCTCCGAATCCGCGAAGCGTGCTCGGACCTGTCCAGCACCGTCTCCGGACTCATCGAACAGAGCCGCCTGACGCCGATCACCCGCACCGAACTCCGGCTCCGGCTCGCCGAGTTCGAAACGGCGTTCCTCCGTTACCAAGCCGTGTTCCCGGACCGGTACGACCTCGTGTTCGACCGCCTTCCCGACCCGACCAAGAAACTCGAGGTCATCAGGGCCATCGTGTCCGTCACCGGGTCGAGTCTCAGTGACGTGAAGACGTTGGTTGAGAATGCCCCAAAGCCGGTGAAGAAAGCGATTCCGAAGAGCCAAGCGGAAGCCCTCAAAAAGCAACTCCATGCAGTCGGCGTACCCGTCTCGTTGCGCGCCGTCTGATTCAGCAACCGCCCCCGGAGCGTCTCGCCGATGTCCACCGCCCGCGTGCCCGTCCGATCCGAAGTCGCCGTCGCCGACACTTGGGACTTGGCGTCCCTGTTCCGCTCGGACGCCGAGTGGGAGACCGCCTTCGCCGAGTGGGAGAAGTCCGTCGCCGGCTTCGCCCCGTTCCGCGGCCGACTGGCCGAAAGCGCCGAGGTGCTGGCCGAGTGCCTGCGGTTCGACACCGCCACCGACCGCGTGGGGGACAAGGTCGGGACTTATGCCTTCCTCAAGGAAACCGAGGACGTGTCGAATTCGGCGTACCAGGGGATGAAGGCCCGGTTCCTGGGCATCGCGGCGAAGGCGAGCGAGGCGGCCAGCTTCCTCCGGCCGGAAATCCTCGCCATCCCGGACGACAAATTGAAGGCGTTCATCGACGTGCCGGTACTCGCCGAGTTCAAGCTCGCCCTCACCCGGCTGGTGCGGTTCAAGCCGCACACGCTGAGCGAAAAGGAGGAGCGCCTCCTGGCGATGCAGATCGAATCCGCCGCCACCCCGCGCAACGTGTTCGACCAACTGACCGACGCCGACCTGAAGTTCGGCACCATCGAGTTGGAACCCGGCAAGACCATCGAACTCAGCCACGGCAGCTACGCCCTGTGTTTGGAACAGCCGAACCGGGAGGTCCGCAAGACGGCCTTCCACCAGTATTACGCGGAGTTCAACGACCACGCGAACACCCTGGCCGCGACCCTCGCCGGCAGCGTCAAGCAGGACGTGTATCAAGCTCGCGTGCGGAACCATCCCTCGGCCCGTGCGGCGTCGCTGTTCCCGGACAACGTGCCGGCGAGCGTGTACGACAACTTGCTGTCCGCGGTGCGGGCAAACCTGCCGGCCGTCCACAAGTATTACGCCGTGCGGCGGCGGGCGATGAAGTTGCCGGACATCCACATTTACGACATCTACATCCCCATTCTCAGCGACCTCCAGCGGACGACGCCGTGGAACGACGCCGTCGAACTGGTCATCGACTCGCTGAAGCCGCTAGGCGCGCAGTACACCGACACGCTGGCCGGCGGGCTGCGCGGCCGCTGGTGCGACCGCTACGAGAACAAGGGCAAACACAGCGGGGCGTTCAGCAGCGGGTGCTACGACTCCGACCCGTATATCCTGATGAACTACCAGCCGGACGTGCCGGACCACGTGTTCACGCTGGCCCACGAGGCCGGGCACAGCATGCACACCTACTTCAGCAAGAACCAGCCGTATCAGTACGCCAACTACACCATCTTCGTGGCGGAAGTGGCCAGCACCTTCAACGAGCAACTGCTCGGCATGCACCTGATGAAGACGGCGACCGGCGACCGCGAGAAGGCGTACTACGTCAACCGCGAACTGGACGACATCCGCCGCACCATCGTCCGCCAGACGATGTTCGCCGAGTTCGAGACGGTGACGCACGAGCTGGCCGAGCGGAACGAGCCGCTGACGCTGGACGCCTTCAAGGCCGAGTACCGCAAGCTGCTCGACGCCTACTTCGGCCCGGCCTTCGTGCTGGACGCCGAACTCGAACTGGAGTGCCTGCGTATCCCGCACTTCTACCGCGCCTTCTACGTGTACAAGTACGCCACCGGGCTGAGCGCCGCCATCGCGCTGGCCGACCGCGTGACGAAGGGCGGGAAGGCCGAACTCGATGCGTACCTGCGCTTCCTGCACGGCGGCAGCAGCAAGGATCCGCTCGACCTGCTCCGCGACGCCGGGGTGGACATGGAGACGCCCGAACCGGTGAACGCGGCGCTCAAGCGGTTCGGCGAACTGGTGGACGAGTTGGACCGGCTGCTGCCGTGAGGCATCGCGTGGTGTCGCCGCGAGCGTGCGAGCGGGTAAAGC
>JAYTTN010000136.1:0-8482 GCA_043745295.1 Fimbriiglobus sp. | reverse complement strand
GAATCGGCGTGTGTTCCCAGGGTGCCCGAAAGTTTTGCCAGACCCGTGCAGCAATTGATTTTGGCAGGTTCAGGCGAGCGGGGGCGTCGGCCCCCTGTTTCCGTGGGGATGTCGAACACAACAGGGGGCTGACGCCCCCCGCTCGCCAACAACAATTGCCGCACCGGGGCGAACCGCCTCGGTGGCTGGCCCCGTGCTGGCGCGGCGGGCGAACAAGGACACCGAGACACCCGCGCGAAGTTCGGTCGAATTCGCGGCGGGCGCGGGCGACTCGCCGCGCGCGTGCCGTGGCACGATCAGATCACCATGCCGTCGGGGATGACCGCGCCGCGGGGGATGCAGACGATGCCGTCGCGGATGTGGTAGCGGCCGTCCGGCCCGTCCGCCTCCTGCACCTTCGCCGCGTTCACGATCCGCACGCCGGACCCGACGCGGCAGTCCTTGTCCAGGATGGCCCGCTCGATGACCGTGTCGGTGCCGACGTTCAGGTCCGGCCGGCCGACCTTCCGGTTGTCGTCCAGTTCGGCCTGCGTCTCGTACCCGTCCGACCCGATGACGATGGTGTCCTTCAGCCGGCTGTTCGCCCCGATTCGACTCCGCACCCCGAGCAGGCAGTGGTCCAGCACCGACCCCGCCCCCACCCGGCAGCCGTCGCTCAGCAGCGTGCGGGTGAGCGTGGCCCCGTCGATGCGGCTGCTCGGCAGGTTCCGCATGCGGGTGAAGATGGACTCCTCCGGGGTGAAGAAGTCGAACGGCGGCTCCACGTCGCCCAGTGCCAGGCTGCACTCGTGGTAGCTGCTGATGGTGCCGAGGTCTTCCCAGAAGCCGTCGAACAGGTGCGACTGGATGCGGACGTCCGGGTTCTTCACCGCGTTCGGGAACACGTTGCTGCCGAAGTCGTGCGGCAGCTTGTAGTCGTGGTGCAGCGGGTCGAACACCTTGGTGTTCAGCATGGCGATCAACTTCGGCGTGTTGAACAGGTAGATGCCCATGTTGGCCAGGTAGTGCCGGCCGAGGCCGGGGATGCCCTTGCCCTCGATCCACTCGGTCGGCGTGTAGAACGGCTGCCGCGCCTCCGCCGTCTTCGGCTTCTCGGCGAACTCCCGCACCTGGCCGCCGTCGTCGATCCGCATCAGCCCGAAGCCGGCCGTCTGCTCCTCCTTCACCGGGATGCAGGCGATGGTCACGTCCGCCCCGCTGTCGCGGTGCGTGGCGATCATCTGCCGGTAGTCCATGCGGTACAGTTGGTCGCCGGACAGGATCAGCACCTCGTCCGGCTCGTCCCGCTCGATGTACGGCATGTTCTGCCGCACCGCGTCGGCCGTCCCCTGGTACCAGCCGATCTGCTCGTCGTACGCCTGCTGCGCGGCCAGGATTTCCACGAACCCCTTGCCGAACATGTCGAACTTGTAGGTGTTGGCGATGTGCCGGTGCAGGCTGACGCTGAGGAACTGCGTCAGCACATACATGCTGCGGAGGCCGCTGTTGATGCAGTTCGAGATGGGGATGTCGATGAGGCGGAATTTGCCGGCCACCGGGACGGCGGGCTTGGCCCGGCTCTTGGTGAGCGGGAACAGCCGCGTGCCGCGACCGCCGCCGAGGATCAGGCTGAGAACGTGGGGTTCTTTTTTGGGCATGGGCGTAGTCTCGAAGCGGCCGCCGCCGAGCGGGTGGGGGAGGCGGCGGATCCCGCTTTCGTTGGGGAGAGTGTGTGCTGGCATCATGTTGTTATCTCACGCGGCCAGCGGGCGGGCAACGGGTGAAATGAGGGCGGTCACCGAAAACCGTCACGACCGCTTCCGTTTGCCCCATTTGTGCGAGCCGCGACCGCCCAGGAGCGGCATCCGTTCTGTTCCGAGCCGGAAGCGTGAGCGACGGACTCTTGGAAGACCGTCGCTCACGCTTCCGGCTCGGAGAGTCCCACTCCCTCGCGGTCGCGGCTCGCGTGGACGGTCATTTCCGCTTCTTCTTGCCCTTCTTGTCGGGCTTGGGTGGGGTCCGGAAGCCCTTGCGCGGGCGGTCCGTCGGCTCCGGGCGGGACACCGACGACAGTTGCCCGACGAGGCGGAAGTCGAGCATCCGCTTCTGGAGATCGACCCGCGCCACCTGCACCCGCACGCGGTCGCCGAGGCGGAACCGCTTCTTCGTCCGCCCGCCCAACAGCGACCGCGACGAGTCGTCGAACGAGTAGAAGTCGTCGGCCAACGACGAGACGTGGACCAACCCCTCGGCCGGGAATTTCTCGGCCTGGGCAAAGAACCCGTATTCGGCGACGCCGGTGATGACGGCGTCCAGCTCCTCGCCGATGCGGGTGCTGAGGTGTTGCAGGATCTTCAGCTTCACCAGCTCCCGCTCGGCCGCCTCCGCGCGGCGCTCCATCTTCGAGCAGTGGTCGCCGAGGGCGACCAGCTCGTTCTCGTCGCCGTTCGCCTTGCCGGTCTTCAGCCAGCGGTCGAGCAGGCGGTGGACTTGCAGGTCCGGATACCGACGGATGGGCGACGTGAAGTGGCAATAGTCCTGGCTGGCCAGCGCGTAGTGTTCGTCTTGGACGGGCGTGTACGTGGCCTGCTTGAAGCTCCGCAGCATGGCGTAGTGGATGGCGGCGCGTTCCGGCTTGTCGGCGGTGGCCATGAGCAACTTCTGAAGCTCGAACCGGTCCTGCGGCTTGCGGACGGGGTGGCCGAGCAGTCCGGCGAAGACGGCGAACTCCTCCAGTTTCATCGGGTCCGGGGCCGGGTGGACGCGGCGGAGGAACGGCACCCCGAGCCGGCCGAAGTGTTCGGCCACCGCCTCGTTGGCGGCCAGCATGAACTCCTCGATGATCTGGTGGCTGAGGCCGCGGACGGCGAAGTGCGCGCCGGACACCTTGCCTGCGGTGTCGTATTCCAGGACCGCTTCCGGCATCGAAAGTTCCAGCGACCCGCGCTTCATCCGCTTGGCCCGGAGCAGCAGCGCGAGGTCGCGCATCCGGCCGAGCAGGGCGAGGATTTCGGGCGGCGGGATGGTTTCTTTGGCGAGCGGGGGGCGTAAGCCCCCTGTTTCTTCCTCAGCAACAGGGGGCTTACGCCCCCCGCTCGCCAAAGAAGACAGCACCCCCATCACCTGCTCGTAGCTGAACCGCCGTGCATTCTTGATAGCCCCGTTGAAGAACTCGACATCGGCCATCTGCATGTCCGGCGTGTATTCGATCCGCACGCTCTTGACGTACCGCACCTTGTCCTGTTGCAGGCTGGCCAGGCCGTTGGAGATCACCTCCGGGAACATCGGGATGACCTTCTGCGGCAGGTAGACGCTGGTGCCGCGGCGGCGGGCTTCGGTGTCCAGGTGGCCGCCGGGTTTGACGAAGTGCGCCACGTCCGCGATGTGGACCGTCAGAACCCAGTGGTTCGTCTTGGGGTCGATGGTCACGCTGACGGCGTCGTCGAAGTCGCGGGCGTCCACCGGGTCGATGGTGACGACCAGTTCGTTCGTGAAGTCGGTGCGGCCGTGCAGGTCGGTCTCGCGGAAGCCGTCCGCCTGTGCCCGCGCCTCGGCCAGCGCCTCCGGGGGGAACTCGTCCGGCAGCCCGAAGGCGCGGATCACGGTCAGCAGGTCCACGCCGGGTTGCGACAGCGGCCCGAACACTTCGGTGATGACGCCTTCGCCCCGCCCCTCCGCCGTCGGGAAGCGGAGCATGTCGATCTGCACCTTGTCCTGCGGCTTGACGCCCCTCGCGCCGGGGTCGCCGACGGACACGGAGTGCGCGAACACGGTGCCATCGACCCGCACCCGCCCTTCCCCGTCCTGTTCGAAGTAGGTGCCGACGAACGTCCGCGTCGCCCGCTCGACGACCCGCGCCACCTCGCCGGCGGCGTTCCCGGTCTTGCTCCCCTTGCGGGTCAGCTTCACCAGCACGCGGTCGCCGGTGCTGGCGTCCAGCTCCCGGCCCTCGCGGATCATCACGTCGGACACCGGCGGGTCGCCGGGCTTGGTGTCGGGGCGGACGAAGCCGAGGCCGGAGTGCGTCCGCCGGTAGGTGCCGAGGACGGTGCCCCGCGCATCGACGAGCGCCACCAGGTTGCCCCGCCCCATATCCGCCTGGCCCTCGCGGATGAGGGCGCGGAGGGTGCGGCGGAACTCCGGGTAGTCGTCCGCGGTCAGGCCCATCCGCTTGGCCAGCGCCTTCGGCTTCAGCGGCGTGTAGCTCGGCCGGCCGAGGGCGTGCAGGATGCGGGTACTCAGGTCGGACATGGAGGCGCGAACTCGGGAACGGGCGGATCGGGGAACCTAGGAAGTATACCCGTCCCCGGCCGTAGGACGCGAAAGCGGGGGCGGTGGTTCGCGGCCGATCCGGACGCGAATCGGCCGTCCGGGCATTTCCCGCCGCGACGGCTTGACACGGCCGCGGCCGATGGTATTGGGTCACCGCTGATTCGCATCACCGAACGCCGGGCGGTGTGGACGCGAGGGCTGGCCGAAGGATCGGTTCGGGGGAACCGACGGCACCCGCGCGGCCGCCGCTCCGGTTCGCGGACGACCCGTCCGGTTCGGGAGGGGGAACCGAATGAACCGCTTCCGCGCCCGCCTGCTCACCGCCGGCGTCGTCGCCGGACTGTCCGGCTGGCTCGGCCTGACGGCCGGCTGCTCGCCCCGCCAGACCGTCCGCCCGCAGGCGGCCGACGACCCGGAGAAGGATGTCGCCGCCACCGTCGGCGCGAAGACGGCCGTCGGCAACTACGACGCCATTCCCGTGTCCGGCGTCGGCCTCGTCTACGACCTGAAGGGGACGGGCGGCAGCGCGCCGCCGGACGAGTGGCGGAAGATGCTGGAGAACAGCCTGCGGAAGCAGAAGTTCAGCCCGGAGCAGGTGAAGCAGTTCCTCGACGACCCGGAGAAGTCCACCGCCCTGGTGATGGTGTCGGCCGTCGTCCCCCGCGGGGCGCGGCACGGCGACAAGCTGGACGTCGTCGTCACCCTGCCGCCCGGCTCGAAGACGACCAGCCTGAACGGCGGCCGGCTGCACGAGTGCGACCTGACGAACTACGAACTGGCCGGGGCGGTGCGGGAGCAGATGTCCGCCGCCGGCATCCAGACCGGGAAGGTGCCGGTGTCGGCCAACCAGCTGATGACCGGCAACCGCATGTCCACCGCGTCCGGGCCGCTCGTCGCCGGCACCCTGCTGACGCCCGACGCGAAGGGCGCGGACGCCAAGCCGACCGTGGCCAAGGTGTGGGGTGGGGCCACCTGCCTGCTCGACCGCCCGTACTACTTCCTCCTGAACGACTCGGCCAGCCAGCCGCAACTGGCCATGGCCATCGCCTCCCGCCTGAACGCCGTCTTCCACGGCACCACCGACCGCGGGGCGAAGGTGGCCGAGGCCAAGGTGCAGGGGCAGCGGCCGATGGTGCTGGTGAACGTGCCGCCGGCGTACCGGCTGAACCACGACCGGTTCCTGCTGGTCGCCCGCCAAGTGCCGCTGGTGCCGCTGGCCGCCGCCGACCCGGCCCGCGAGCGGCTGAAGCAGGACTTGCTGCACCCGGAGACGGCGGTGACGGCCGCCGTCAAGCTGGAGGCGATGGGGGCGGACGCCGAGGACATCCTCCGCATCGGCCTGGAACACGAGAACGCCCCCTGGGTGCGGTTCGCGGCGGCGCAGTCGCTGGTCTACCTGGGCAAGGCGAACGGGCAGGTGGCGGCCGAACTCGGCCGGCTGGCGGCGGCACACCCGGCCGTCCGCACCCACTGCCTGACGGCCCTGGCGTCGCAGGACGATTCGCCCTGTCTGGAGCAACTCGCCGAACTGATGCGGAAGGGCGACCCCGTGCTGCGGTACGGCGCGTTCAGCGCGCTGCGGGCCGCCAACGACAGCCACGAAGCCGTGCGGCCGCGACCGCTGGCCGGCTCGCCCTACGCCCTGCACTTGGTGGCCGCCGACTCCGACCCGCTCATCCACCTCCGCACCGACCGGCGGAACGAGATCGTCCTGTTCGGCACCGTGTGGCCCATCGTGGGCAAGTTCTCCCTGCCGCTGGGCAGCGAGTACACGGTGTCGGCCGAGGAGGACGGCGGGCCGATCAAGCTGACGCGGGTGTACACGAAGAACGCGGCGGCGGCGACCGTCGATACCAAGGGCGAAGCGGCGACCGTGGACGCCACCTGCCGGGCCGACGTGGCGGCGGTGCTGAAGACGCTGGCCGAGATGGGCGGCGGGTACGCCGAGGCGATCGAGTTGATCCGCCGACTGAACACCGGCGAACTGCTCGCCGCGAAGGTGGCGGTGGACGCCGCGCCGCGCGGCCTGAGCATCCAGAAGCTGGCCCTCATCGCCCGCGGCGACCCGACCCTGAGCCGGGCCGACAGGGAAGTGGAACGGGTGATGAAGGAGGGCGGCGAGGTGGCCACCGGCGGGTACGACCTGCCGGCCGAGGCCGACGCGGTCCGCCGCGCGTCGGCCACCGACGCCGGCAAAGTCGAGGACGGCAAGGCCCTCAACCGCCGCCCCGGCAGCCTGCTGGGAAGATGACGGGTCATGGCGAGCGGGGGGCGTAAGCCCCCTGT
The DNA here is from genome assembly GCA_043745295.1 of Fimbriiglobus sp. GTDB lineage: Bacteria > Planctomycetota > Planctomycetia > Gemmatales > Gemmataceae > JALHQU01. The sequence continues at coordinate 1,945 of JAYTTN010000136.1, read as the reverse complement.
TGTCCACGTGTTGGGAATGAGAAGCAACGTGGAAAACCTGCGTGTTTCTCCCGGTCTTCACGCCTCCGGCGTGAAGAAGTCGAACTCAAACCCTCGATTTCCTCGCGCCGGGCGGTGACGACAACAGGGGACTTACGCCCCCCGCTCGCCCGACACCTCCCATGCTCACCCGCCTCGAACTGATCGGGTTCAAGTCGTTCGCCGACAAGACGCGATTCGACTTCGCCCCCGGCATCACCGCCGTGGTCGGGCCGAACGGCAGCGGCAAGAGCAACGTCGTGGACGCCGTCAAGTGGGTGCTCGGCGAGCAGTCCGCCAAGGCGCTCCGCGGCGGCGAGATGGCCGATGTCATCTTCAACGGCAGCAGCACCCGCAAGTCCCTCGGCATGGCCGAGGTCAGCCTCGTCTTCGACAACCGCCGCAAGCAACTGAACACGGACGCCGACGAAGTGCAGGTCACCCGCCGCGTCTACCGCGACGGCCAGGGCGAGTACCTCGTCAACGGCCAGCTCGCGCGGCTGAAGGACATCAAGGAGCTGTTCGTCGGCAGCGGGGCCGGGCACGGCGCGTACAGCGTCATCGAGCAGGGCCGGGTGGACGCGCTGCTGACGGCCAGCACGAAGGACCGCCGGGTCGTCTTCGAGGAGGCGGCCGGCATCAGCCGCTTCAAGGCGAAGAAGGCCGACACGCTCCGCCAGCTTTCGCAAGTGGACGCCGACCTGACGCGGGTGCGGGACGTGCTCCAGGAGTTGGAGAAGCAGCTCCGCACCCTGCGACTGCAAGCGGCGAAGGCGCAGCGGTACCAGGAGTACACCGGCCGCCTGAGGCACCTGCGCGTGGACCTCGGCGTCCGCGAGTACCGCGACCTCGTGGAGATGGTGACGGCCGAGGACGCCATCCTCGCCGGCCTCCGCGCCGCCGCCGCCGCCGCGACTGCCCGCACCGACTCCGGCGACCGCGAACTGGCCGCGCTCGACGCGAACCTCACCGCCGCCCACGACACCCTACGGGACCGGGCCGCCACCGCCGCCGCCGCCCGCCAGCGAATCAGCGCCAACGAGGCCACGGCGAAAGCCGAGACCGGCCAGCTTTCCGGCCTGGACGCCGAACTCCTCCGCCTCGGCAAGCAGCGGGCGGAACTGGGGTACCGGGTGGCGAAGCTCGACGCGGAATGGGTCGCCGCGACCGCCGAACTCGAATCGGTTTCCTGCGCCGCCGCCGGGGAACAAGCCCGCGCGGACGGCACCACGGCCGCGCTCGCCACCGTCACCGCCCGCATCGGCGAACTGACGGCGCAGACCGGCCGCGACCGCGAGGCGCAGTTTTCGCTGGTCGGTCGCGCGGCGAAACTGCAAAGCGAAACCGGTGGACTGCACGCCGAGGTCGAGCGCCTCCGCCGCGAATCGACGAAAAAGCTGGCCGAGGCCGAGCGCACCGCCCAGCAGCACGACGCCCTCGAATCGGTCCTGTCGGACCTGTCCCGCACCGACGCCGACGTGCAGCAGAAGCTGGCCGGGGCCAAGCGGAACCACGAGGAACACCTGACCTACCGCGACCGCCTGCGCCGGCAGGCGGACGGGTTGCAGACGGAGCTGGAATCGCTCCGCGAGGCCCGCAGCTCCCTGCGCGGCCGGGTCGATGTGCTGGAAGGGTTGGAGCGCAGTTTCGACGGCATCGGGGCCGGGGTCCGCGCCGTGCTGGACCGCCGCGCCGCCGGCGACCCGCTGCTGACGGCGTGCGTCGCCGGGCTGGTGGCGGACTTCCTCGCCGCGCCGAACGACGTGGCCGCGATCATCGACCTGGCGCTGGGGGACGCGGCGCAGCGGTTCGTCGTGACCGACGTGACCCGCATGGACGAGTTGGCGGCGGCGCTGGCGAACTTGCCGGGGCGGGTGGGGCTGCTTCCTCTTGCCGGGCGAGCGGGGGGCGTCAGCCCCCTGTTCGG
>JAYTTN010000135.1:0-8489 GCA_043745295.1 Fimbriiglobus sp. | reverse complement strand
CAGGCCATAGTCAACGAGGTCAAAGGCTTCACCTTCGGCGGCAAGTGGCAACTTTATGGCCCGGACCCCGTCATCGTGTTGGATCAGGAGAAGATCGTGCACGGCCGGGTGACGGATCACGACGGCAAGCCCCGCGCGGGCGTGACCGTGGCATTCAGCCGGACGAACAAGCGGGATCTGAACCCGGACTACAACACGGCCGTCACCGACAAAGACGGCAAATACGAGATCCGCGGTGCCCGCAAGCACAAGGGGTACGGGGTGGAAGTTTCGCCCGACCCAGCGACCGGACTGCTGGCTTGCCAGATGTTCGCCGACGACACGGTCGGATACGAGCCGATCACCATCGACATCAAACAGGTGAAGGGGATCGTCGTCACCGGGCGTGTGACCAACAAGGCCACCGGAAAGCCGGTCTTTAGTCACTTGAGCGTAGACGTGATGGCGAACAACCCGTTCGTCGAGACGTACCCGCCATTCATGCTCTCCGCGTCGATGGCATCGAAGGCGAACCAGACCGACAAGGACGGCAATTTCCGCGTCGTCGTCATCCCCGGTCGGGTTCTGCTGGCAGCCGCGCCGTGGCGGGGCGACGGGGGCGAGTTCAAGCCGGCGGTAGCGGATCCGAAGCACGCCGACTCGTTCTTCCCGTCCGAAGGGGCGCTCATGTACGTCGGTTACGGTGGCGGCCGCGGATTCGTGCAGGGCAATTGGTGCCGAGTGCTGGAGGCGAAGCCCGAAGACACCGAACTGACCGTGAACGTCGAACTCGAACCGGCCACCAAGACCCTCGTGAAAGTCGTGGACGCGAACGGCAAGCCGCTGACGGGCGGAAAGGCCACCGGCGTCGAACTCCTCGAGTTCGCCAACCCGACCGAATTCACCGCCGACACGCTGACCGTGTTCAACCTGGACTCCAAAAAGGAGCGGTTGGTAGCCGTGCGGCACGAAGCGCGGAATTTGGTCGGCACTCTCAAACTGACGGCGGAGACCAAAGACCCTGTGGTGAAACTCGGCGCGGCGGGCACGATCACCGGACGCGCCGTGGACCCCAACGGCAAGCCGATCACCGGGTTGGACGTGCACCTGCGATACAAAGACCGGCCGGTGCAGGAAGCCGCCGGCGGCATCCGGACGACAACCACGACGGACATCAACGGCGAGTTCCGGGTGGACGGCGTGTTCCCCGGCCAGGAATTCCAGGTGTTCTACCACAAAGGCCAAATCCGGTTCGGCCCAGATTACAAACTGGCCCCGAAGCGGACCCTGGCCAAGCACGGCGACACCCTCAAACTCGGCGACCTGAAACTCGAACCGAACACGAACGAGGAGTAACCCCCCGTGGAAGAGAACCTGTGGGCCGCATACGCGTCCGACGCGAAGCAGCCGTGGGACTTGGCGCGGGTGGTTCACCTGCACCGGCGGGCGGCGTTCGCCGGCACCTGGGGCGAACTGCAACGCGACCTGAAAGACGGCCCGGACAAAGCGGTAGCGCGGCTGCTGAGCGGTACGGCGAACCGACACGCGGCGAAGGACTTCGACGCCACCGCCGCGCTGCTGTTCGACGCCGCCGTCACGCAGGGCGAGATCGGCCGACTGAAGGCCGGCTGGTTCTACCGCTTCCTGTTCGGGCCCGACCCGCTCCGCGAGAAGCTCACGCTGATGTGGCACGACCACTTCGCCACCGCGAACAGCAAGGTGGACGACGCCGGGCTGATGCGGCGGCAGAACGACACCCTCCGCCATCACGCGAACGGCAAGTTCGCGGCGCTGCTGAACGCCGCCGTCCGCGAGCCGGCACTCCTGCTGTACCTGGACGCGCAGACGAACCGCAAGGGGCACGCGAACGAGAACCTCGGCCGCGAACTGATGGAGCTGTTCACCCTCGGCGTCGGCCACTACACGGAGGCGGACGTGAAGGAGGCGGCCCGCGCCCTCACCGGGTGGGGCGTGGACGACGGCAAGTTCGTCGAGGTTTCCGAGCGGCACGACGAGGGTGAGAAGACCATCCTTGGGGCGAAGGCGAAGTTCGACGGTGCCGGGCTGGTGGAACTGCTGCTGAAGCAGCCGGCGGTCGCGGATCGCATCGCGGCGAAACTGGTCCGCCAGTTCTTCGGTGACAGCGGCGTGTCAGCGAACGCGGCGAAGCAACTGGCCGCCGGCCTCCGCGAGCGAGAGTTGAATGTCGCCTGGGCGGTGGAGACGGTCCTCCGGTCGCGGCTGTTCTTCGCGGATGGAAACGTCCGCACTCGCGTGCTGATGCCGGTCGAGTACGTGGTCGGCTCGGCCCGCGCCCTGGAACTGTTCGACCCCGCGCCCAGCACCCTGGCGATGGCCGACTGGTCGGCTCGCATGGGGCAAGACGTGTTCGACCCGCCGAACGTGGGCGGCTGGCCGGGCGGAAAGAAGTGGATTCACAGCCGCAGCGTGGTCGCCCGCGCGAACTACGTCACCGCCCTCGTCACCGGCCCGAACAGCGGTCGCAGCATCCCCTACGACCCGGCGGCGCAAGCGAAGACGCACGGCTTCGGCTCGACTGCCCCCGATGTCCTGACGTTCCATCACCGCCTGCTGTTCGGCACCGACCCGACGGCCGAGTGTCGCAAACGCCTGGAATCGCTCGACTCGGCAAAGGTGGTCACGGCACTGCTGGCGTCCCCCGAAGCCCAGCTCGGTTGAACCCGATCAGTTCACCGCAGAGGGCACATGAGGGCACGAGAGAAGGAAACAGGGCGTCTCACGCAGAGTCGCAGAGACGCAGAGAAAACAGAGGGCAGTGTTCGGAGGCCGTCTTCAGTCCCTCCCTTGTTCTCTCTGCGACTCTGCGCGAGATCGTGTTTTGCTCTCATCTGCCTTCCTCTAGTACCCACCGCGGTGAATCCTCTTCTCCTTTCACGAGGTCATCATGCTCACGCGCCGCTCGCTGCTAAAGTCGTCCCTGCTCGCGCTGGCCCCGACGGTTCCGCTGTTCGTCGCCCGCACCGCGCGGGGCGCGGCTCCGGACAAGGACGCCCGCGTCCTCGTCGTCGTCGAAATGGACGGCGGCAACGACGCCCTCAACACCGTCGTCCCGCACGCCGACGAGACCTACGCCAAGCTCCGCCCCCGGCTGAAGGTGGACCCGAAGCGCGTCGTCAAGTTGACCGACGGCGTCGGCCTGCACCCGGCCCTGCGACCGCTCGACAAGCTCCTCCAGGCCGGGCACCTCGCCGTCGTCCCCGGCGTCGGCTACCCGAACCCCAACCGCTCGCACTTCGAGAGCATGGCGACCTGGCACACGGCCCGGTTCGACGCCGACGAGCGGAAGGGGTACGGCTGGCTCGGCCGGGCGCTGGACCCGTCGGCCGGCAACCTGTTCGCCGTCGGCGGCGACGTACCTGCCGCGCTGCGGGGTCGCCGCAGCTCGGCAGTGGCGTTCAAGCGGATCGAAGAAGTGCTGCTGTCCGATCCGGTGGCGGCGCGGGCGGGCACAGGTTCCGAGGCGTCGGGCGACCTCCTCGACTTCGTGCGGCGGCAAGCGACGGAGGCCCACACCGCCGCCGAAAAGTTGGCGAAGCTGAGCGGCGACAAAGGCGGGCCGACGTACCCGCAGACGGAGCTGGCCGAGCGGCTGAAGCTCGTCGCCCGGCTGCTGAAGGCCGACATCGGCGCGCGCGTGTTCTACGCCCAGCAGTCCGGGTACGACACGCACGCGCAGCAGCAGTTCAGCCACGCCAACCTGCTCGGCGAGTTCGCCGGCGCGGTGGCCGCGTTCTTCGCCGACCTGACGGAGGCGAAGCTGGCCGACCGGGTGACGCTGCTGTCCTTCAGCGAATTCGGCCGGACGGTCAAGGAGAACGGCAGCGCCGGCACCGATCACGGCACCGCCGGCGCGTGCTTCGTGGCCGGCCCGACGGTGAACGCCGGACTCGTCGGCACCATGCCCAGCCTGACCGACTTGGAGAAGGGCGAGCCGAAGATGACCACCGACTTCCGCGGCGTGTACCGCGCGGCCCTCGGCGACTTCATGAACCTGCCGACCGAGGACGGGTTGAAGACCGACGCGGCGGTGAAGTTGTTCCGGGGTTGATCCCGTCGAGTGCCGCCGCTTGTCTTCGCTCCCGGATCGCCGATCATGCCTGAAGACAACGGGAGGATCGCCGATGGCGGATTCGGGCAAAGTCGCACTCGTGACCGGGGCCGGGTCGGGCATCGGCCGGGCAGTCGCGCTGGCACTTCTGGGCGAGGGCTACGCCGTCGTCCTGGCGGGCCGGCGCGGGGACGCGCTCGCGGCAACGGCGGCGCTCGCGCCGAGTGGTAGCCGGGCGTTGTGCGTGCCGACCGACGTGACCGACCCGGCATTCGTCCGCGCCTTGTTCGACCGAACGGCAGCCACCTTCGGACGGCTCGACCTGCTGTTCAACAACGCCGGCACGGGTGCGCCGGCGGTCCCGCTCGAAGAGTTGACCTACGAGCAGTGGCGGGCGGTCGTGGACGTGAACCTGACCGGCGTGTTCCTCTGCACGCAGCAGGCGTTCCGGCTGATGAAGGCGCAGCAGCCGAGGGGCGGGCGGATCATCAACAACGGGTCCATCGCCGCCACCACCCCGCGGCCGAATTCGGCCCCCTACGCGGCCACCAAGCACGCCGTCACCGGGCTGACCAAGGCCACCGCGCTCGACGGCCGCGCGTTCGACATCGCCTGCGGGCAGATCGACATCGGCAACGCCGACACCGAGTTGGCGGCGCGGATGAAGACGGGCATCCTCCAGCCGAACGGCACCGTCGCCGCCGAGCCGACGATGGACGTGGCCCACGTCGCCCGCGCGGTGGTCTACATGGCCGGCCTGCCGCTGGAGGCGAACGTGCTGTTCCTGACCGTGATGGCCACGGCGATGCCGTTCTTGGGCCGCGGCTGAGCGCGCCGCCTTCCACGAAAAAAGCCTCGGCCCGCCGACGCGGGACCGAAGCTCGGTTGACTTCACACCGGGTGGCCGGGGTTAGTAGCGACCGCCGCCGCCACCGCCGTAACCACCGCCGCCGCCGCCGCCGCGCGGCCGCTCTTCCTTGGGCTTGGCCTCGTTCACGGTCAGCGCCCGGCCGCCGGACATGCGCCCGTTCAGGCCGTCGATGGCGGCCGTCGCCTCCTGGTCGCTCCCCATCTCGACGAACCCGAACCCCTTGGACCGGCCGGTCTCCCGGTCGGTGATGACTTGCGCCGTCTGGACGGCCCCGAACGCGCCGAACATCTCGCGGAGTTCGGCCTCGGACACGTCGTAGGACAGGTTGCCGACGTACAGCTTCTTACTCACGGGTACTCACTTCGGGGCCTTGCGGCCCGGGAACGGACGGCGCGACCGGGTGGCCGACGCCGATCAGAAGAACAACCCCGGCCGCCCGGCGTAACGACGGGCGGCGGACAACAGGTCTGGCGAGGCGAATTCTTGGGGGGCCAGGAGTGGGCAACTCGCGGCGATCGGCCAAGAAGAATCGTATCGGGACGAGACGGGTCGTGGATTCCTGACGGGCGGAAGATTCCGCCACAAAGACAGTGTATCCCAAATCGGGGGCGGCGCGAACACCGATTCGGAAGAATCCGCGCAACCGCCGTCAGTCGTGCCGAACGGCCGTGCGATTCGAGTGGGTTCGGAGTAAAATCCCAGTCACTCGCCCAAAACAAGCGGCTTGGAGGTGTACACCTTCTCGCCGTGCGTCAGCCGGATGACGACCGGCAGTTTGCCGGCCGGCCACACGCGGTTCGGAAAATAGCCGGTGTGCAGGGCCAAGTACACGTTGCCCGACTTCCCCGACGGGATTCTTTCGGTGGACACGCCGAGGGTTTCGGAATTCGACTCCGGGATGTCGTACTCCACCACCCGGCCTTTCTCGTCCCGGATTTCGACCGCGAACGGCTCCGAGGGAATGCCGGTGTGGGTCACGTTCAGCTCGTCCCTTCCGTCGTTGCGAACGGTGACGACCACCGTCACCGCGCCGATGATGTACGACTTCGCCGGCGACAGGGTCAGCTCGACCGGCGGCGGTTTGAAGTCCTTCGGCACCGGCGCGGCCGGGACAAGGGCGGCGGCGAACAGGAGTGCGACGGCGGCGCGCATGGCGAATTCCCAGAACTGGGTCAGTGCCTCCAGTTTTACCGCACGAACATCACGGGAATGTCACGGCCTGCACCGGCGGTCGAGCCGCGTCACACCGGCGGATGCTTCATCGGCACGGTGCCCAGCGTCAGCACCCGCCCGGCGGCGGCGGCGTACCGCGCCAGCGTGTCCACCGTCGGGTTCGGCGTCTTGCCCGACTCCAGCCGTGCCAGCGTGCCGACCGGCAGCCGCGCCCGCGCCGCGACCTGGGCGAGCGTCAGCCCGGCCACCTCCCGCGCCGCCTTCACCTCCGCCACGACCGTCGCCGCGTACTGGGGCGACACGTACACGGTGGTGATGACGCCGACATCTTCTCCTTGGAAGTGTCGGCGGACATCGTCGAATGCCTTGTTCAACCGCTCGAACAGCGGCGGGCGGGTTTCCTCCGATACCCGCGGGGGAGTTTTCCGTTTCCCGCTCTTCGCCGTCTTCGGGCTGGGCTTCGCCTTCGCTTTCGTCGCGGTCGCCATCATCCGCCCTCCTGCTGTGTGGAGCGGGCGGCGGTGATGGCCGCTTCGACCGCGCCGCGAACCGCCACGAGCGACTTCAGTTCGTCTTCCGACAAGTCTTCCTTGTCCGATTTTGAATAGCCGTCCATCAGAACCGCCAGGGTGCGGCTCAGGAGTAGAACGTAAATGATACGGAACCCGCCTCGCTTCCCCTTGCCGTGCCCGGCCATGCGGATTTTCCGCAACCCGCCGCCGCCCGGAATTACGTCGCCCGTGTCCGGGTTGGCCGCGATGTCGTCCTTGAGCGATTCGACCGACGCTCGCAGCCGATGCTTCTTGACCCATTTCGCGAAGTCGGGTGCTTCCAGGATTTCAAACTTCGACTCGGGTGGTGGGGTCATCGCCATTTCCTCCACCACCCGACGGGTAGAATTCTAACGGTTGCCGCCGTTCGCGTCGCGGCCAGGATCGCACATCACGCCACGAACGCGACCGCGTGGACCGGCGGCAGGCGGGCCGGGAGCTGCGCCCAGTTGTCGCCTTCGTCGTCGGAGGTCCAGACGCCGCCGGTGGTGCTGCCGATGGCCAGACGACTGCCGGTATCGTCCACGGCGAGCGCGTGGCGGTAGACGATGTCGTAGGACGGCGTGGCGGGCAATCCCGAACGCAGGACATCGAACGTTTTGCCGCCGTCGCGGGTGCGGGTGACGACGAACTCGGCGTTCACCGGCACCCGCGTCTCGTCCTTCACCGCCGGGACGAACCAGGCCGTGTCGGGCTTCGTCGGATGCACCCGACCGCGAACCCGAACACCGCCGGCGGCACGTTCGGCACCTCGCGCCACGTCGCCCCGCCGTCGGTGCTGCGGAACACGCCGTTGTGGTGCTGCACCCACAGGTGATCCGGGGACGCCGGGCACTGCGTCATGCGGTGCGGGTCCTGGATGTTCGGGTCGAACCGCCGCTCCGGAGGCATGAAGTCGGCGAACATGCCGGTGGACACGCTCCACGTCGCGCCGTCGTCGGCCGTCCGCCACACCCCGCCGCAGGAGATGCCGATGCGGACCGCCGTCGAGTCGCGCGGATCGACCGCAATGGAATGGATGCCGGGGAAGTCGTACCCGCCGCCGAACCAGCCCTTCCGCTCCTCTCGGTCCCACAGGCCGCGCATCAGTTGCCAGGTTCGGCCGTGGTCGTCCGAGCGAAACAGCCCGCCCGGGATCGTCCCCGCCCACAGCCGGCCGGGTTGATCTGCGCCGCCGGGCGTCAGCGCCCAGAGCAGCGACAGCTTCGCCGGCTTGCTCGTCTTGCCGTCGCCCAGCACGGCCGTCTCGCCGTCGGGGTATTCCGGCACCGGCCGCTCTTCCCACGTCGCGCCGCCGTCGGCCGAGTGGTGCAACTTGACCCCGAAGTGGCCGAGGTTGAGTGCGGCGTAAAAGCTACCGGTGCGCGGATCGACCGTCGCCGTGGTGACGTTGTGGCCGAGGAAGGAGATCCGGTTCACGGCCCACGCGCCGCCGGAGCGGGCGAGCGCGATCAGCCCCTTGCGCGTCGAAACGAGAATGCGATCCGCCACGAGTCACCCCCCGGATAAGGCCTGGAAGATGTGGACTTCGGCAGCCGTGGGCAGGGGTTGCGACAGGTCGGCCTTGTCCCGCACCGCGTCGCCGCCGACGTACACGACGACATGGTGCCGGACGTTCCCGCGTTCGTCGAGGACGTACCCGCGCAATGTCGGGTAGACCGCGAACAGTTCCGACAGCGCATCCCGCACTGTCGTTGCGTTCACCGCCACCGACCGGGCACTGCCGTCCGGCAGCCACCGGGCGAGCGACGACGCGAGCGTGACGACGGGCATGGGAGGAACCTAGGAGGGACGTGTCGTCGCCGGGAGCCGTGCGACCGGCTTT
>JAYTTN010000134.1:0-8496 GCA_043745295.1 Fimbriiglobus sp. | reverse complement strand
GGTTCGTCTCAAGACCGTCGCTCACGCTTCCGGCTCGGACATCGCGCGGGCCGGTTCGTCTCAAGACCGTCGCTCACGCTTCCGGCTCGGACATCGCGCGGGCCGGGTTCGCCCTCAGTTCGCCCGCAGGCCCACGTCCTTGAGCAGCCGGTTCATCGCGCGGCGGGTGGTGTTCGTCACCGGGTCGAGGCTCGCGCGGGCGGCGTTCGGCAGCGCCGCGAGCGCCCGCGTCGGGTCGTCGCCCGGCACCGGCCGGGGCGAGGGAACGGTCGCGCGGGTGGCCGAATCGAACAGCGCCATGGTCGGGGCGACGGCCTTCTCGGTGGTCTCCCAGGTGAGCGATTCCAGCGCCGCGCCGGCTTCGGCCAACTGCTCGCGGACGTTCGTCGGAGCGGGCGGTTCGACGACGGCCGGCGGCACCGGGCGGTTCACGATTTCCGGCGTTCGACCGGTGAACGCGCCGGAGACGAACAGGCCGGCCACGGCCAGCACCGACGCCGCGAGAGTCATCCCGACCGTCCACCGCGCCAGAATCCGCCGCTTCCGCTGGCGGAGCGCCCCCGTGGTCGCGCGGTCGGCGAAACCGCCGGGCAGCGCGAACCGTCGGCCCTGCTCGGCCGCCGAGTAGTCGGTCAGGCCGGGCACCGCGTCGGGCGGCAGGTCGTCGGGGGTCGGGGTCATGGCGAGGCCAGCCTTCTTCTGGTTCTTGGCGAGCGGGGGGCGTACGCCCCCTGTTGACTGTGTTCGGAACAGGGGGCTTACGCCCCCCGCTCGCCTTTGGCGGTCTCTTCGGGCGCGAGGCCGAGTTCCTTCAGGTGTTCCAGTACCGCCGCCCGCGCCCGGTGCAGCCACGTCTTCACGGTGCCGACCGGCCGGCCGACGACGGCGGAAATCTCCTCGTAACTCTGGCCCGTCTCGTGGAACAGGACGAACACCTCGCGGTAGTCGTCCCGTAGGGTGCCGACCGCCGCCGCGATGCCGGCCGCCAGCTCGCTCCCCTGGTCGGCGACGGGGGCTTCCGGGTCGGGCAGGTCGGCCAGGTAATCGGCGGTGTCCGGGCGGGTCTTCCGCCGGCTCAGGGCGGTGCGGCAGCGGTTTACCGCGATGGCCAGCACCCACGGGCGGAGCGGGCGGGAGTCGTCCCACTTGCGCAGGCTACGGAACACGCGGAGGAACACGTCCTGGGCCACGTCCTCGGCGTCGTGCCGGTGGCGGAGCAGGCGGACGCACAGGCCGAACACGTCGTGTTCGAACCGGCCGACCAGTTCGCGGGTGGCGGCCGGGTCGCCGGCGAGAATGCGGCGGACCAGCTCGCGGTCGGCGGACACGGGGAGTCCCTCACGCCGGAGTATACCCGTCCGCGCCGGGAAAGGTTTCGACAAGAACTTCGCCGGACCCGGCAGGGGATTTTTCTGCCGGCGGTCACTTCCTCGCCCGCAGCACCCCGGCCGCCTCGCGGGCCAGGACGGTACACCCGGCGGCCGTCGCCCACTCGCCGAGCAGTTTGCGGCCGGAGCCGGTGCCGATCAGTTCTAGAACCTCGACCGCCCGGACCTCGCGGATTTCCTCCACCGTATCGGTCGCCAGCCGCCCGAGCAATTTTTTCAACCGTTCCTGGGCTTCCGGGGCCGTCGCGTTCTTCAAGGCCTGTCGGAGTTCCGGTTCGATCAGCCGGCCGACCGCCGCCAGCGCCTTCGACGCCGCCTCGCGCTCCCGGAAATCCTTGGCACCCAACCCGGCCACCCACTCCGCCAGTTGCCCCGCCGTCGGCTTGTCGGCGTCGGTCGGCGGGCGGACCTGCTTGCGGAACAGTTCGACCGCCACGTCCGGCCGGTGGATCAGTTCCCGCATCGCCGGCCACGCTGTGGCCGCGTCCGCGTCGGCCAGCAACTCCCACAGTTTTGCCGCGTCGGTGGGGGTTTTCTCCCACGGCTTCGGCCCGGCCTGCGGCGAAACATCGAACAGGAGAATCGTGCCGCTCCCCAGGCCGGCCGCGAGCGTGCGGCCGTCGGGGCTGAGGGCCATCGACCACGCGATATCTTCGCGGGGCGTCTCGCCCTTCCCCAGTCGCACTTCGTGCCGCTGCGTCAGGGTGGCGGTCTCGAACACGCGCACGGTCTGGCCTTCGGCGCTGCCCGTCAGCGTGACCACGGCGAACCAGCGGCCGTCCGGTGACATCACCGGCTCGGCTAAATGGTATCCGAAGTCGGCTTTCTCGGGTTGCCGGTGGACTCCGGATTCGAGATTCCACGCCAGCGGCTGAACCTGATGCGAACTGCTCACGACGACGGCCGTCCGCCCGTCCGGGGTGACGAGCGGGGCGGAGAGGTGGCGGTCGAGATCGACCGAGAGGACGCTCTGCTTCGTCTGCAAATCCCACAGGTTCAGTTGCAGTTTACCGCCCTCGCCGCCCGGTCCGGGGTGGCGGTGACCAGCCGCTTGCCGTCCGGGGTGAAGGCGGCCCGCACGCCGTTGATGCCCTTCAGCGGAACGCTCACCTTCGGCCGGCCGGTGGCGAGGTCGCGGACGGGCAAATCGATCGACACCGGCGCGTCCAGGATCCCTTTCACGTCGTGGGACTCGACGACGAACCCGTCCGGGCCGCACGCGAAGCGGATCTCCCGCCAGTCCACCACCTCTTTCGGGTGCTCGATGCGGAACAGTTGTTTCCCGTCGGCCGTGTCCCAGCCGACGAGTGCGAAGCTGAGCGCCGGGTCTTGGAAGCATCGAGTCCCGTCGCCGTTGAAGTTCGGCCCCGAGCGGCCCACGTTCCACATCGGCTGGAACGGTTTCGCCATCTCGCGGTTCGCGGTGCGCTTGGCCACGTCCCATACCAGATGGCCGGAGTTCTGGTCGGCCGAGTGCAGCTTGGTGCCATCGGGGGTGAACCGCAACGCCATAATGCGTTCGGTATGTCCTGTCGGTGGCAGCAGCCGTTTCCCCGTTTCCAATTCCCACACCTCGAACCCCTCCCCGCGCGGGGAGAAGACGACCGGCTTGCCGCCGGCGGGGAATTCCACCCGGTGGCGGTGCGCCGTGCGGCCGGATTGCCCGGTCGTGTACGGGAACTCGTACTTGCCGATCGACTTGCCGGTCCCGGCGTCGTACACGCGGATGACGAGGTCGCCGACGACCAGCAGCCGCTTGCCGGTGCGGTCGAACCGAACCGCGTCGTAGCGGTCGCCCTCGTCCGGGATGGCGAACAGCTTCTTGCCGGTTGCCGTGTCGAAGACGCGGACGGTCTTGCGGTCGCACCCGGTCGCCACTCGCTTGCCGTCCGGGGAGACGGCGTGCTTGGTCGCATCCGTATCGGTGTCGCCGAGGTGGATTCGCGGCTTCTCCTCGCCGGTGACCGCGTCGAACACCTGGAGGAACCGCCGCACCGCGTCCGGCGTCTTGTCTCCGTCCTCGCGTTTCTGCCCGAAACCGCGGCAAATCAGGGTCGAGCCGTCGGCCGACAACTTCGCCCACGCCTCCCGGTGCTGCTCGCCGGCGATCTTGCGGAGGTGTTTGAGCGGGTCGGTTTGCCAGATGTCGATCTCGACCGGAGCGAGTTCCGCCAGCGAGATGAACCGCGTTCCGTCGGCGGACAGGTTCTCGATGCCCGTGCTCCCGCCCCGGTTGCCGGGGGCCAAACCGTCGGCCGACCGCAGCACTCGCGGGATGGCCTTGCCCGTGTCCACGTCGAAGATGGCTCCGATCAATGCCTCGGTGTTGCGGTCGTACCCCGTGAGGCGGCGGTCGTCGAGGAATTGGACATCGTACAAAACGTTGCGGGACGGCTTGTCGAAGATGTCGAGGACTGGCAGCTCGCGGAGGAATTTCAGCGAGGGGAACTCGCAGACGCGCACTCCCAGGCCGTTGTTAATCACCAGCCGCTTGCCGTCGGGCGAAATCGCGGCCTCGCCGTGGAACCGGGTGCTGCCCAGCCGCGCGACCGCGCCGGGCGGCAGGGCGTCCGGGTCCGGCGGGTCGGCCGCGAGCGCGACGCCGGCGGCGAGCAAGGCGAACGGCAACGCGAAGCGCATGGGCATTCCTCGGGGACTCGGAAACTCACCGCCCCGTCTTTTCCACCGCCTCGCGGAGCAGGTCCATCACCTCGCCGACGGAGGCGTCGGGCAGCTTCTTGCCCCGCTTCTCCAGCCCCTCGCCGAACTTGATGGCTGTCTCCTGCATCCGCTCGTGCGTCTCGGCCGACCCGCCGACGAGGACCATCTCCTCGGTGCGCGTCACCCGCTTCTGGCCGTCCTCGGCGTCCAGCCCCACGCCCAGAATGCCGGCCACGGCGGGTTTGGCCTTTGCCTTGCCCGGCTTCTTCTTCGCCATCGCGAAACCTCCCGACGGGTGGTGACACGCCCTTGCTGGCATTCTAGCGGACGGAATCGGTGGCAGCGGGGCAGTTCGCCGGCCGGGGTCGTGGGTGGTCTGCTTTCAGCCACCCCTGTGCGGACCGGGGAAATTCCCCGACGCGCCGGACCGGTGGCGGGATTATCCTGGTGTTCCCACGGCGAGGGCGGCAATGGCGACGGCGACGACAGGCATGGCCGGTTTCCTCACCCGCGTTCGCGGCGCGCTGGCGGACGACGGCCGCACGGACGCGGAACTGGTCCGCGCGTTCGTCGCCGAGTGAACCGACACGGCGTTCGCCGAACTGGTGCGGCGGTTCGCGCCGATGGTGTGGGGCGTGTGCCGCCGCACCGTCCGGGACACTCAACTCGCCGAGGACGCCTTCCAGGCCGTGTTCGTCGTCCTCGTCCGCAAGGCCGACGGCATCCGCCCGCCGGCCGCCGTCGGCGGGTGGTTGCACGCGGTCGCCGTCCATACCTCTCTGCGGGCGCGAGCAATGGCCGACCGACGCCGACGACGGGAAATCCTGGATTCGACCATCCCCGACTGCCCCGCCCCCGATGTCGCCGAACCGACCGACCCGGACCTGCTGCGGCGGCTGGACGAGGAGATCGCCCGCCTGCCGGACACGTTGCGCGCGGCCGTCGCGCTGTGCGAACTCGGCGGCGTCAGCCGGAGGGACGCGGCCAAGCGGCTCGGCGTCGCCGAGGGCACGCTCAGCAGCCGGCTGGCGGCGGCGCGGAAGCAACTGGCCGCCCGGCTGCGTTCCCGTGGCGCGACGCTGCCCGTCGGCGGCGTCGCAGCCCTGCTCGCAAGCGGAACGGCCGGGGCCGTTCCGCCGGTCATCCCGACCCATTCCGACACCGTGTCCGCTCTCGCGGATGGAGCCATCCGAACCATGTTCCTGACCAAACTGAAGGTGCTGACGGCCGGCCTGCTGGCGGCGGTCGCCCTGCTCGGCGTCGGCCTGTCGGCGTACACGGGGGCGGCGAGCGAGCCGCGTCCGCCGGCTCCGCAACCCAGACGCAACGCTCCGATCCCCGCCGCGAAGGCGAAGGAAGGGCTGATCCTCGTCGGCGTCCAGGAGGACTCCGTCAACCGCCTCGAAGTGCGGACGCCGAAGGGCGAGAAGGTCGCCACCGTCCCGCTCCCCCCGCACCCGATGTGCCACGCCGCGCTCAGTCGGGACGGCAAGCGGGCGGCGGTCTGGTCGTGGGACGTGCTCCGCATCGACCAGGCGAACCGAGCCGGGCCGGGGCAGAAGATTCCGCACACGGGCACGCTGCTCGTGTTCGAGGTCGAGAAGCCGGAGAAGCCGCTCGTCAAGTTGGAGGGCATCCACTCCGGCGGGTGCGTGTTCGCCCCGGACGGGAACAGCCTTTACGTCAACGAGTTGGCCGAGCCGGACCCGGCCAAGGAAGGACGGGAGAACGCCGTTCACCGCTTCGACCTGAAGACGCTGAAAAAGGCGAAGATCGACCTGCCCGCCGATCAGATGGTGATGGATCTCTCGCCGGACGGAAAGACGCTGCTCACCAACAGCTCCACGCCCGTTGTGAAGGGGGAGTACCACGTCGCCCCGTACCTGGTTCCGCTGGCCACCTTAAAGCCCGAGTTGCTGTCGAAGGCGTGCGTGGGCGGCACGAAGTTTTCCCCCGACGGCAAGAAGGTGCTGGGCCACAAATTCCTCGATCCGAAGGACACGTCGAAGCAGGAGCTGGTGATTCTGGACGTGGCGACTGGCAAGGAGACCGTGGTCAAGCTGGGCGAGGACACGCTCTTCATCCGGAACGCCGCGTGGTCGCCGGACGGGATGAAGCTGGTAGTCCAGCGGGACGTGATCACGGGCGCGGCGAGGCCGCCGGGGCCGGCCGCGCCCGTGCCGGTCGGCGGGGGCGGGGCGATTCGACAACTTCCCGAGCACAAACCGGAAGTGACCGTCCGCAAGCTGGACGGCAGCGACCCGAAGCCACTCCTGGAACTGAAGGGCCAGGTCCACATCTTCGGCCTCGACTGGAAGTGACGGCGCGTCTGCGGACGGGTATGATGGCGTGTGGTGGAGAACCGATGCCGACTCGGCGGAGACACCCGACCCATGCTCCCGACCCAATTCAAGCCGGTTTTGGCGGCCGTCGTCGCGGCCGTGCTGCTGGGCCTCGGCGTCGCCGCCTACCCCACCGCCGACGCGCAACTACGCCGCAACGCGCCGGTGCCCGTCCCGAAGGCGGGCCAAACGGGTCGCATCCTCATTTGGGTGGACGAGAAGCCGCAGCTCATCAAGCCGGACGGCGCCGAGCTGCCGTCCCCGGACGCGATCCCGAAGGTCCACACCCACGGCAGCGCGGACGCCGCGTTCTCGCCGGACGGCAGACGGATCGCGTTCCAGTTCCGGGACGACAACCACCAGGGCCACTTGCGGCTGTTCGACCTCGACGGGAAGGCGGCCGCGACCGAACTCGACGGCGTCATCCTGAACGGCTTCCACTGGATCGGCGACGGCAAGACGCTGTACGTCCGGGGTTACGAGCGGGGCGGCAACGGGAAGTTGGAAAACTGGGTGTACAACCCGACGACCGACAAGCGGACGGCGCTGACGGTGCCGGCCGACTTCTTCGTCCGGGCCGTCGGCCCGGACGGCAAGACGACGGTCGTGGACGAGTGGAAGATGACCCCGAAGCAGTGGCACCAGAAGGCCCACCTGTGGACCGTCGGCACGGACAAGCCGACGCCGCTGCTGGAGTTGAACGCGAGCTTCGACAACCTGCGGCCGGTGTTCTCCCCGGACGGCAAGCGGCTGCTGTGCAAGGTGAAGCACTACGCCACCTACACGCCCCTCGGCAACGGACAGTTCCAGGACGCCGATTTCAAGTTCCACGGCCTGGCGGTGATCGACCTGGCGACCAAGACGCGGACGGTGGTGAAGGATTCGGGCGAGAAGCCGGAGTGGCGGATCTGCGGGCTGGCGTGGTCGCCGGACGGGAAGAAGGTGGCTTATGTCGAGCAGAAGTTCCTGCCGCCGCCGCCGGGCCAGCCGACCCGCAACCCGCACCGGGTGACGGTGTGCGACCCGGACGGCAAGAACGCCAAGGAGGTGTACACCGCCCACGGCGACTGGCTCCTCGGCTTCGACTGGAAGTGACACCGAATCCGATTGGACAGTGGCTTTGTCTTGTTAGCCCGTATTGACTGAACGTAGGCGGTCTGCGACAGCGGGGTAGCCGAATTCCCTCGCCGGAGCCGCGATGTTCAGCCGCCACGACCCGAGTGACGATCACTGGGCGCGGATCGCCCGTCTGCGTCCGGGACAGGCGGGCGGGCATGGCGGGGTGGGCGACGACACCCGCCTGTTCGTGAACGTCGTCCGCTACCTGGCCAAGACGGGCATCCCCTGGGCCGACCTGCCGACCGCCGTCGGCAAGCCGAACGGCTCGTGGCCGCGGTACCACCGCTGGTGCCAGCGGGGGGTGTGGGAGCGGGTGGCGGCCGCACTCCGCGACGACGACACCGAGTGGCGGAGCGCGGACAGCAGTCGCGTCCGCCCCACCCGCGTGCCGCCGGCGCGAAAAAAAGGAGCGGCAGCGGCGGCCAACCGGCCCGGGCGTTGGGCCGCGGGTGCGGCGGATTCGGCGCCAAACTGCACGCCGCGGCGAACCCGCTCGGCCACCCGGTGCGGTTGCACCCGACCGGGGCGAACGCGGCCGACAGCCCGCACCTGCCGGCCCTGATCGCCGGGGTGGAGACGACGGCGGTGCTGGCGGACCAGGGGTACGACGCGGACTCGAACCGGGAGGCGATCCGCGGACCGGGGGCCGAGCCGTGCATCCCGCCGCGGAAGAACCGGACGGCGGTGATCGAGTACGACCGGCACCTGTACGAGGAGCGGAACGCGGTCGGGCGGTTCTTCGGGCGGGTCGAGCAGTACCGGCGGGTGGCCACCCGGTACGACAAGAAGGCGCGGAACGTCCTCGGCTTCGTCTGGGTCGCCGCCATCGCCATCATGCTCGCCTGAGTCGCCAACGTTGCCCAGCTTCAGTCAATACGGCCTAGCACGATCCCCACAGGAGGTGGGGCATGGACGCGGAGCGTTCCAAAAAGCACGCGGTGCGGCTGACGGCGGGCCAGCGGGCGGATCTGGAGGGGCGGTTCGCC
>JAYTTN010000133.1:0-8499 GCA_043745295.1 Fimbriiglobus sp. | reverse complement strand
TCGGTGCCGACGAACGTGAAGAAGAGCGCCGCCGCATGCGTCCAGACCTCGTCCACCCTGCCGTCGATCTCGCCTTGCTGCGCACCGAACTGGAAGGTTCCCGAGAATCGCTCGAACTCGGTGTGCGTGATGAGGACGTGGGGATCGGGCGTCAGGTCGAGGTAGTCGTCCGTCATCGACGGCAGCTCGACCACGACCCACTTGCCGGAGAGATCGAGCGGCGGGCGAGAAGGGATGCGCGGCATGCGTTCTCGCCCCACGGCTTTTAGCTGGACGATCAACGCGGCACGGGACACGACCACTGTTGGTCATCCCGCCGACACGTTGTTGCCGAGTTGTTGCCGCAACGCCTCGGCCAGCTTGCGGCGGGCCAGATTGACCCCCTCGGGAGCGTCGTCGTGATCGTCTCCGGTGCAGTAGTTCAGGACGTAAACGTCGATGCCGTAGACCGCCGCGAATCGTGACATCAGCGAGGCGGACGGCGGTGTCACGCCCCGCTCGACGTTCGACAGGTGAACGGACGAGACGCCGAGGGCTTCGGCGGCGGCTTTCTGCGTCATCCCGAGCGTTTCACGAACGCAGCGCACGGTAATGCCGATTGCTCTCATCCTGATGGCCCGATTCTTTGGAGGGCGGTCGCTACCAACCTTGTACGCCCTCATGATAAACCTGTACTTTATCTCTGGCAAGCGGCCCAAGCTCTTTTCACCCCGGCTGTTCCGCCGGGGCGGTCGTCGCGGAAGGTGGACATGGTGGGTGTCGCGGGGGTGACGTACAAGGCCGACATCACCGCCGGCGCACTGAATGTGCCGGAACGCCGCGTCGTCGCCGGACTGCCGCTCCAGGGGCTGGACGCGAAGGGCTGGCGGGATGCCGTCGTCGAGCGGAACGTCCTCCAGGCCCGCAGCCCGGCGACGGCGAGCCGGCTGGTGAAACTCATCCGGGGGCGGCCGGAGACGATGGATTCGGGCCTTTGGAAACTGGTCGAGGACGGCAAGGGCAACGTCGCCACGCACGCCGTCCTCGCCGCCGCCGTCAGGGGCAGCCCGCTGCTGCTTCAGGTGCTGTTCCTCGTCCGCTGCGTCGAGGAGTTCAAGAGCAACATCGACAACTTCGTCACCCTCTGCCTGGACAGGATCGACGCCGACCGGCTGGCCCTCAAGCGGAAGATCGAGGAGAGCCTCGCCCGGCTGGAGAAGGAAACCCTCATCAGCCGCAACGGCGAGAACTTCTTCTTCCTGACCAACGAAGAGCGGGACATCAACAAGGAGATCGAGCAAGTCGATCTGACCGGCGGGGAGGAGGCGAAGCTGCTCGGCGAGATCGTCTTCGACGACGTGCTGAAGGGGCAGCGCAAGCACCGCTACTCGGCCGACAAGATGGACTTCACCTTCAACCGGCTCTGCGACCTGCACCCGGTCGGCAACCGGGCGGACGGTGCCTTGCTGGTGTCCGTCGTCACGCCGCTGGCCGACCAGTACGACGGCTGCGAGAAGGCCCGCTGCCTGCTGGAGAGCATGGCCGAGGGCGGACACGTCATCCTGCGTCTGGCCAAAGACGACGGCCTGGGCCGCGAACTCCGCGTCTGGTTGCAGACCGACAAGTACCTCAAGCGGAAGAACGACGGCACCCTGGTGCAATCGACGGTGCGCATCCTCTCGGAGCGGGGCCAGGACAACCAACAGCGCCGGGAGCGGCTGGTGCAACTCCTCGGCACGATGATCGCCGGGGCCGAGGTGTACGCCGCCGGCCAGCCGCTGAAGGTGAAGTCCGCCAGCGCCGAGGGCGTTCTGGAGGAAGCCCTCGAATACCTGATCCGGAACACCTTCCACCGGATGGGCCACCCGAAGCGGCTGTCCCCGGAGCCGCTCAAGGAGATCCAGGCCGTCCTGCGCGGCAACGACCTCGCCAAGGAGCAACTGCTCTTCGAGAAGGGGGAAACCAACCCGGACGCCCTCGAAGACCTGCGCAACCACGTCGCCCTGGCCGGCATCCAGAGCCGCCAGACAGTCCTCCACGACTCGATCAAGAAGCGCTACGCCCTGCGGCCCTACGGATGGCCGGAAGAGGAAGTCCTCCTGCTCCTGGCCCGGCTCGTCGTGCCGGGCGAGGTCGTCCTGCTGCTGGACGGAGGGCAGGTGCCGACCGACAAGGTGTACGAGGCCATCAACGCCCCGGCCAAGCGGCGGAAGATCCTCGTCCAGAAGCGGCAGACCGCCGACCCCAAGGCACTCCTGTCGGCCCGCAACCTGGGCGAGAAGCTGTTCGCCGAGATGGGGCCGGACGGCGAAGAGGGGCAGGTCATCTACCTCAAGAACAAGCTGCGCGACTGGCACGATTACCTCGCCACCGCGAAGCCGCTGGCCGACACCGGCGACTACCCCGGCAAGGAGGCGATTGACGACGGCTTCGCGCCGGTCAAGAAGCGGCTCGGGATCGCGGACGGGTTCAAGTTCGTCGAGCAGTTCAACCTGCTCAGGAAAGACCTCGAAGACCTCGCCGACAGCTACCAAGAAGTGTCCCACTTCTACGGCCACCAGAAGACTGCCCGGGACAAGCTCCGCAAGGCCCGCGACCGCTTCCAGAAGAACCGGCTCGAACTGGAGCGCCATGCGACCGCCGGCCCGGCGTTCAAACGGGTGCAGGAGATCCTGGCCGCGCCGTCCCCCTACGGCTTGATTCAGGAGGGCGAGGGGTTGATCGCCGCCGCCGCCGGGGTTCACGACGCCCTGGTCGCCGAAGTCCGGCAGAAGGCCGTCAGCCGCATCGACGGCCTCGTCGGCACGCTCACGCAGGACGTGGCGAAGGTCGGCGGCGATGCCGCCCTGCGGTCGGCCTGCGTGCAGCCGCTGGACGCGCTGAAGGCCCAGGTGCGGCAGGACGAGAGCGTGGCCCACGTCGCCCAGGCCGAGTCCGAGGCCGTGAAGGCGTTCGACGCCGCCGTGAAGAGGATTGAGAACCACGAAACACACGAAGCACACGAAAATAAGACAAAAGAAATTAAGAGACAGAAGATCGTTCGGCCCGCCGATCTGCTGAGTAAGACGTATCTGGAGACTTCAGAAGAAGTGGAGGCATTCCTGGCTGCGTTGCGGGCCGAACTGGAAGCCGCCCTGCAACGCCGTGGGCGGATTCCGATCCGTTGAGGGGACATCATGGAGATCGTGTTCAAAGACGAGAGCTATCGCATCATGGGGGCCTGTTTTGAAGTCTACAAGGTGATGGGCTGCGGCTTTCTCGAAGCCGTCTATCAGGAGTGTCTGGAATTGGAACTCGCGGCGCAAGGGATTCCGTTCCTCCCGCAAGTGGAGTTGGCGCTGAACTATAAAGGCCGTCGGCTGACTCAGACGTACATCCCCGACTTTATTTGCTACGGCAAGATCATCGTGGAAATCAAGGCCGTCTCCGCCCTCGCCCCGGAGCATCGCGCTCAGGTTCACAATTATCTTCACGCGACGGGTCACAAGCTCGGCTTGTCGGTGAACTTCGGCCACTATCCCAAGGTGGAATACGAACGCATCGTTCTCTGATCCTTGACTTTGTTGTCTTTCTTGTCTTTTTTTCGTGTGGTTCGTGTGTTTCGTGGTGAATTCGACGAATCGTGCTGCCGTCCGCAATTACGCTCCGCTCGCCCGCCGGGAGTTCCTCCAGGCGGTGACGGATCGCGCCGCGCACTTCGGGCTGACGGCCACCAAGACCGAGAAGGGCGACGTGGTCGTGATCGGCGGGCGTCCGTTCCCCAAGGCCGTGGGCGGTCAGCGCAAGGCTCTGGAGGCACGGGTCAACCGCGACGGCTTCGCGGCCACGATGGAGACGCTGGCCTACACATGGTTCAACCGCCTCGTCGCCATCCGCTTCATGGAGATCCATGAGTACCTCGAAAACGGCGAGGGCGGTGCCAGCTACCGCGTCCTCAGCCACCCCGAGGGCAAGGCGACCCCGGAGGTTCTGGAGAAGGCCGAACACGTCGAACTGCCGGGCCTGAAAAGCCGCTGGTCGTCGAACTGAAGCTCGACGGCAAGGAGACCGAGCTTTACCGCCTGCTGCTCATCGCCCAGTGCAACGCCCTTCACTCGGCCATGCCGTTCCTGTTCGAGAAGATCGAAGACGAGACGGAACTCGTCCTGCCCGAGAGCCTGCTGCACACCGACTCGATCCTCCGCAAGCTCGTCGGCGGCATCGCAGAAGAGGACTGGAGCGGCCCACGGACAAGTTCCTGCTGTACTCGCCCGCCGAGGAGCCGGACTTCGAGAGCGACTGGCTGCTCGACATCCGCCTCTTCAGCCGCAGCTTCCGCGCCGACCGGGCGTCGATCCGGCTTCAGGAACTCGGCCTCAAGCAGCTCCACCTGCGGCAGCACCTGAACGACCGCCGGAAGTTCTTCGACGCCAAGGACCGGCTCCAGAAGCTCAAGGCCCTCGTCCTGCCCGACGACACCGCCGCCGACCTCGACCGGAAGATGCTCGCCGTCGTGCTGAAGGCCGACCAGCCCGAGTTGTTCGCCCTGGTGCGGACCCTGTTCCACGGCTGGCTCGACGCCGGCGACGACCTCGACCTCGTCGCCCCGCCCGCCGCCTGGGGTCAGGTGGAGTACCTCGAACTCGACAAGCCCTTCTGGGCGTTCGCGACGGCTACCTTCGGGTACGGGGAGGCCGACCCGTCGCTCGAGAACCTCCTCCTGCGGCTGTTCGTCACCGACTACGGCCACTACGCCAGGGCCGACGTGCCGCAGGCCCTCGCCGGGCCGTCGCGGGCCGGCGGCAGGCGGGCCACTGGGCCTCCCCGACGCTGCCGGACCCGTCCGGGCAGCGGGCCGCCCTCCACGCCGCGTACACCGCCCCGGTCGCGGCTGCCGCGTTCTTCGACCTGCGCAACCGCCACCGGCACGGCTTCGACTACCCCGACGCTGGGGCCATGTACCGGGCCTGCGAAGCCGAACTCTACCGCTTCGACCAGTTGTACCGCCACTTCTGCGAGGCGTGCGGGGTCGCCCGGAGCGTCGGCAAGGACGGCCTGAAAGATCTGCGCACCGAGGTCGAGGCGGTGTACGCCAACTGGTACGTCCCGGCACTCGCGGCGGCGTGGGCCGGTTCGTGGAGGGCGGGCTGCTCGCCAGGTGGCAGATCGAGGGGGTGAACCCGCAGCGGCACTTCTACCGCCGGCACGTCCAGCCGTGGCTGGACGAGGGGGACAGCCGGCGGGCGTTCGTCATCGTCTCCGACGCCTTCCGGTACGAGGCGGCGCGCGAACTGGCCGACGAGTTGAACGGGAAGTACCGCTTCGAGGCCACGCTGACCTCGCAACTGGGCGTCCTGCCGTCGCACACTGCGCTCGGCATGGCGAGCCTGCTGCCCCACAAGTCGCTCGCGTACAACGGCGAGGCGGTCCTCGCGGACGGGCTGCCGACCTCCGGGCTGGCCAGCCGCATTGCCGTGCTGAAGGCCGTGGGCGGGGTCGCGGTGAAGTACGACGACCTGATGGCGATGAAGAAGGACGAGGGCCGGGAGTTCGTGAAGGACCGCAGGGTGGTGTACGTCTACCACGACATCGTGGACAAGGTCGGCGACGACGCCGGGACCGAGGGCCGCACCTTCGAGGGCGTCCGCTCGGCGGTCGAGAAGCTGGCGGCGGTGGTCGGCTACGTCGTGAACAACCTCAACGGCCACCACGTCCTCGTCACGGCGGATCACGGCTTCCTCTTCACCGAGTCGCCGCCCACGGAGACGGCCAAGAGCAAGCTGGACGAGCGGCCCGCCGGCACCGTCATCGCCGAGAAGCGGTACTTGCTCGGCACCGCCCTGCCGACGCATGAGGCCGCATGGCGCGGCTCGACCGCCGAGACGGCGGGGGCCGAGGGGGACATGGAGTTCTGGATTCCGAAGGGGGCGAACCGCTTCCACTTCACCGGCGGCGCGAAGTTCGTCCACGGCGGGGCCATGCCGCAGGAGATCGTCGTCCCCGTGCTGACGGTGAAGCACGTCCGGGGCAAGTCGGCGGCGGACACGAAGGCGAGGCCGGTCGCGGTCGCGGTTCTCGGCGGGAGCCACCGGGTGCGGTCACCCTGCGGGTCGCCGTGTACGAGGGGGCGACCCCGGTGACGAACGTCGAGGCCGTGACGTTCGACAGCACCGCACCCAACATGGACGAACGGCGGGCGTGGGTGAACCTTGCGTTGCAAGACCGGAAGTACGACGAGAAGACGCCGTACCGCCTCGCCCTGACCGACGCCGCGACCGGCATCGAGCAGCAGAGCGTCCCGGTGGTGATCGACAGGGCGATTCGCGATGACTTCTGACCCCCCGACCGCCGGCCCGTCCTGGACGACCTGCCGATCCGCCACTTCCCCGGCAAGGTCGACCTCAAGGACTTGACCGAGCTCGTCAAGGAGGGGGCCAACGTCCCCGTGTACGTCCTCGAATACCCGCTCGGCAACTACTGCGCGTCGAGCGACGAGGAGGTGATCCGCGAGGGCTGGCGACCGTCAAGAAGGTGCTGTCGGAGAACTACGTCCGACCGGACGAGGCCGAGAAGGTCAAGTCGGACATCCGCGAGCGGGGGCGGATGAAGGTGATCGACAAGGTGTCGGTCGCCCCGAACGAGAAGCGGGACGTGTACGAGGCCCTGCTCGCCAACCTCGGGGTGAAGGGCGTCGAGGTTCCCAGCACCGTCGTCCGCCAGTACGAGAAGCTCCTCGCCGGCGGCATCTGGTGCATCCTCACCCTGGAGTACTTCTTCGAGGAGGAGGCCAAGGGGTCGCCGTTCGAGTTGCAGGAACTGAAGCCGATCCAGATGCCGAACATGGATCTGGACGAGTTGTTCGCGGCCCGCCGGTCGTTCGCCGAGGCCCAGTGGATCGACGTGCTGCTGCGGTCCACCGGGATGGAGCCGACCAACTTCACCGAGCGGGTGAAGTGGCACCTGCTGGCCCGGATGGTGCCGCTGGTCGAGAACGACTTCAACCTGTGCGAACTCGGCCCTCGCGGAACCGGGAAGAGCCACATCTACGAGGATATCTCGCCGAACTCGATCCTCGTCTCGGGCGGGCAGACGACGGTCGCGAACCTCTCCTACAACATGGCCCGCCGCACGGTCGGGCTGGTCGGCGTGTGGGACGTGGTCGCGTTCGACGTGGTCGCGGGGATCAGCTTCGAGGACAAGGACGGCGTCCAGATCACGAAGGACTACATGGCCTCGGGGTCGTTCGCCCGTGGCCGGGATTGGATCGGCGCCTACGCCTCGATGGTGTTCGTCGGCAACATCAACCGGCCGGTGGACACGCTGGTGAAGACGAGCCACCTGTTCGCCCCGTTCCCCGAGGCGATGATCGACAGCGCGTTCTTCGACCGCTTCCACGCCTACGTCCCCGGCTGGGAGATCCCGAAGATGCGGCCCGAGTTCTTCACGAACCAGTACGGGCTGATCGTGGACTACCTCGCCGTGTGGGTCCGCGAGATGCGGAAGCGGAGCTTCGCGGACGCGATCGGCAAGCACTTCGGGCTGGGCCGCGAGCTGAACCAGCGGGACACCATCGCCGTCAAGCACACCGTGTCCGGGCTGCTAAAGCTGCTTGTACCCGAACGAGGAGTACACGAAGGACGCGGTGCGGCGGTGCCTGGAGTACGCGCTGGAGGCCCGCCGGCGGGTCAAGGAGCAGTTGAAGAAGATCGGCGGGATGGAGTTCTTCGACGTTCACTTCAGTCACGTCGATCAAGAGACGCTGGAGGAGAAGTTCATCAGCGTCGCCGAGCAGGGCGGCGGCACCCTGATCGGCGACGGCCCTGGCGAGCGCCTTGGCGTCGTCGGCCGGCAACGGCGTGCCGAGGAACTCCAGCGCCTTCGCCAGTCGCTCGGCGTTGGCGGCGAGCGGCTGGCCGTCCACGTCGGGGATGACCGGCGGCGGATCGACGGCCGCCGCGACCGCGAGAAGGCTGGCGAGGAGGGAGAGGAGGCGGGGTATGGAGACTCCGGTTCGATCAAGAGGGCACTAGAGCAGACTTCGGGGCGATGTAGCGGCTTGGTTTTGTTAGCCCGACGCGCCAGCAAGGGCCGCTGGCCGATGCGGTGCCGCGGTGCCCGGTCGTCTGCCACGGCGGCTTGGCCCTTGCTCGCGCGGCGAGCTAACAAGGCGATACACCACCCTGAAGTCTGCTCTAACCACAGAGACACAGAGACGCAGAGAAGAACGGCAGGAGAGGAAAGAGAGTTTTCAGGATTTCAACTCTCCTCATGTCTTCTCTGTGTCTCTGTGCCTCTGTGGTTAGTCTGCTTCTGTTTCCGTCTTCCAATACCGTTCGGCACGGGACTTGCGCCACGGGGCGGGTGGAGGCAGTCTGTGGTGATCCGCCAGGGTTCGACCCATGACCGCGCCGTCCGCCCCCGCCCGTCCGCTGTCCGGCTTCAAGTACTTCGACCGACTCGACGGGTTGCTCGCCCCGCTCCGCCCGGCCGGCACCGACCGCGACACCGCCGGCAACCGCCGCCCGTTCTTCGACCAGTACG
>JAYTTN010000132.1:0-2328 GCA_043745295.1 Fimbriiglobus sp. | reverse complement strand
ATGGGGAGGGGGACGGGGGGTGGGGTTTTTGAAACCTTCGGTAACACCAACCCTACCGCGTGGCACCGCCGAAGATCAGCCACAGGGCGAGCGCGACGGCCGCGAGCAGGGCCACGACCGACGCGAACAGCCAGCCCCGATTCCCGGAGCGGGGCACGGGCGCGGGCGGCTCGGCGAGAGTCGGGGCCTCTTCGGTTTCCGGGACCGGCGGCGGCTCCGGCGCGACCCGAACTTCGGCCGGCGGCCGGTCGGGTTCGGCCCGCGGGAGCGGGACGGCACCGGCGCGCGTGAGGACCGACGGCGGCGGCGGGGACAGGTCGAGGCGGTACGCGGACGCCGCCATCTCGGGCATCTCGTCCGCCGTCGGCGGCGGCACCGGGCGGTCCCCCCACGGGGCCAACGCCTCCGCCACCTCGGCCGGCGTGGCGTACCGGTCGTCGGGGTTCTTCGCCAGCATCTTGTCGAGGACCGCGACCAGCCCGTCCGGCACCCCCTTGCGGTAGTTGGCCAGCGGCGGCGGCGGCTTCGACTGGTGCCACTCCAGCTTCTGGCCGATCGTCCCGTGCTCGAACGGCGAGCGGCCGGTGAGGAAGTAGTAGAGCGTCCCGCCCAGGCTGTAGATGTCCGCCCGGATGTCCACGGCCGAGCTGTCGCGGGTCTGCTCCGGGGCGATGAAGTCGGCCGTCCCGACGACGTTGTTGGCGTCGAACTGGGCGGTCAGGTTCTTGTTCTTCGCGGTGTCGGTGCAGTACCGGGCGAGGCCCAGATCGACCAGTTTCACCACCCCGGCCCGGTCCACCAGCAGGTTGCCCGGCTTCACGTCGCGGTGGACGAGGCCGGCCGCGTGCGCGTGCGCCAGGCCGAGGGCCGCCTGCCGGGCGTAGTTGGCGGCGCGGGCGATGGTCATCGGCCCGCCGGCGGCCACCAGCGCGTGCAGGGTCGCGCCGTCCACGTACTCCATGACCATGAACGGGGCGGTCGCCGACCGGTCCATGTCGAACACGCGGACGATGTTCGGGTCGTCCAGGGCGGCCACCGCGCGGGCCTCGCGGAAGAACCGCTCGACGGCCCCGCCCGCCTCGGCGACGGCCGCCGTCTGGAGGACTTTCACCGCCACCAGCCGGTGCAGCAGCAGGTGCTCGCACAGGTAGACGTGGCCCATGCCGCCGGTGCCGAGGTGGGCGAGCAGCTTGTACTTGTCGGTCAGGAAGAAGCCGCGGTACCGGCCGCCGGCGAGGTGCTTGGCGTGGAACGGGGTGATGACGCCGTCGGCCGTCATGCGGGCGAGGATGGCGGCGGCGGTGGCCGGACGGCCGGGCGTCGGGCGGTACGGCCGCACCGCCTCGGCCGTCAGCAGCCCGCTGCGGTCGATCACGTCGAACAGTTCGTCGGGGGTGGCCGGTGGCGGCATCGACCGGGGCCTGCGGGCGCGGGGGGATTCCGCCTCATGCTACTCCCGGCCCCCGCCTCCGCCACGCGGCCGGGGCGGAAAATCCGGTTCGCCGAGAACTCCCCTCGCCGCCGCGCGCGTTGACCCGCCGTCGGCCGCCGCCTACCATGCCGACTCCCGCGCGGAGCGTCGCCCGATGACTGGACCGGCCGACTCGACATGCGCTCGCCGCTGGGCGGGCGAGTTCCACTATGGCGCGGCCGCCGCGCGGCCGCTGCCCCGCCGCTGGGTGTCGCACACCCGCCCGCCCGTCCGCCGCGACGACCGCTCGCCGTTCCACGTCACCGCCGCCCTCCGCCGGCTGTGCGCCGACATCGTCGGCCGCTGCCCGACGTTCGCGCACCTCGACCTGTCGGCCATGCTGTTCACCTTCACCCCGTCGCGGACGGCCGAGCGGCACGGGCTGCTGGCGCGGGTGACGCCGCTGCGGTTCCGCGACGGCGGGCTGTACCGCCGGCGGCGCGGCCGCCTGTACCAGGTGCAGCGGTACTTCGCCGACGGCCGCGAGCAGCTGTACTTCGTCACCCTCTGCCTGCCCCGGTTCCTCGACCAGCCGTTCGAGCAGAAGTTGACGACCGTGTTCCACGAGCTGTACCACATCGGGCCGAAGTTCGACGGCGACATCCGCCGGCACGAGGGGCGGTACTCGGTCCACACGCACTCGAAGAAGGAGTACGACGAGCGGATGGGGGAGCTGGCCCGCCAGTACCTGGCCGACCACCCGGAACCGCGCGTGTTCGGCTTCCTGCACGCCACCTTCGCCGAGCTGTGGGACCACTTCGGCGGCGTGTACGGCGTGACCCTGCCGCAGCCGAAGATGGTGCCGGTGGAAAGGGTGGATGACATTCAACAAGAGGGACGCGGATGACGCGGATTTC
>JAYTTN010000131.1:0-8547 GCA_043745295.1 Fimbriiglobus sp. | reverse complement strand
ATCGGTCGGTGGACTTGGTGCTGAACCGCGCCGCGTGGCGGCTGTACGGGCTGGGCATCGCGGGCAACAACCTGACCGGCGACACGGTGCGTATCCTGGCGACATCGCCGCGACTGAGCCGGCTGTTCTGGCTGGACTTGTCCGGCAACCCGCGCCTCGGCGGGCGGGTGCTACTGCCGCTGGCCGAGTCGCCGCACCTGTCGCGGATGTGCGAACTGGACTGCGGCGGCATCCCGATGGCCGACGACGTGCGACGGGCCTTCCGCGAGCGATTGGGGACCAGGTTTTCGGATTGAGGACAAGTCCGAGCCGGAAGCGTGAGCGACGGATTCAGCGAAGACCGTCGCTCACGCTTCCGGCTCGGAACGATCACTTCTTCAGCACCATCACCTCGACCTTACGGAACTCGATGGGGTGGCTCTCGGACTGCAAGGAGATGTATCCTTCCTCGATGATCAGGTTCTTCGGATCCTTGATGAGCTTCTTGGCGGTGGCGTCCTTCGGGTCGTACTGCGGTTTGCTGTACTCGATCACCTGCTCGCCGTTGACGAAGTGCTTCACCACCCCGCCGCCGTTCACCTCCACCTCCACCGTCACCCACTCGTCGCCGTGGAACGTCTTCGACTTCGAGTTCGTGCAGTGGGTGGTGAACAGCTTGTCGTTCATCACCACGTTGGTGCCGGGGCTGCACATGTTGGCCGTCGGCCGCGCGTCCTTGCCGTTGCCGCCGAGCAGTTGCACCTCCACCGAGACCGGGAAGTCCTGGTCCTTCGCCATCGTCTTCGGGTCCTGGCAGTGGATCATGACGCCGGAGTTGCGCAATGCCCAGCCGGGGCCGCCCTTGCACTGCTCGCCGACGAACCGGTACTCGACGCGGACGCGGTAGTGCGAGTACTTGTCCTTGTGGAAGATGTGGCCGAACTTGTCGTCGAACTTGTCGTACTTCTCGTACCCGACCACCATCTTGCCGTCCGTCACCTTGAACGTGTCGCCGAAGTTGTCGCCGAGGGCGTACCCCTTGATCTTCGGCGTCCACCCGTCCAGGGTCTTGCCGTCGAAGATCGGCTTCCACTCGCCGGCGGGTTTGTCGTCGGCGAACGCGGCGGGGGCGGCCAGGACCGCCAGGGAGAGGAGCAGGCGCATCGGGTGAACTCCGGAGAGGGGGGAATCGAACGTGCCTATCATACGCGGTGTGCTGCCCCCGGAGGAAGGTCCGTGAACCGCCGTCAGTTCCTCGCCTCGGCCGCCGGTTCCGCCGTGGCGACCGGTTGCGGTCGCCAACCCAGCGCATCCGGCGCGGGGCGGGTGTCCGCCGCCGAAGCTCGCGTCATCCCCGTTCAGCGGAAGGCGCGGGAGGAACACTTGCGAATGCTCGAAGTGTACCGCGTAGCCGCGACCGCGAAGCGGACCACCCCGCCGCGGCCGGACGATCTGGCGAAGCGGTTCCCCGACCTCGACCTGCGGACGCGGTTGAAGGCGACGGTTCGGCTCCACCCGCGCTACGGCGACGAACCCGCCGCCGGCGAATCCAAGATGGGCGGGCGGTTCTCGTGGCCCGAAGCCGAGCCGTGGCCGACGTGCGAGCGGTTCGCCATCCCTCTGGTGCCGGTGCTGCAAGTGCGGATGGAGGACGCGCCGCCGTCGGTCAAGTTCAAGCCGAACACGGACCTGCTGCAAGTGCTGTGGTCGCCGCGCGACCACGACAAGCACGGGCCGAAGCCGCAACTGTTCTGGCGGAAGGCGGCGGACGCGAAGACGGCCGCGGAGTACCCCGGCACCGAGTTCGCGCTGACGGATTACGTCCCGGTGGCGTGCCGGATGTTCCCCGAACAGGTGACGGAGCTGCCCGACTGGGCGACCGTTCGCGTGACGCCGCTGGGCGACAAGATCAGGGCGTGGAAGCCGAGCGCGGGGGCGGACCCGGTGGACTTTTACCGGAAGCACCTCAGCGCCGCGCCGGGCACGAAGGTCGGCGGCTTCCCATGGTGGCTTGGCGAAGCGAACCCGCCGGCGTGCGCGACCTGCAAGCGCGGCATGGATTACCTGCTGACCGTCGATTCGGACGAGCACGGCGAGCCGAGTTGGATCCCGAGCGAGGAGCAGGCGAAGCCGAACGTGACGGGGTTCTCGAAGGCGCACGGGCTGACCCTGCCCGCGCCGGGGAACCGCCATGCGTTCGTCTGCCGGCGGTGCGCCGACTGGCCGGTGGCGTGGGCGAGTTGATGCCGAGTCGGGTGATCGAGCGGAGAGGTGGGAAAACCGCCCACCGCGCCGGACGTGCCTGTAAACTGTGCGTGGACTCGAACCGCGCACCGCTTGCCCCCGCGCACTCGCCGAGGAGTTCCGCCCGTGTTCCGACACCTCCTGCTGGTGACCGGCCTCGCCGGCCTCGTTCCTTCCGTTCGCGCGGACGACGCCATCGCGCCGGAGACCGTCGTCGCGGTAAAGAAATCGACCGTGTTCGTCCGCCTGGAGGGGGACGGCTGGACGGCCACCGGCTCCGGGTTCGTCGTCGCGGGCGACGACAAGACGCTGCTGATCGCCACCAACGACCACGTCGCCGCCGCGAAACCGCCGGCCGACGCCCGCGGCGGAAAACCGGCCGCGCTGTCGGTGGTGTTCGACAGCGGCACCAAGACCGAGCGGTCGTTCCCCGCCACCATCGCCGGCACCGACCCCGAACGCGACTTGGCCGTCCTCCGCGTGACGGGGGTGAAGGAGCCGCCCCGGCCGATCCCGTCCGCCGACCCGGCGAAGCTGGCCGAGACCCTGCCCGTGTACACGTTCGGCTTCCCGTTCGGGAAGGCCCTGGCGACCGACAAGGGGTCGCCGGCGATCACGGTCGGCAAGGCGTCCATCTCCAGCCTCCGCACCGGCGTCGATGGCGAGTTGTCGGTGATCCAGATCGACGGCAACCTGAACCCCGGCAACAGCGGCGGGCCGGTGGTGGACGCGAAGGGCAAGCTGGTCGGCGTCGCCGTGGCGACCATTCGCGACAGCCAGGGCATCGGACTGGTCATCCCCGCGGCCGAACTCGGCGAGATGATGCGCGGGCGGGTCGGCCGGGTCCGCGTCCGGACGCAGAAGAAGACCGACGGCCCCGTCACCGCCCGCGTCGAGGTCGCACTGATCGACCCGACGGGCAACCTGCGGAAGGCGACGGCGCACTACTTCGTCGTCGCGCCGAAGGCCAAGCGGCCCGACGCGAAATCCCTCGACGAACTGCCGGGCAGCAAGGCGGTCGCGCTGACGGTCGAGAAGGGCGTCGGCGTGGCCGAGATCACCCTGCCGGCGGCGGACGGGGAGCTGCTCGTGCAGGTGGTGCTGGAACCGGCGGACAAGCCGGCGGTGACGACGCGGGTGACAGTGTTCCCGCTCTCATCGCGGTTCGGCGACGTGACCGGGCCGCCGCCGGACGGCTGGAAAGAGTACGCGCCGGCCGACAAGACGTTCGTCATGTGGGTGCCGCAGAAGCCGGCCCGCCAGACCGACCGGGGGCGGACTTCGACGGTGAACGGACACCTCGTCCGCATCAGCTCGGTGGCGGGTCGAACCGCCGACGGGCTGGTGTACGAGGGGCAATCGGTGGTGCTGCCGCCGGCGTTCGTGCGGGTGCCGCGGGTCGAACTCTTCGACCTGTTCCGCGGGGCCGTCGTCGCCGAGATGAAAGGGCGAATCACCGACTCGAAGTCGGTCACGGCCGGCACGATGCCGGGGGCCGAGTACGTCATCGAGGCCGGCAAGCTGACGGCCCGCGTGCGGATGTACGTGCTGGGCACCCGCGTCCACATCGTCCAGGTGATCGGGTCTGCCGATCAGGTGACGAGCGACGAGGCCGAGACGATCCTGTCCGGCTACCGCCTGCCGGACGCCGGGCCGATCGCCAAGGGGCCGGGCGACACGGCCGGGCCGCCGCCGAAGCCGCCGACGGTTCACGGCGGCAGCGGCGCGTTCGTCAAGGAGGTAAACGCCGACGGCGGCCTGCTCGTCGGCCTGGAAATCGTGGTCGGCGACGACCGCATCCGGTCGGTGATGCCGCTCTACCGCGTCGGCAAGACGGAGGCGTTCGGCACGCAGTTCGGCACGGCCCCGGACGACCCGATCACCGTCAAGGCGAAGCCGGGGTACGCGGTCGGCGGCATCACCGCGAAGGTCCGCACCGTCTGCGCCGGCTTCTCGCTCACCTTCATGAAGGTGGTGAACGGCCGGCTCGACCCGAACGACAAGTACGAGAGCGAGTGGGTCGGGTGGAACGACATCTCGCCGGGGGCGAAGGCGATGAGCGACGGCACGCCGGTCGTCGGCCTCGCGGTGCGGGTGGCCGACAAGGACGTGAGCGGTCTCGGCCTGCTGCTGAAAGGCCACGAGCGGGCCAACGACGCCGTCGCGGTTGCGGCCCCGCCAGAGGGCAAGGTGCCGACTATCTTCGGCGGGCCGTTCGACCCGGCGTTCAAGGATGTCGCGCCGGACGGCGGGCTGTTGGTCGGCTTCGAGATCGGCACGGCCAAAGCGTTCGGCCACACCATGACCCGCTCGGCCAAGCCGATCTTCCGCGTCGGCGGTAAGGAGTCGTTCGGCGTGCAGCGCGGCACGCAGCTCGACACCGTGGTCACACTGAAGGCGAAGGCCGGGTACGCGGTCGGCGCGATCTCGGTCATGCACGGCCTCGGGTTCGACGGCCTGTCCGTCACGTTCATGAAGGTGACGGACGGCAAGCTGGACCCGGCCGACAGCTACGAGAGTGACTACGTGGGCAGCGACCAGAAGAAGGCGCTCACCAAGCTGGGCGGCGACGGCACGCCGGTGATCGGCATCGCCGGCCGGACGAACGCGACGGACCTGACCGGCATGGGCCTGCTGTTCAAGGGGCAGGAAGGGTACGAGCCGAAGCGGAAGTGACGCGCGAGATCGATCCGAGCCGGAAGCGTGAGCGACGGGTTCTCGAAGGCCGTCGCTCACGCATCCGGCTCGGATCGATCTCGCAGGCGGTGCGCGAGGTGCGCCGTCAGGCGGATGTTCGACTGGTACAGGTGGCTGCGGTGCCCGGCCAAGGCGAGGTAGCCGCCGAGCATGACGAGCAGCACCGGCCCGGCCCACGTCCACCACGGCAGGTCGGCGTCCGGCAGCTTGGCGAGGCGTAGCGCCACGACGAGGCCGATGCCGACGGCGAACAGGCCGAGCAGGATTTCCAGCTTCGCCCACCACTTGCTCAGCGGCTGGAAGCCGGTCGTCCGGCGGACGGCGTCCAACTCCTCGGCGAGCGGGTCGGGCATGGGGGCGTCCCCTCGGTCAGGCGGCGGTCGGGTTGCGGATCGGCTTCGGCTGTGGCGGCGCGTACGTCTCCATCTTGACCACGTGTGCCAACTGGATAATGACGAATCGCTCGAACCCCTCCGGATTGCCCGCCGGCGGAACCGCGACGTGCATCCATTCGAGCGTCGGCAACGCCATGTCCGGGTGCCGGATGTCGTAGACCTCGCCGTTCGAGACGTGCAGTTTGAACGGCACGAACGGCGTGGCCCGCAACAGGGTAATGATATCGTCGCGCTTGAACATCTCTTCTTCCTCCTGTGAATGGCACGTTACCAGTTTACTTCGCGTCGAAGGCGTCCACCAGCCACACGCCCGGCTTCGGCCCCTTGACGAGCGTCAGCGTCAGTTCGGTCCGCGCCGCGCCGCCGGTCAGCGCCAGCGTCGCCGTCGCGTCGCCCCCGGTGCGGTTGTTGCCGGTCACCGCCGCCCGGTCGGCCTTGCCGACGGCTTTCTCGATTCCGCCCTTGAGAATGCTGGGGTTGTAGGTGCGGCCCGCCTTCAGGTCGGCGTCGAAGGCGGGGGCGATCTTGGTCCGCCCGGCGGGGGTCATCAGGCCGGCGGCCAGGGCGTAATCCTTCTTCAGCGCGGCGTCGGCGAACGCGGCCACGGCGAACAGCACGGCGACGGTGTCCTCCCCGCCGGTCAGCGACACCGGGTCTGCCGTGGGCGGGCCGTTGCTCAGCCAGTCCGCCTTCCACGCCCCGCCGTCCTTCGCCAGCCGCATCAGGATTCGGCCGCCCGGCCCCGGCTTGCCGGCGGCGAACGCCACTTCGCCGCTCGGCTCCACCTTCGGCTCGTCGGCCGTCACCGCCGCCCACTTCTCCAGGTAGGTCGCGGCGCTCTCGTCCGAGTAGCCCTTGGCCGCGTCGTCCGTCCCGAACGGCGGGGCGACCAGCTTCTTGAAGTCGGCGGTCAGTTGGTCCGGGCTGGCCTTCTTGGCCTTCACGGCGGCGAAGAAGTTGGTGACGAACTTCTGCGCCGCCGCCTTCGGGTCGTCGGCCGGCGGCGTCCCGGTGCTGCCCTTCGGGTCGGGCTTCTTCGGATCGGCGTCCTTCTTGTCCGGCGCGGCCCCGCAGCCGAGGGCGAACGTCAGGGCGAGGGCAGTCGTGGTGAGGCGCATGGGGCGAATCCTTCGGATTACGGGGTGGCGGTCGGGGGTTGCTGGCCGGGCAGGGTGAACAGGGCGGCGACCGGGGCCGAGAAGCCGGGCAGCTCCGGGAAGTTCGCCAGCGTGTCACCGATCTCGAACGACTGAACGGCTTGACTCGAGCGGTGTACGTCCACCTGCAACTCTTCGGGGTACACGACCCACACGAGCGGAATGCCGTGCGTGTGGTATCGGGCGATGCGGCGGTTCAACCGGCCGGGCCGATCCGACGGGGAGTACACTTCGACGACCAGAATGGGAATGTCCGTGGGGTAGCCACTGCTCAAATCGCCGACGGCCTTCACCGCGTCGAACAGCAGCACGTCCGCGCCCTGAATCGTGTCGGGGCGACGGCGGACGAGAACGCCGGTGTCGTTGGAATTGACCCGTCCGCTTCGGTGCCCAAAGCAGTAACCCTGGAGGAGGTAGACGACGAGTGCGCAAATCGCCCCGTGGAGGTCGCCCGGCGAAGGCATGTCAGCAGTCCTCTCGGTGTCGAGGTCGATCACCCGCCCGTCTTCGAGTTCGCAATGGCGGTCGCGGTTCTCGGGACGGCACGACCACTCGAAGAACTCCTCGGCCGTCATCAGCCCGGCGGCGGTCGGCGCGGCGGCGGTACTCATGTGGAACCCCTTGCGATTTCCTGCGGACCCGTCCTCTTCGCCGCGAGTTCACGAGCTGGCGACCGTGGTCCGCTCGTGAACTCGCGGCGAAGAGGGCCATTGTCCTGACTCACTTCGCCAGTTCGACGACCATCTTGGCGGCCTCGGTCAGGCCGGGGGCGACCCGGATCATCGGCAACTCGGCCGTCACCCCGTTCAGGATCTCGCGGGCCTTCTCCACCTCGTTGCCTTCCAGCCGGACCACCACCGGCACCTGGAACCCGACCTCGCGGCCGGCCTTCACCAGCGCGTCGGCGATGCGGGCGCAGCTGGCGATGCCGCCGAACACGTTCACGAACACCGCCTTCACCCCGGCGTCGGACAGGATGATGCGGAACGCCTCGACGGCGTTCTCGGCCGTCACCCCGCCGCCCACGTCCAGGAAGTTGGCCGGGTTGCCGCCGTGGTGCTTGACGATGTCCATCGTCGCCATCGCCAGCCCGGCCCCGTTCACCAGGCAGCCGATGTTGCCGTCGAGCTGGATGTAGTTCAGGTTCGCCTTGCCGGCGCGAATCTCGGTCGGGTTCTCCTCGCCCAGGTCGCGGAGCGCTTCCAGGTTCTTGTGCCGGAAGCCGGCGTTGTCGTCGAAGTCGATCTTCGCGTCCAGCACCACCACGTCGCCCGTCTCGGTGACGGCCAGCGGGTTCACCTCGACGATGCTGGCGTCCTTCTCGAAGTACACTTTGGAGATCGCCATCATGATCTTGACGACCGGGCCGACCTGTTCGTTGGTGAACCCCAGCTCGAACGCCAGCTTCTGCGCCTGGAACGGCAGCAGGCCGAGTTCCGGCGACACCGGCACCTTGACGATCTTCTCCGGCGTGTCGTGGGCCACCTTCTCGATGTCCATGCCGCCGGCGGCGGAGGCCATGAGGATCGGCACGCCCAGCGCCCGGTCCAGCACCATGCCGACGTAGTATTCCTTCGCCGGCTTGGCGTCGGCCTGCACGATGAGGGTGGAAATCTTCTGTCCTTCGGGGCCGGTTTGCAGCGTCTTGAGCGGGAACTTGAACATCAACTCGGCGAGCGCCTTGGCCTTGTCGCGGTTGGAGGCGAACTTTACCCCGCCGACCTTCTCGGTGTGGCCGAGCAACTCCCCCGCGCCCCGCCCGCCGGCGTGGACCTGGGCCTTCACCATCGCCCCGCCGGTGCCGCCGGTGATGGCGTCGAACGCGGCCGCCACCTCGTCCGGCGTCTTGCAGACGACGTGTTTCGGGATCGGCGCGCCGTAGCCGGCCAGCAGTTCTTTCGCCTGATACTCGTGGACTTTCATGGCGCTCTCGCGGGGACCGAACGGGGAGGTGCGGGCATTCTAGCGGCGGACCCGCCGGTCGGCGCGAGTGCTCGTGCGAGACGCGGCCTTCTTGCGAGCCGCGACCGCCAGGGAGTGGCACCAGTCGCGAGGATGCCACTCCCTGGCGGTCG
>JAYTTN010000130.1:0-8566 GCA_043745295.1 Fimbriiglobus sp. | reverse complement strand
CGCAGTGCCGCCCTGCACCGGATGCACGCCGCCGGCGAACCCAACCGCGAAGCCGCGACCGAGCGATTCCAGATCCACCCCGAGGAGGCCATCGACCTCATCCACTCCCGGCAGTGCGAAACATGAAATGGCCCTGACCCACCCGACCCCGAAGCGCCAGAAAGTTTTGCCAGACCCGGATCGACCGTGAAGAACCGATTCTCCGCAAACCCGGCGATTCTCCTCAAGGCCAACTTGTGTCATTCCTGGGTATGCCGAGAATAACCACAAAGACGCAGGGACACAGAGAAGAGCAGAGAGAAATCCGTCTTCAGAAGAACTCTCCTCTTCTCTGTCTTTCGACTTCTCTGTGCCACTGTGTCTCTATGGTTAGTTCTTTCTTCGCATTCGAGCCACTCACCCCTTCCTCAGGACGATGCGCACGGCCTCCGGCGGGCAGCGGAACCGCACCGGCTCCTTGCCACTGACGCCCCGGCTGAGCAGCAGCAGCGTGTCTTTCACCTTGAACGCCGGCAGGTCGAACCGCCGGCCGTATCTGCTCGGCGTGAAGATCGGCCCGATCAGCGGGACGCGGATACCGCCGCCGTGGACGTGCCCGCTCACCATCAGGTCGAGGCCGTGGCGGACGCCCCAGTAGAAGTTGTCCGGCGTGTGACTGAGGCACAACCGGAACACGCTAGCCGGCAGGTCGCTCAGGTCCGGCGCGGGCGCGAACCACGGTCCCTCGTGGCCGATCACGACGCACCGTTCGCCGCGAATCGTCACCTCTTGCCAGCCGTTGCCAAGGACGGTGTAACCCACTTTCGCCAGCTCCTCGCGGACCCGCTCCGGCTGGTGGTGCCGGTCGTGGTTGCCGAGGATGGCGAACCCGCATTCCATCCACTTCAGCCGGCCGAACAGCGGGCCGATCCATTCGATGTGGGCGTCGGTGTCCACGAAATCGCCGGCCAGCAGCACGACATCCGGCGTCGGCAACTCCGCGAGTTGATCGAAGACGGCGTCGAACCACGCCCGGCTCGGCGTGCCGTGGAAGTGCGTGTCGGACACCAGCAACAGCGTCAGGCCGTCCCACGCGGCGGGGATCGTCGGCAGCGTCACCGTCACGGTCGTGATGTCGAACTTGAACACGTCGTTGAACGGCAACTCGGTGGCGGCGCGGAGCTTGCCGTCGCCGACGCACGCCGGGCCGAGGGTCTTGCGGAAGTCGAACGACTTCGTTTCCGTGATCGCAACTTCACTCGGCAACGTCCGCAACCACCGCGCGACCGTGATCGCGGGGAAGACGGCCCCGCCGAAGGTCAGGCAGCTGGCGAGGTACGCCATCGCCGGCCACGCCTCGGCGACCGGCAGCAGCAGGGGGAAGGCGAGGATGACGACCCCGGTGACGAGCCGCCAGGGTTTCAGGAATTTCTTGCTGATGGGGCAGCCGAAGAGGAAGTTCATCAGGGCCACCCAGACGCAGGCGTGCCCGACCCAGGCGACGGCGAACAGGAACCCGGCGACGGCCGGTGGCAGATCGAACGGCATGGGCGATCGCAGCGGGGAGGGTAATCGTGCCGCTACCGTTAGCGGTTCGGATGCGGTGCGGCAAAGTGTTCCGGACGGCATTCGGCGAACGTCCGCGAGAACTGCCATCTAACCTCGGACATCGAGGCAGTCGTGCCAAACGTCGTCTTTGGGTGGCTCGCAGACAGCCAATCGCCACTGCACGGGCTTGCCTCCCGAAGCGAACGAGTCGCAGTTGCGGCTCGCGCGAAGAAATCCGCCACGGCCACCGCGAAGCCGGGCAGCACGTCGGGCAGCGTGAGGGTGTCCGCCGGGCCGAACGGCTGGTCGGGCTTGTTCCGCCGGTACACCGTCGCCGTGTCCGATTCCGGGTCGAGGACCAGCACCACCCGCACCCCCGCCGCCAAGTACTCGGCCGCCTTCGCCGCCAGGTCGGCCGGCGAATCCGACGGCGACCGCACTTCGACCACCAGTTCCAGCGGTGGCGTGATGGCCCCGACGGGAGTGGGCACGCCGGCCGGCAGGGTGCGGTAGCTGATGTAGAGAACGTCCGCCCCGCGCACGGCGGCCGGGTTGGTCCGCGTCACGACGAAACTGTCGTTGCTCATCGCACGGCCAAGTTTGTTCCGCTTCACGAACTCGCGGATGATCGCACCGGCGTTCAGGCAGACTTCGCCGAGTTGAGCGCCGGGCATGGACAACCTCACGGT
Source organism: Fimbriiglobus sp. (assembly GCA_043745295.1). Classification (GTDB taxonomy): domain Bacteria; phylum Planctomycetota; class Planctomycetia; order Gemmatales; family Gemmataceae; genus JALHQU01. Next base: position 6,350 of record JAYTTN010000130.1, on the reverse strand, counting down.
GCGGCCGTTCACCAGTTCGATGCCGGACTCGTCACCGTGCAGTCGCGGGAACTCGTCGGCGGCGACGAGTGCGGGGTACAGGCTGGTCGCGGGCGGAAGCGGGGGCACGACGACGGCGGACGTGGCGGACTCCTCGCGGTGGGCCGTGTCATGATAGGCCCACCCCTTCGGTTCGCAGCCGGTCACGGAGCGAACGACTGCGAACCGAAGGAATTCGGCGTCACTTGCCCAGCACGTTCTTCCGCCACAGGGTTTCCAACTCGCGGCTGTCGGCCACCTGATACTGCCGCTTGAGTCCCGAATCGAAGCCGTACCGCTGGGCGTCGCGGAGGAAGCCGACGAAGTGCTTCTCGCCCTTCCACCGCACCAGGAAATCGACCAGCGACACGCTCGCCACGGCGAACCCGGTGACGGCCTTGGCCGGCACGTCGGCGGCCGCCAGCACCTTGCCGACCGGTTGCAACTCGCCGTCGCGGTCGCACCGGGCCACCGTCCGCCGGTAGCGGCCGAGTTGTTCCGGCGACTCGGACAGCACGGCCATGCCCAGCGTCGCCCACTTCGGCGGGGCCGTCGCCGGGAACAGGTCGGCGAGGATGACGTGCGTCAGTTCGCGCGGCAGGGCGTCCTCGACGACGGTCGCGTCGTCGGCCCGGAGGTCGATGCGGCGGGCGACGGCTTCGCCGTTGGTCAGGGTCACGTCGGCGCGGCCGGTGCCGCCCGCCGGCAGCTTCGTGGCGCGGGCGAACAGGTCGGCATCCGGGTGGATCACGATCTCGCACTTCGGCTGCCACTTGCGGCCCGGCGCGGCCGACCACTTGGTGAAGATCGCTCCCCGCTTCTCCTCGGCAGTGCGGGCGACACTCTCCGCGACGCCGACCTGGCCGCGGTACTTCACTCGAAAGTTGTCGGTGTCCAGCACTTCCCAATCGCCATCGACGACCGCCGTCGGGCGCTTCGTCGGCAGACTGCCGGCCCGCTTCCTCGCGGCGGCCAGCACGTCGCGCCCGGCGTTCTGCAACCCGGCGTGATCGGGCGCGATGGCGAGCGCGTCCTCGATCTCGCCGACCAGTTCGGCGGCGGTCTGCGCGTCGTTGCTTCGGTTGAGCGAGTCCGTCGCCACCTTCAGCCGGCAGTACGCCCACGCCGTCGTCTGCTCGGCCGACATCGTCAGCTTGCGGTTGAAGGCCGTGTTGAACAGGTCGCGGGCCTGCACGAACTTGCCCGGTTCGGTGCGGGCCAAGTTGAACACGGCCGTCGCCTGCTTCAACAGGTCGATGCCGCCGGTGTCGGGGGCCGGGGCGGGCGGGGCATCGGGCTTCGGAGCCGCCGGCGGTGGCAACGGGGTGTCAGTGGGGAACGCCGGCGGGGCTTCCGCACCCGACGGCGGCGGCAGCGCGCCCGACGGCGGAAGAGGCACGGGGAGCGGCTGAGCGACCTCCGACGGCGGCGCACCGCCGAGCAGGGCGAGGTTCTTGCGGGCGGCGTCGATGGCCTTCGGGTCGGTCAGTTGCTTCAGCTCGGCGGCGTAGGCGGCCCGCAGCAGGTCGCGGAACTCCTTGTCGCCGTCGGCGAACGCGAGTTGCTTTTCCAGCACGAGGACGGCATCGGTCGCCCGGCCTTCGGACAGCCGCAGTTTGGCGACGGCGATGGCATCCGTGACGGCGCGGGGCTGCTGGGCGAAGGCGACGGGGGCGATGAGCGCGGCGGCGAGCGCCGCCAAGGCGGGCGAGAACCGGGGCATGAACGCATCCTTGCGGGGGGTGGGGAGCGAATGCCGAATGGCGGGGACCGATTGGGCCGACGCCGGCGGGGTGGGTCGCAGTCCGTGACCGGACCCGTCGGGGAGCGAGGGTATACCGGAAGCGCGCGGTGAAAAAAAGCCGAACCGGAAAGTGATCGCCGGTTCGGCTTCCGTCGCGGCAGGCGACAGGGTATATCCCGTCCGCCGCGCGGTGCGGCCCGGAGGCGAGTCATGCGGACGAACGCGAAGGCGGTAGTCGGGTTGCTCGTGTCGGTCGGCCTGGGGTTGTCGGCCTACCTCGGCTTCGGGACCGGCAAGTCGGACGCCGGGTGAAACGTCGGGGGCGTCTGTCCTCCCACCCTCGGCGGTTCGCCGACCCAGTTCCAGTATCTCGAAGAACCGATGACGTTCGCCCCGCGACCGGTACCCGCCCGACAACAGCCGCAACCGCGCCCCGTCGCCCAGCCGCGTCCGGCCGTGCCGGCGCGGTTCGAGTGGCCGGCCCCGGACGCGCTCGGCATCTCCCTGCGGGAACCGGTCGAATTCCCGGCCCCGGACGCCATCGGCGTCGCGGTGGAGTGAGTGCCAAAATTCGATTGCGGTGGGTTTGCAAACTGGGACAGAAGCTCGGGCCGTAGAATGCCCCGGCTCCGCCCCGCACTCCCGACCGGCACATGACGCGCTTCCTGTTCTGGAACTTGCACCGCGCGGACGCCACCGCCGAGCCGAAGCGGGCGGCGGCGATTTGCGCATCCCTCACGCGGCTGGTACGGGACCGGGGTCTCGATGTGCTGGTGTTCGCCGAGTACGAACTCGCCGACGCCGAGGTGAAGGCGGCACTCGATGCGGCCGGTGTTGGCACGTTCCACAGACCTCCCTCGCAGTCGCAGCGCGTCGCCCTCTGGACCCGATGGCTGACGGGCACCGTGAACGACCAGTACGGCGGCTGGGCGACATCGCGGCTGACGATCCGACAACTCATTCCGGTCGGCGGTCAACCACTCCACCTCGTCGCTGTCCACTTGCGGGACCGCCTGACGCTGACAACCACGGAGGGGCGCGGTCATGCGGCGATGGAGGTCGGCGGCTCGATCCGTCGTTTCGAGAGTTACCAAGGGAACGGGCGTCTGGTTCTCGTCGGGGATTTGAACCTGGACCCGTTCGAGTTCGGGACGGTCGGCCCGGCCTGCTTTCACGCCCTGATGACGGCGGACCTCGCCCGAACTGTGCAGGGGTTGGCCGTTCGGAACGACTACCCGACATTCTACAATCCCATGTGGGTGTTATTCGGCGACCGGACACCGGGTCCACCCGGCACTTACTACTGGCCGAACGCGGAAGAGGCGACGAACCACTTCTGGCACATGTACGACCAAGTTTTGGTTCGCCCGGCCTTGATCGATTCGTTCGGTGGGGTTGAAATACTGACCGGGGATGGGAGCGAGTCGTTCGTGACCGCTCACGGCCGACCGCGATCCGATTATTTCTCCGATCACCTGCCCCTGTACTTCGAACTCGACCTCACGAGGTAGCCATGGCCGCCGTCGCCGAAATTCCCGACCTGTGGGGGCAAGGTATCAAGGTCGATCAGGTCAGCCCGCTGGCCATTCTCAAGACGCAGGCCGAGTTACTGAGCATCAAGACGAAGGGACTGCTCATCGGGCGGACGGGTTCGCTCGTCGTCGGGGAGAAGGAGAACGCGCGGGAGGAGGTGCACCAGTTCGAGATCTACTCTCCGGTCCTCAATTTCACGGAACACCTGTTCGAGATCCGGCACAAGGAGCGGCGACCTTACCCGGTTACGATCACCCTTCCCGAGCGCGTCGCGTGGCCGGTCGAGTTGATGCCCCCGTCCCAGGACGCCTTCCCGCAAGCGATTGCGTCTCCTTTCAAGTCGCCGTCCACCGTTCTCGCGACCGAGTGCGAGTGCCGGGACGGAGACGTGTTCATTCGCGCCCTCGGCGTCGTCCTCACGTCGTCCGCGATCCGTTCCGCCATCGACAGCATCCTTGCCATGTCGAACGAGCGGAACCTGGTCCCCGTCGCGTCCTGACCCGCCGTCGCCACCAGGCACTCGACCCGCCCGCCGTGGTCCCACCGCTGCCCACCGCGCGCGAAAAAGCCCGGGCTTCGATGCCGCGGACTCCGTCCCGTTGCCGGTCAGTGCCGCTGCACGGCCTGGAACAGTTCGCTCATCTTGATGCCCAGCGCCAGGCAGATGCGGTACAGCGTCTCGATGCTGGCCGAGTTCTTGCCCAGCTCGATCTGCGACAGGTAGCCGAGCGACACGCCCGTCTTCTCGGACACGTTCGACAGGGTGAAGCCGAGCGACTTCCGCCGCTCGCGGATGGCCGTGCCGAGCGCCTCGCGGAGGGCGTCCTCGGTCATCCGCAGCAGGCCCTTGCTCTCCAGGCAGCGGATGACGATCTCGCGCAGCTGGTCCACCTGGAACGGCTTGGTCAGGTAGTCGTAGGTCCTGGCCCGCAGGCAGTTCAGGGCGCTGTCCACCGACGGGTAGCCGGTGACGACGACGATGTTCGCCTCCGGCTGGTTGTCGCGGATCCAGGCGAACACCTGGTCGGCGTCCAGGCCGGGGATGACGTAGTCCATGATGATCAGGTGGTAGTGGCTCTTCCGCGCCAGCACGGAATCCACCAGCATCGGGTCGGACACGGTGTCGATGATGAAGTCGCGGTTCGACAGGGCGGCCTGGATGACGGCGCAGGTGGCCGGGTCGTCGTCCACGATCAGGATGCGGATGTCGCCGCTGCTTTGCAGTTCGGACAGCGGGGCGGGCGGGCGGGCCGGCCGCGGCGTCTGCCGGATTCGTTCTTCGAGTTCGAGGGCCATGACGGGTCAGCCTCCTACGGCAGTCTTGGTGACGATGGTGGGGGTGGGGCGCGGGGTGGTGACGAGCGGCCGGGCGGCCGGCGGGAGTACCACCCGGACGACGGTGCCGGTGTCCGGCGACGCCGCCGGGTCGATGCGGATGCCGCCGGCGTGCGCGTGCAGGCTGCGGTAGACGATGGCCAGTCCGAGACCGCGGTGCCGCACCTTGGTCGTGAAGAACGGTTCGGCGAACAGTTTGGATCGCACCTCCGGCTTGATCCCCGGCCCCGAATCCTGCACGGTCAACTCGACGTGCGGCCCGGCCGACACGCGGCCGAGGTAGCCCCGCGCGTCGGCGGCGGTCAGGTCCACCGGGCGGGCCGACACCGTCACGAGGGCGTGCGGCGGGCTGGCCTCGACGGCGTTCTCCAGCAGGTGCCCGACCATCGCGGCGAGCGGGCCGTTCTCCATGCCCACCAGCGCGCACGCGGTGGGCACGTCGATCCGCACCTGCGCGCCGGTCGGGGCGGCGGCCCGCAGGCGGGCGTCCTCCTTGGCCAGGCACTGGGGCAGTTGCCCCGGTTGCGGTTTCGCCTGCCCGCTCCGGCTGAGCTGGTGCAACTGCTGGGTGAACTGCACCCCGCGGTGCCCCACCTTGGCGAGGTCGGCGATGTACTTGGCCGGCTGGGAGTTGGGCGGCACCAGCGGCAGGGTGAGGTCGGCGTAGCCGATGATCCCCTGGAGCAGGTTGTCGAAGTCGTGGGCCATGCGGCCGGCGATGACCGAGGCGTCGGCCAACCGCTGCTGGAGCCGCTCCGGGTCGATCACCGGGCCGATCTTGGCGGCGAGGGCGGCCGACCGTTCCATCATCCGCACCGACAGGGTGAGGAAGTGCCGCTCGGCGTCGGTCCACGGCTCGGCCGTCGCCCGCTCGGCCCAGACCACGCCGGCCGGCCGGCCGGCCGGTTGCAGCAGCGTGTACAGCCGGCCCGACGTGCCCGGCACCTGCCAGACCACGGTCGCTTGACTCGCCGTCAGTCCGCGCGCCACGTCCGGCAACTCGGCCGGCAACAGGGGGAGGGTATCCACCCCGTCCGGGCGGGCGATCTGGGCCAGCATCGGGGTTCCGCTCAACGGCCACACCACCCCCGCCGACCGCCAGCCGACGGAGCGCACCCAACCGCCGAGAACCGCGTCCCAGGCGTGCCCGTCCCGCGCCTCGGTCATCCAGGCGGGGAGAAAGGCGAGACCGGAGGAGAGGCCGGTGGGCGAAGACATTCGCGGAACCCCTTCACGCCGCAACAGAATGAGCCGGTTGCGGGCTTTGACGGTGCATGAATTCGTTGTCCTGAATGCATATGTAGAACGGGCCTGAACGATGTCAACCGATTTTTGGAAGTTGCGAGTTGAAGCGATGACGTGCAACATGTCGGAAAATCGGCACAAAACGCCGGGGCACGGCGTCCTGTGCGTTCGAGTGAGAGCGACACGCCCCGGAGTTGACAGTTCCGCCTTCGCACTCACTTCTTCGGCGGGGCGGCGGCCTTGGTGACGGCCGCGATCGCTTTCCCGGCCGCCTCGCGGACCTTGATTTGCGGGTCGGTTTGCGCCTTCCGCAACGCCGCCAGCGCCGGCACCCCGTTCAGGCCTAACCCGCCGAGTTCTTCCGCCACCGCCACCCGGACCTCGTAGTCCTTCTCGACCACGGCATCCAACCGGCCGGACAGGAACGGGATCAACTCCTTGGCGTCGTCGCCGAACGCCCCCACCAGCACGCGCA
>JAYTTN010000129.1:0-8579 GCA_043745295.1 Fimbriiglobus sp. | reverse complement strand
TGCTGAAAGGCTACGAGGGGATGAAGCAGCGGGAGAAGACGATCCCGTCGCAGGGTGCGACCCGAATTCCCGAGAGCCTCGACCGGCTGATCGAACTGTACACCGCCACCAAGAAGCCGGACGGGGTGAAGAAGTACCGCGAGCTGCGGGGCGGGTACCCGCCCGAACTCGCCCCGCCGCCGAAGGCCGTGAAGTGACTGCCGCCGACTGCGTATGATGACCGGAAACGGAGGACACCGCCATGCCGATGCACGACTGGACTCGCGTTCGATCCGGGCTGTTCCACGCCTTTCACCAAAGCTGGAGCGTCCGCATTCAGGACGCGCTCAACGGTGGAATGATGCCGAAGGGCTTCTACGCCCTCGTCGAGCTGAAGGTGGACGGGCCGGAACCGGTCGTGATCGCGGTCGAGATGAAGACGCGGGGCAAGCCCGCCGCGGGGGGTGGGCCGGTTGCCACGCTCGCTCCGCCGAAGGCGGCGCTGACAGCTCGGATCACAGCCGACGCGGTGCGGTACGCCCGCAAGGCCAACCGCATCTCCGTCCGGCACCCGCTCGGCGAGGTGGTCGCGGTCATCGAGATCGTGTCGCCCGGCAACAAGGACAGCCGCCACTCGCTCCGGTCGTTCGTCCAGAAGGCGGTGTCGTTCCTGCGGAACGGCATCCACCTGCTGATCGTCGATCCGTTCCCGCCGTCGGACCGCGACCCGCAGGGCATCCACAAGGCGATTTGGGACGAACTGGCGGACGAGCCGTTCGCGTTACCCGCCGGCAAACCACTCACGCTCGTCTCGTACCAGACCGGCGACGGCCTCACCGCCCACATCGAGCCGGTCGGCGTCGGAGACCCACTGCCGGACATGCCGCTGTTCCTGACGCCGCACGAGCACGTCCTCGTGCCGCTCGAAGCGACCTACGCGGCGACGTGGGCCGTCTGCCCGGAGCCGATCCGCGAACTGGTGGAAGGAACAACCGAGGGAGAGTGAGCCGCTCAGTCGTTCGCGCCGGCGGCGAGCTCCGCGTCACGCCGGCCGGAGCGCGGCCGTCAGCACCGCCCGCGCGTAGGCCCAGTCGCGGAAGGCGGTGGCGCGACTGACGCCCAGCGCGTCGGCCGCCTCCTCGACGGTCAGTCCGGCGAACAGCCGCAGCCGGGCCACTTCCGCCGACTCCGGGTCGTCGAGCGCGAGCGCTTCCAGCGCCTCGTTCACCGCCAGCACCGTGTCCGGGTCGGACACGGCCACGCGGTCGCCTTCGCACACCTCGAACCGCTTGCCGGTGCCGCCCCGCTTTTCGGCCCGCTTCGCCCGCGCGTGATCGACCAGGATCCGCTGCATCGCCGCCGCCGCCGCACGGAAGAATCCGCTCCGCGAATCGAAACTGTTGGCCTGCAACTTCAGGTACGCCTCGTGGACGAGGGCGGTGGCGTCCAGGGTGTGGCCGTCGGGTTCGTGCGCCAGCCGTGCCGCCGCCAGCCGGCGGAGTTCGTCGTACACCACGGGGAACAGGTCGTTCGGCGCGGCCATCGGCGGCCCTCGCGGGGTGGTTACGCAGGTCGTGGGGTGGGCGATCGCCGGGGGTATCTTACTCCCGGCGGCGGGCCATTCGGCTGCCGTCCCGCCGCGACGCGCCTTCCTCACCCGATCCCGCCCGCCAGCCGTACAATCCCTTCACCCCGTTCCCATCGAGGCCGAGCCGCATGCGCCTGTCCGTCGTCCGCCTCATCACCGGGAAAGAGATCCGCGACCTGATGCGCGACCGCCGCACGGTCATGCTCATCTTCCTGCTGCCGCTCGCCCTGTACCCGCTGTTCGGCCTGACCGCCTGGGCGTTCGCGCAGGCGGCGATGGGCCAGCAGACCTCGGTCGGCATCGTCGGCCTCGAGAACCTGACCGTGCCGTCGCCGTTCCCGGCGTTCCTGACGGACGACCGCACCGGCCTCCGGGATCACACCCCGTCGGAGAAGGACGAGGAGAACCGCGCCCGCACCCCGCTGGCGGCGACGGCGGTGGCCGGCGACCCGACGGAGTTGCTGGCGTCCAAGCGGGTGGATGCGGTCCTGGTGGTGCCGCCGAACTTCGCGGCGGACATGGCGGCGGGGAAGCAGCCGACGATGACGGTCCACATCCGCGAGGGCGAGGACAAGTCCAAACAGACCGGCAAGCGGCTGACGGCCGCCCTCCGCGCGTGGGCGGCGAAGCTGCGGGAGAAGCGGTTCGAGGCGAAGGGGCTGCCGAAGGACTTCGACGTGTCGCTGAAGATCGACGAGCCGCAGGAGAAGAAGCAGACCGAGGAGAAGATCGCCACCGAGCTGCGGGACCAGTTCGCCAAGGTGTTCCCGCTCATGCTGGTCATGTGGATGGTGGCCGGGGCGGTGCAGCCGGCGGTGGACCTGACGGCCGGCGAGAAGGAGCGGGGGACGATGGAAACGCTGCTCATTTCGCCGGCCGAGCGGTTCGAGATCGTGATGGGCAAGTTCCTGGCCGTCACCGTGTTCGGCTTCGCGTCGGTGGTGTGGAACGTCGTCTGCCTGACGGCGTCGGCGGTGGTGCTCCAGAGCATCCTCGGCTTCCCCATCGTCAACTTCTTCGGCCTGGCGGTGTGCGTCGTCTTCGGCCTGCCCATCGCCATGCTGTTCAGCGCGGTGGCCATCGCCCTGGGGGTGTTCGCCCGCAGCACGAAGGAGGGGCAGTACTACCTCATCCCCCTCATGCTGGTGACGATGCCGCTCGCCTTCTACGCCATGATGCCCGGCATCGAGCTGACCCCCGGCAACGCCCTCATCCCCGTGACGGGGGCCATGCTGTTCCAGCAGAAGGTGCTGGCCGTCACCGGCGAGCCGCCGCCGTGGGGCCTGCTGCCGGTGGTGCTGGGCGCGCTGTTCGTGTACGTCGCGGCGGCGCTAACGCTGGCGGCGTGGCAGTTCCGCCGGGAGTCCGTGCTGTTCCGCGAGACCGGCCCGGCCAAGTCGGCCGGCGGGTTCCTCGCCAAGCTGTTCAGGAAGAAAACCGCCGTATGACGCCGCCGGCCCTTTTCCTCGTCGAGATCGTCGTCGCCGACCTCGCCCGGTCGCTGGCGTGGTACCGCGACGCGCTTGGAATGACGGTGTCGCTGCTCGACGAGCCGAAGCAGTTCGCCCTGCTGCGCGGGGCCGGCAGCGGGCAACTCGCGGTGAAGGGCGGGGCCGGTTCGCCGAACCCGGAGGCGGTGCGGCTGCACTTCTTCCAGCCCGACCTCGACGCCGCGCTGGAACGGTTGGTCGGGCTGGGCATCGTCCCCGACGGTCCGCCGCGGGTCAGCCACGAGGGCTACCGCAGCGCCACCTTGCGCGACCCGGACGGCTACCGGGTCTACCTGTTCGAGTGGGTGAACTCGTGACCGCGTTCCCGCCCGCCGTGTCCGCGCTGCTCGCCAAAGTGCCGCTCGCGCCGCTCGGCTCCGGTTCGCCGATGACGGAGGTCCGCGAGGAACTCGATGCGGTGATGCCGACGCTGCCGCTCGGCTGTCGGGCCGGGTTGTGGCTGGCGTTCGGGCACTGGGAGCGGGCACATCAGGTTGCTCAGGACTTGGAGTCGCCCGAAGGCCGCTTCTGGCACGCCGTCCTGCACCGCCGCGAACCCGACGCCGGGAACGCGAAGTACTGGTTCCGGCAGGTCGGCCCGCACCCGATCTTTCCGGAGTTGGCGACGGCCGCGATCGCGCTCGGCTACGACTGGGACGCCGCCCGGTTCGTGGACGACTGCGAGCGCCACCGCGACACCGGCAGCGAAACCGAGACGGTGCTGAAGGCCGTGCAAGCGCGGGAGTGGGAGTTGCTGTTCGCGTGGTGCTTCCGCAAGGCGACGTGACGATTCCGCCGGTCGGAAGTCGGTGAGCGATGGATGCCGTTCTTCGGCCCCGGCCTCCGGCGCGAGGCGCTCAAAACACCACCACCCCCGCCACCAGCTCCGCGTGCGTGATGGGCCGGTCCGCCGGGAACAGCACGTACGCCGCCGGGGACGACGAGCAATCGACGATGAGCTGCTTCGTGTTCGGCACCTCGTACCCGGTGTCGGTCGGGATGTGGCCGGTGACGATCAGGTCCGAGTCCACCTTTCGGAGGAACTCGTCGGCCGTCTTCTGACTGGTGTCGCGGCCCCACGTCAGCCCGTACACCACCCCGCCCGGCGCGTAGTCGGCGTCGGTGAACGTCTCCTGCTGGAGTCGCACCTGGCAGAACGTTCCCAGGCTGCGGCCGGGAACCAGGGTGTGGCTGAGGAACACCGCGTTCGGCGTGCGGAGGGCGACCGGAAGCGTGCGGAACAGCGTCAGGTACGCGGCGTAGATGTCCTGCCACGCCTCGCCGTAGGCGGTGCGGACGCCGGCGACGAACCCTTCGTTTTGCGACTCGCTCCCTTTCCCGATGGGGCGGTTGGTCATCTGCGCCAGTTCGTGATTGCCCGGCAGCAAGTGGACTCGCGTCGGGAACTGGCACTTCAGCGCGGCGAACAGGTCCACCAGTTGGTGCGACTTGTCCCCGCCCGCCGGGTACTTGAACTCGCCGTGGACGACCTCTTGCAGCACCAGGTGCCGCGTCGGGTGGTTGGCCAAATCCGCCGCCTTCAGCACCACCTGGAAGTTGGCGAGGTGGCCGTGCAGGTCGCCGGCGACGAGGACTTCGCCGCAGTCTTGCAACTGCACGAGGTGCCCGACGCGGCCGGGCGTTCGCGCGGCGAACTCGGTCGCCCGGCGGAGCATCGGCAGCATTCGATCCGGGGCGGGCATGACGAGTCCTCGGCGGGGTCCAGTTCGCGGCGAAGCTCTGCGTCCGCACTCGGCTTTTCACCCCGACACCTGTCGGGGATGGGTCGTGGAATTCACTTGGATCGAAGACCCCACCCCCGGCCCCCTCCCCGTCCCGGAGAGGGGGTGTTCGAGCGGAAAGCGTCGTGCGGAAACCCCTGTAGAGCAAGAAAACCCAGGCGAAACTTCGATCACGATGTCCTGTTGAACACCCCCTCTCCGGGACGGGGAGGGGGTTGGGGGGGTGGGGTCTTTGCCTCGGCAACAACCAAAACCGTACCCACAGCCGCCATTCTACCGACGAACGGCCGACTCCGTACAGTAGCAGTTGCCCGCCTCTCCGTCACCCGTCCGAGGCTTGCGGAATGATCCCGTCGCTGCTGCTGTCCGTCCTGGCCCTGTCGGCCCCGGTGCCGGCGGGTGCCGCCAAGTCCGGTTGGGTCGAGTTCCGCGGGCCGGACGGCTCCGGTCACTATACCGGGCCGGCGCTGCCGACCGCCTGGGGGCCGGACACGAACGTCTCGTGGAAGACCGACATCCCCGGCAAGGGGTGGTCGTCGCCGATCCTGGTGGACGGCAAGCTGATCCTGACGACGGCGGTGCCCGTCCCCGGCGGGGCGCACGAACTGCGGGCCGTGGCCGTGAGGGCCGACACCGGCAAGGTGGCGTGGGACGTGAAGGTGTTCGACCAGCCGGCCACCGCGCCGAAGGGGCACGCCAAGAACAGCCACGCCAGCCCCACCCCGGTGTCCGACGGCGAGCGGATCGTCGTCCACTTCGGGCACATGGGCACGGCCTGCTTCGACCTCGCCGGCAAGGAACTTTGGAAGACCCAGAAGCACACCTACACCCCGACGCACGGGAACGGCGGCTCGCCCATCCTGGCCGGCGACGCGGTGGTGTTCAGTTGCGACGGGTCGGACAAGCAGTTCGTCGTCGCCCTGGACAAGATGACCGGCAAGGAGCTGTGGCAGACGGATCGCAAGTCCAAGGCGGGGCTTGCCTTCTCCTTCGCCACCCCGCAACTGATCGAACACGACAAGCAGAAGCAGCTCGTCAGCGCGGCCAGCGACTTCGTCGCCGGGTACGACCCGACCAGCGGCAAGGAGCTGTGGCGGGCGACGTACCCGAAACCGGGCTGGTCGCTCATCACCCGCCCCGTGTACGGCCACGGCCTGGTGTTCATCAGCACCGGATATGTCAACCAACACCTCATCGCCCTGCGGCCCGAAGGCACCGGCGACATCACCGACAAGGTGGTCTGGAAGATGGCCAAGAACGCGCCGAACACGCCCACCCCGCTCCTCGTCGGCGACGAGTTGTACGTCATCTCGGACTACGGCTTCGCGTCGTGCGTCGATGCGAAAACGGGCAAGGTCCACTGGGACGTGCGGCTGAAGGGGAAGCAGTTCTCGTCGTCGCCGATCCTGGCCGGCGGCAAGGTGTACGTCACGTCCGAGGACGGCGTCGGCACGGTGTTCGAGGCGACGAAGGCCGAATACAAGGAGGTCGCCACCAGCGACATGAAGGAGAAGACGTTCGCCACCTTCCTGCCGGCCGCCGGCGCGCTGTACCTGCGGACGGAGAGCAAGCTGTTCAAGTTCGCCGAGAAGAAGTGAGCCTTCTTGCGAGCCGCGACCGCGAGGGAGCGGCATCTTGTCCGAGCCGGAAGCGTGAGCGACGGTGCAGGGCGACGACCGTCGCTCACGCTTGCGGCTCCGAAAAGCGAAGATACCGCTCCCTGGCGGTCGCGGCTCGCAAGACACTCCTTCCCGAGTCCTCGCATGGCCGCGAAACCCCCTCGCCCGTCGCCGCTCCGGCCGGCCCCGATTCATCGCCTCACGGCTCCGCTCCGCCGATTCCTCGACATCCAGGCCGCGAGCGGTTTCGTTCTCGTGGCGTGCGCGGCGGTGGCGATGGCGCTGGCGAACTCGCCCCTGGCCGACGCGGTGGCCCACTTCTGGCACACGCCGGTGGTCGTCGGCGTCGGCGGGTGGGTGCTGGACAAGCCGCTCGAATGGTGGGTGAACGACGGGCTGATGACCGTCTTCTTCTTCGTCGTCGGCCTGGAAATCAAGCGGGAACTGGTGATCGGCGAGCTGCGGTCGCCCCGCAAGGCGGCGCTGCCGGTGATCGCCGCGCTCGGCGGCATGGTCGGCCCGGCGCTGATCTACCTGTCGTTCGGGCACGACGAAACGGCCCGCCGCGGGTGGGGGATTCCGATGGCGACGGACATCGCCTTCGTCGTCGGCGTCATGGCCCTGTTCGGCCCGCGCGTGCCGCTGGGGTTGAAGGTCTTCCTGCTGTCGCTGGCCATCGCCGACGACATGGGCGCGGTGCTGGTCATCGCCGTCGTGTACACCCCCGATTTGAACCTGCTGATGCTGGCGCTGGCCGGCGGCGGGTTCGCCGTCATCGTCGGCATGAACCAGCTCGGCATCCGCCCGGTGGCGGTGTACGTCTTGGTCGGTGTGGCGACGTGGCTGGCGACATACCAGTCCGGCGTCCACCCGACGGTCGCCGGCGTGCTGCTGGGGTTGCTGACGCCGTACACGCCGTGGATCGGCCGCGACACGCTGCAACTGGCGCTGACCGACCTGTCCGGCAAGATCGACGAGGGGACCGAGCACGAGGAGATTCAGCCGGCGGACGTGGCGCTGTTGCGGTTCGCGGCGCGGGAGGCCGTGGCCCCGTTGCAACGGCTCGAAGACCGCCTGCACCCGTGGGTCGGGTTCGTCATCATGCCGGTGTTCGCGCTGGCGAATGCGGGCGTGGCGGTGAACCTCGGCGGGCTGACGGATGCCGTGCCGGTGGCGGTTGCCCTCGGCCTGTTCGCCGGCAAGCTGCTCGGCATCCTCGGGTTCAGCCTGCTGGCGGTGAAGCTGCGTGTCGCCGCTCTGCCGCGCGGCGTCAACTGGCGGATGATGACCGCCGCCGCCGTGCTGGGCGGCATCGGCTTCACGATGTCGATCTTCGTCGCGGGGCTGGCGTTCGCGGGCCACGCCGAGTTGCTGAGCGAAGCGAAAGCGGGGGTGCTACTGGGTTCGCTGACGAGTGCGCTGGTGGGGAGTTCGCTGCTGTGGTGGAGTTTGCGGAAGGCAGAGCCGGAGGCGTGAGCGACGGACGGCTCGCAAGGCAGCCGTTACACCGCGAGGTTCCCCATGAACGACCTCGCCGGCATCGTCGCCAACCCGACCGACGCCCTCCGCTGGCTGGTGATGGCCGACTGGCTGGAGGACCACGGCCAGCCGGAGCGGGCCGAACTGGTCCGCGTCCACCGCGAGTTGCTCGGCAACCTTTGACGCTGTCTGGTAAGTCCGAAACACGAGTTTGATCGGTGGTGATTGCCCTCTTGGTGGAGAGACGATGCTATTCCATGTGAAGTGCGGCACGCGAACTCTCCTCGCGGAAGTGGAGTTGCTAGCTCGGTTGTTCCCAAACGCGCTCGTCGAGGAACACGAATCGGCCAACGTTGCGGGCGGCAAATACTTCATCCTTCGCACACGCAGGTATCTTCTCCGCGTTTATCCCGAAGATGAACCCGGCTTCAATGAATACCGATTTGAACTCTCCGTTCTTCCGAAAAACAGTGATTGCCAGACGCTGACGGAAGCAGAGGAATTCCACCTCGCGCTGCTTCTCCGGTCGAATCACATGCGAGTGGTTCGCATTCTGAAGACCACGCAGCGGTGCGTTGAAATCGTGGTGTACCGGAAACGTGCAGGGGCGATTGTCGCGATCCGTGAAAACCTACGGCGGTGATCCGCAAACGCCTTCGCCGCGACTGTCGGAGCGGGCCAC
>JAYTTN010000128.1:0-8620 GCA_043745295.1 Fimbriiglobus sp. | reverse complement strand
CCGCAAGGTGATCGGCGGGCCGGACTTCGTCGCCGCCGTCGGCGGCCTGCCGGCGGTGGTGGCCGGCGGCCCCGTCCCGACGCACGCGGCGTTCGCCGCCAGCCCGGTCGTCACCCTGCCGGGGGGCGTCGGCGCGCCGCCGGAGGACAAACTCCGCAAGTTCCGCACCGACTGGGAGTCCGAGCCGCGGCGCTTCCAGGTGAGCGACATCCTCGGCGAGGGGCTGGCCGAGAACCCGGCCGCGCCGGGCATCGACGTGGCCGCCGACCGGGTCGTGGTGCGGATGCCGTTTCAGTACCAACCCGGCGGGCCCGAGGGGCCGGGGGCCGGGGTGCGGCTGAAATTGGTGATGGCGTGTACCGACCCGGCGGTGCTGGGCGAGTTGAACGCCGCCCACTTGACGGCTGCCACCGACGCCCGCGTCGCGGTCGCGGACCTGCCGAAGGATGCCCCGATCCTGAAGAAAACCCCCATCCTGCCGGGCCAGTGGACGTTGCTGCGGATCGAGTCCGACCTGCAAACGCAGAAGCCGCCGCAGCAGGCGGGTGGGCCGGGCGGACCGGGCGGACCCGGCGGACCCGGCGGGTGAGGCGCGAAACGGCGTACCGCACCCGGCGGCGGCGGATACAATTGGGCGAGCGGTCGCCGTTCGTCCGGGGGTCTCGTGTCGTCATCGCCCGCCAGCTCCCGCCGTCGCGTCGCCGTTCTCGGTAGCACCGGGTCCATCGGCACCAGCGCGCTGGATGTCGTGGCCGCGCTGCCGGAGCGCATCGAGATCGTCGGCCTCGCCGCCCACTCCAAGTGGCAACTGCTGGCCGAGCAGTGCCGGCGGTTCCGTTCCCGCGTCGCGGTGCTGACGGATCGGACGGCGTTCGACGCGGCGGATCGCAGTTGTTTTCCCTCCGAAACCGAGTTGCGGTACGGCGACGACGCGGTGTGCGACCTGGCGTCCGCCGCGGATGTCGATGTGGTTCTGTCGGCGGTCGTCGGCGCGGCGGGGCTGACCGGCACCTGGGCGGCACTGGGGGCGGGGAAGACGGTCGCGCTGGCGAACAAGGAGTCGCTCGTCGTCGGCGGGTCGCTGGTGACGGAGTTGGCGAAGCGGCGCGGGGCGACGATCCTCCCCGTGGACAGCGAGCATTCGGCCATCTTCCAGGCGCTGACCGGGCACACGGCGGCGGACGTGGACAAGGTGGTGCTGACCGCCAGCGGCGGGCCGTTCCGGGGCAAGACCGCCGCGCAACTCGCCGACGTGACGCCGGCCGACGCGCTCAAACACCCGACGTGGGTGATGGGGCCGAAGATCACGGTCGATTCCGCCACGCTGATGAACAAGGCGCTGGAGGTGATCGAGGCTCGCTGGCTGTTCGACCTGCGGGCGGAGCAGATCGACGTGATCGTCCACCCGGAGTCGGTGGTGCATTCGTTCGTCGAGTTCGTGGACGGGTCGGTGCTGGCGCAGCTCTCCCCGCCGGACATGCGGCTGCCCATCCAACTGGCCCTGCTGCACCCCGCCCGCGTGCCCGGCCCGGCCAAGCGGGTGGACTGGAAAACCCTGACGAACCTCCACTTCGAGCCGCCCGACCGCGACGCCTTCCCGGCGCTCGACCTGGGCTTCGAGGTGGCCCGCGCCGGCGGCACCGCCGGGGCCGTGCTGAACGCCGCCAACGAGGCCGCCGTCGCCCGCTTCCTGAGTCTCGACCTCCGCTTCCCCGACATCGCCCGGTGCTGCCGCGCGGTGCTGTCCGCGCACGATTTCGACCCTACCCCCACCCTGTCCCGGTTGTTCGAACTGGACAGGTGGGCCCGACACGAGGTAGCCCGTTGGACGCCAACACCCCGACCGTGACCCCCGCCGGCGACCCGACCCCGCCGGCCAAGCCGCCGGAGACGTTCGCCACCTGGTTCCGCGCGAACGGCACGTCCGCCGTCGTCACCGCCGCGATGGTGGTCGCCGTCTGCTACTTCCTGCACCCGCTGGACGTGCTGCTGGCCGTCGTCGGCCTGGGCGGCATCGTGTTCCTCCACGAACTCGGCCACTTCGTGGCCGCCAAGGCGTGCGGCGTCCACGTCAAGACGTTCGCCGTCGGGTTCGGCCCGCCGCTGCCGTTCTGCCACTTCCGCTACGGCGAGACGCACTACAAGCTGGCCATGATTCCACTGGGTGGGTACGTGGCGATGGTCGGCGAAGGGGACGCGAAAGGCGACGTGGTGGACGCCGACACCGAACCGGAGGAGATCGAGACCTACGCCAAGGACTACCCCCGTAGCTTCGCCAACAAGCCGGTCTGGCAGCGGATGATCGTCATCTCGGCCGGCGTCATCATGAACATCCTGCTGGCGGCCGTCTGCTTCGTGGTCGTCTATCTGAACGGCGTCGAGGAACAGCCGGCGCTCGTGCAGGCGGTGGACCCCGGCTCGGCGGCGTGGCGGGCGGGCGTCCGGCCGGGCGAGGAGCTGGTCAAGCTGAACGAACTGGAGAACAACCCGTCCGAGAACAAGAAGCGGCTCTGGTTCGACGACATCCGCCCGGTGGTGTCCAGCACCGGCAAGGGCGAGACGGTGGCCGTCACCACCGTCTTCAAGGGCGAGACGCGGACCTACGACGTGGTGCCCGTTCGCGCCGAGGGGGCGCTGTTCCCGCAACTCGGCATCAGCCCGCCGAAGAGCCTGACGCTGCTGTTCTCCCGCCGCGACACCAACCCGCCGTTCGATGCCGGTTCCCCCGCGTCCTTGGCGAAAGCGGCCGACGGCTCCGGCTTCCAGTCGAAGGACCGCGTCGTCGCCATGACCGACCCGGACACCGGCACCGTCACCGACATCCCCGACACGGTGGACGCCAAACTCGGCGGCCAGTTCGAGTTCCGCCGCCGGCTGCACCGCCTCGCCGGGCAGGACGTGACGGTCCACGTCCTCCGCGCCGGCCAGTCGGACGACGCCCCGCGGGTCGAGATCGTGCTGCCGAAGACGTACCGCAAAGACCTCGGCCTGCGGATGAAGCCGGGGCAGGTGACGGCCGTCCGCACCGGGTCGCCGGCGGAGAAGGCCGGCCTGCTGGCGCGCGTCGTGACAAAAGGCGAAGTCGAACAGGAGGGGGACGAGTTGCTGTCGGTGACGGTGACGGACGCCGGCAAGCCGCTCGTCCTCGACGCCACCACCGACCCGCTCCGCCTGCCGCTGGGCCTGTTCGTGTGGGCGGACAACATGACCCGCCAGGCGGTGCCGGACTGGAAGGTGACGGCGACCATCCGCCGAGCGGGCGCGGCACTCACGGTGGTGATGACGTGGGACGACGGCTACCGCACCGAGCCGGGGCCGATGCTGTCGCCGGCCTCCCCGGTGCCGCTCGACGGGCTGGGGCTGGCGTTCCAGGTGTCGTCCACCGTACACGGCGTGGCCGGGGTCGCGCAGACCGCCGGCGTGCTGCCGGGGGACACCATCACCGGCGTGCGGTTCAAGGCGGTGGACTTCAAGGGCACCGTGAAAGACGGCAGTTGGCAGCCGGTCGGGGCGAGCCACTACGCCTATCTCGATTCGACCCTCCAGCTTCAGGCCCCGCACAAGGTTGATCTGAAGGTGGACCGCGGCGGCACCGAAGTGGAACTGCTCGACCTGACGGCGGCCGACGACACGGGCTGGCCGGTCGCCGCCGGCGGGCTGCTCTTCGGCAACGAGCTTCGCATCCTGAAGGCCGACGGCGTCGGCGAGGCGCTCGGCCTCGGCCTCCAGCGGACCGTCCGCATGGTGAAGAACACCTACCAGGGGCTGTACGCGCTGGTGGCCGGGCGGGTGTCGGTGAAGGTGATGAGCGGGCCGATCACGCTGGCCCGCGCCGGGTACATCCTGGCCGGCGAGAGCGTGTGGAAGTTGGTACTGCTCATCGGCCTCATCAGCGTGAACCTGGCGGTAGTGAACTTCCTGCCCATCCCGGTGCTGGACGGCGGGCACATGGTGTTCCTCATCTACGAGGGCGTCCGCGGCAAGCCGGCCCCGGTGCTGGTGCAGAACGTCCTCACCGTCATCGGCCTGGCGGCGGTGCTGAGCCTCATGCTGTTCACCATCGGCCTGGACATCTGGCGGCTGCTGTTCTGGTAACGGAACGGGGCGCCGATGCTGACCGTGCTGTTTTGGAACCTCGGCCGACGCCCGTGCGAGACGTTCTGCGCGAACCTCGCACGCGGCCACTCCGTGGACATCCTCGTCCTCGCCGAGTGCGTCGATCCGACGGCCGTCGGTGTCGCGCTTGGTGCGAGCGGTGGGACGAAACTACTCGCCCACCATCCCACGCGGCAGGTGTGTCGTGTCGCAGTGTTCTCGCGGTTCCCGCCCACCGAGTTCGCGGAGGTCGAATCCTTCGGGCGATACTGCGTTCACCGCCTCTCGGGGCCAAACCGCCTCGAACTGCTGATCGTATCGGCTCACGCCCTCAGCGGTCTGTACGCGAGCCTACTGGAACAGGAGGAGGAAATGAGGGCACTCCGAACGCGGATTGCCGAGATCGAAGACTTACCGGCCCACCGCCACACCCGCGCGCTCGTCATCGGGGACTTGAACGCTGATCCTTTTGATCGCCGAATCACGGCTGCGATTGGCCTACACGCCGTCGCGGATCGACGGATTGCCGAGAAGGCGAGTCGGCGCGTGGCTCGCCAACCGGTTCGCTTCTTCTTCAACCCGATGTGGTCGTTCGCCGGGAAGCAGCACCCCGAACCGCAAGGGACGTATTTCTACCGCAAGGGCAAGCCGGACGACCGCTTTTGGCACACCTTCGACCAAGTCTTGTTGCGGCCGAGCCTGCTGCCGTACTTCAAGGACGGCGACGTGTCCATCCTCCGCGACGACGGAGCCGGCACGACTTTCCGGACTACGGACGGACGGCCGGACAAGAAGGTCGCTTCCGACCACTTCCCGATCCTGCTAAAATTGGCTTACCCCGGAGTCTGACATGAGTGCCCTCGCAGCCATCCCGGACCTCTGGCCGACGGACTTCGGTGCCGACACCGAGCCGTCGCCGTCCTCGATCCTCCGCCAGCAGGGCTACAAGCTCGGCGAGCGGACGAACCAGGTCGTGTACGGGGAGGTGGAATCCCGCGAGACCGACAGCGGCCAATTCGAGCACGCGATGTACCTTTCGGCCCCTTACCTGAAGGTGAAGCGGGGACTCGTCACGGTCACTCACGGCATCGGACTCTATCCCGCGACGGTCTCGGGGGGGAAAGGCTCTCCTGTCGTCCATTCGGCGACCGAACTGAGCGACCGACTGAAGGGAATCTTCGCCTCGCCCTACGTCGTCGATCTCATCCGCTCCCTCCTCGCGCAGACCCGCGACCTCGACGCCGACGAGTGATCCCCTTTCCGCTTTTCCGGAGTGCCACCCGTGCGAATCGTTCTCGCGCTGCTCCTCTTCGCCTCGGCGGCCGGTGCCGCCGACCCGCCGAAGATCGACCGCGCCCTCGGCAAGGAGCCGAAGTACGCCGGCAAGCCGGTGTACGCGCTGCTCGCGTTCGGCCCGGACGCCGCGCACCGCGTCTGGCTCGTCCGCGACGGCGACACGCTGTATGTGGACAAGAACGGCAACGGCGACCTGACCGACGCCGGCGAGGCGGTGGCGAAAACCAAGCCCCGCAAGGGCCGCGAGGACGACGAGGGCAAGACGTTCGAGGTCGGCGACATCACCCTCGGCGGCAAGACGCACAAGGGGCTGGCCGTGTACGCCACGCCGCTGGCCGACTACGCCAACGGCGAGGCCGGCAAGCTGCCGCCGGTGAAGGCCGCGCTGGAGAAGGACAAGAAGGCGTTCGCCGCCGCCATCCGCTGCGAAGTCGAAGTGCCGGGCGTCAAGGGCGGCGGCACCGCCGGCCGGCTGGACATGTCGGCCGGGTGGCTCGACTTGAACGGCCCGCTGCAATTCGCCGAGAAGCCGGCCGACGCGCCGGTCATCCACTTCGGCGGCCCGCTCGAAGTCAGCTTCTACGGCGGGGTGCCGACGATGCGGGTCGGCCGCGGGGCCGAGTTCGTGCTGGTCGTCGGCACGCCCGGCGTCGGCCCCGGCACGTTCGCCATGCTCGGCTACCAGGACTGCATCCCGAAGGACGCCTACCCGAAGGCCGAGATCACGTTCGCGCCGAGGAAACCGGGCGACCCGCCGGTGAAGGAACTGTTCGAGCTGAAGGAGCGGTGTTGAGGCGTCAACCTGGACGGCTCGGTTCGAGCCGCGGACACGGTTGGCGCGGGGACGGCGACGGTGGTCCTGTCGTTCGAGAACTGGAAAGGAGCGAAGGTCAACCCGACGACGCACGCCGTCGCGGTGCTGCCGGTGAAGGGCGGCCCGAAGGCGGAGCCGACTTCGCCGCTGCTGGTCGCCACGCTGGTGCATCCGGACCGCAAGGCGAGCATCGGTCAGGTGAAGTATTCCAACGACGGCAAGCGGCTGTTCGCGTCCGGCTACCCGTCGGGTGTCGTGCAACTCTTCGACGTGGAGACGCGGAAAGAACTCCGCCGCATCGAAGGGCCGAAGGGGTATCGCGGCAGCATGGAGTACGCGCTACTGACGCCGGACTGGAAGACGCTGTACGTCACCGACGAGAAGAAGCGGAAGGTGGTGCCGGTCGAGACCGACGGGAAGAAGGACCACCGCATCGAGTACAGCGGGCACGTCCTCGCGTGGGACGCGGCCAGCGGCAAGCCGAAGGACGGGTTCGCCCCGGAGCCGAATTGCGGCGCGAGCTTCGCCCGGCTGTCGCCGGACGGTACGCGGCTGGTGGTGGTCGAGTTCGAGACGTGCCTCGCCTCGAAGCGCGAGGACGAGAAGCGGACGACGTGGGCCATTGACACGAAGACCGGCAAGAAGGTGAAGCTCGGCGACGGCTACCTGGTACCGCACTTCCACCCGGACGGCAGAACGGCGTTCGTCGAGAACAGCGACTACGAGGCGAAAACCTCCGTGTTGAAGCGGATCGACCTGACCACCGGCAAGGTGCTGGCCAGCCGCGACACGCCGGACAAGGGGCTGAACTTCGCCGTCAACGATGTTTCGCCCGACGGCAAGTTGGCCGCGTTCTGCCTCACCGGCAAGCGGGGCATGGCACCTATCACTCACGTCGTGGACGCCGAGACGCTGAAAGACGTGGCCACGCTCACCGGCAACGCCGACCCGGACACCTACGGTTATCACAGACGGGAACCTTCAGTCCGGACGGGAAAATCTTCGAGTGCAACGACGGCAAAGGGAGTATCCGCCTCTGGGATACAACCGCGAAGAAGGTGGTCCGCACCATCGCGCACGGCGAACGGACTTGGATCAAACACCAGTTCAGCCCGGACGGCAAGTGGTTGGCCGTCGCCTCGATGCCGGCGAGCATGGATGAGCTACGAGCCGCGGGCCGCGAGCCGGACCCGGCGGACCTGCCGCAGCCCCGCGTCACGCTGTACAACGTCGCCGACGAGACGGCGAAGCCGGTGGTGCTGATGGCCCCGCACGGGTTCGTCGGCGCGCTGGCGTTCCGGCCGGACGGCAAGCAGCTGGCCTTCGGCAGCGCCGGCGGGGTGCATCTGTTCGACCTGAGCAAGCTGGGGAAGTGACGAGTTTGAAGCCCCGAAGGGGCGACCGAAAATAGCCTGGGGTGACGGAGCGAAGCGACGGAACCCCAGGAACTCGTTGGGATAACCGACAAGCCCCGAAGGGGCGGCACCTCTGCCGCCCCTTCGGGACTTGTCGGTTAGGGCCGGTTGCGAAATAACTCCGACAAATTCGGCTGACGGTATTCCCGTCGGCCATGAGGAACACCGATCCAGCCGATGGGATACGGCAACGCCACGCGGCACTCTCGCCGGCGCTCGACGAGCGGCAACTCCGCCGGCCGGGTGCGAGTGAGGCCCAGGCGTTCGGGTACGGCGGCGTGTCGCTGGTGGCGCGGATCGGCGGACTCGCCCGATCCACCAGCCACGCCGGCCTCGCCGAACTGGAGGAACCGCCAACACCCGGTCGCGTTCGCCGGGGCGGGGGCGGCCGCAAGCGACATGCGGACACGCCGCCGGAATTGCTCGCCGCCCTGGACGCGCCGGTCGATCCGGCGGCGCGGGGCGACCCCGAGTCGCCGCTCCGGTGGACCGGCAAGAGCCTACGGCAGTTGGAGGCCGAGTTGCGGGGGCAGGGGTTCGCCGTCAGCCACCGCGTGATCGCCGAGTTGCTCCGCGAGGCGGGGTACAGCCTCCTGGCGAACCGCAAGACCGTCGAGGGGCGACAGCACCCGGATCGCGACGCCCCGTTCGGGTTCGTCGCGGCGGCGGTGCGGCGGGCGACGAAGCGGAAGCAACCGGTGATCTCGGCGGACGCGAAGAAGGAGGAATCGGTCGGGGATTTCGAGAACGCCTGGGCGGACTGGTGCCCGGTCGGTCGGCCGACGGAGGTCCGGGTCCACGACTTCCCCGACGCCGAATTGGGCAAGGCCATCCCGTACGGGGTGTACGACCTGGGGGCGAACGCCGGGTTCGTCAGCGTCGGCGTGGACCACGACACGGGGGCGGCAGCAACGCCTCCCGCTCGCGGCTGTGGAAGGTGGAACTCCGGAAGTTGGCCGACGACCTCGGGCTGACGGTGCGGGTGTGCCACGTCCCGCCG
>JAYTTN010000127.1:0-8636 GCA_043745295.1 Fimbriiglobus sp. | reverse complement strand
CCCTCACCCGGTTGCTTCGCAACCGACCTCTCCCCAGCGGGGAGAGGTGTTCCGATGTCTCCGCCGATGGTCACGAATCAACGCGACTCGGTATCAGCGGTCGCGGAAGAACACCCGTCCGCGGGTGGCGCGGCCGTCGATCTCCAGGTACAGGCGGAGGCAGGCGACGATGTGGCCGACCGGCACCGGGCCGGGCATCGGCTGGGCGTCGCTGTCGGCGTAGGCGCGGTTGTCGGCGTACCGCCCGGCCATCTCCCACAACTGGACGGACCGGCCGGCGTCCAGCGCCGCTTCCCGCACCGGGATCATGGTGTCGCGGGCGCGGCGGTGGAACGCCGCCCACCACGACCCCGGCGCGGCCGGCGGGTGGTGCATCAGCGAGTTGACGGCCTCGTCCAGGTCCACCCACGCCTCCAGCCGCGCGCCGGGGTCGGCCGCGTCGCGGAACGCCGCCCAGCGGGTGAGCAGGGCGTGCCGGTATCGCCGCTTGGCCTCGGCGGTGAGCGCGGTCAGCCCGTAGTCGAACACCCCGCGCAGGCCGTGCTGGATCGTCGCGTCCGCCTCGATCCACCACAGCAGCGCGGTGAGGACGCCGGCCAGCTCGCCCGCCGGGGCCGCCGCCGGCACCCCGCCCAGGTCCGGGTGCGTCCGCATCGACGGCCGCATCCCCACTCCGGGAGTGCCGGCGAAGCCGGGGAAAATGACCTGCTCGCTCGGACCGGGCAGCCACTCGACCTGCGCCGGGTCGGTCGCGGCGGCGGCGGCGGACACCTTCTCGCGCCAGCGGGCGGCGGCGGACGGCGAGAGCCGCAGCAGCGCGAACTGGAACGGTCGCCACAGCGCGGAGTCCGGCCCCGCCGGCAGTTCCAGGCCGGGCAGTTCGGCCGCGACTTCGGGCGACGCGAGGAACGCGGCCCGCACGCCGGCGAGCCGATCACCCGCGCCGACGACCGGCGGCGGCGGGGGAACCGAGCCGGCGTCGGACCACGACTCGACCGTCGGCGGCGAGGACGTGCCGGGTCCGAGTTCGGACTGCAACTCCGCCACGAGCTTTGCGCACGCGGCGCGGCCGGGGTCGGTCGGCGGCGCGAGGCGCGCCGCCTCCTCCAGCGCGCGGACCAGCCCGCACAGCGCGGCGCGGGACGCGGCGGCGAGGAACGGGCCGGCGGATCGCAACAGGGGCCGGAAGTCGGCCATCAGTGCATCCCCGAGTACGGGTCGCGGTCGGCGTCCGGCTTCCGCTCGATCTGCTCCAGCTTCACCCTGTACACGCAGCCGGGGCGGGACTTCAGCACCGACGGGTCCCCGTCCGTCTCCCAGTACGCCGGCTCCCCCTCGTGGACGCGGACCACCCCGTCCTCGCTCAGCGACAGGCGGTGCCGGCGGCGGAACACCGGTTCGTCGCTCGGCCGGCGGAGGACTCCCAGGCGGGTCCACGAATCGGTGCCGGCCAGCCGCCCGACCAATTCCAGCTTCCCGTCGGCGGGGAACCGGCCGCGGTCGAGCATGTTCCGGTCCGGGCACAGCAGCCCGCGGACGGCCTTGCCGGTCCCGTCGGCGGGGTGCAGAACGGTGTCGAACGGCAGGCCGGCGGGGAACACGACGTCCTGCCCGGAGCTGCTCGGCGTCCGTACCGCCAGTTCCCAGCGCAGCTTCCCGTCGGCGTCGAACAGGCCGCCGGGCACGGCGGGCGGCGGCGCGGGGGCGGCGGGCGGGGCACCCTTGCCGACCGGCTTGGCCTGGGGCGCGGCGGGCGGCAGGGCCTGGACGCCGATCTGGCACTGCGGCTCGCTCGCCCGGACGACGTGGTCCGGCGTGGCCCGCCCGTCCGGCATGCGGCACAGCAGCACGTCGAAGTTCAGCCGGTGATCCACCTCGAACTGCACCATCACCTGGCGGCGGAACTCGGCCTCCGGCATCTGCAACTCGCCGCGGAACTTCTCCGCCGACAGGTCGCCCCAGCGGGTGGACACGGCCGGCTGGCCGTTCTGCCCGCTCTTGTAGTCCTGCCGCATGACGGTCATCTGGAGGGCGATCGGCCCCCACACCGTGCGGGCCTTGGCGCGGCGGTCGGCGTCCAGGGTCGGCGGCGGGTCCAGCTCGAACAGGTCGTCGCCGGCGCGGAACAGCGGGCGGGTCTCGCCGGCCGGCAGCCGCACGTCGAAGTAGCACGGCAGGGTGCTGAACAGGTTGTTGATGGCGTACTCGAGGAAGTTCAACCCCTTCCGCAGCGTGTGCTTGTACGCCTTCGGGTCCACCCCCCGCCGGCGGTACTCCTCGGCGAAGCACGCGCCCAGCGAGGTGGCCAGCTTGGCGTAGGTCGGCTCGAACGTCACCCGCTCCGGGTTCCACACGAACTTGTCCGACTGGGCGAACAGCTTGCGGATCTCGGTGTCCACCAGTTCCAGGTTGCACGACTGGCCGGACAGGATCAGCCAGTCCACCTTCTCGTCCGGGCCGAGGTGCTCGAGGGTGCCCATGGCCAGCATCACCGCCTCCTGCACCACCCGGCCGAGCGCCTTCTCCATCTGCTCGGCGTGGACCTCCAGCGACACCGCCTTCAGCGCGTCGGCCGGCAGCGGCAGGCCGAGCTCCGGGCGGCACGCCTCCAGCAGCGGGCGGAGGTCCTTCTCCGGGTGGGCCAGGTGCGGCGGCCGCGGGTCGGTCGGGCTGGCCCGCCGCTTGCCGAGGGCGATCTTCGCCTCCTCCGCGATCCGCCACAGGGTGTCGAACGCCTGGAGTTTCTCGGCGCGGCGGTCGCCCTCCTCCTTCCACCGCGTGGGCAGCACCCGGTCGGCCAGCTCCTTCGCCTCCTGCCAGCGGGCCATGTCGCCCAGCTCGGGCGCTTCCAGCTCGAAGTACGCGCGGAGCGAGCCGGGCTGGAACTTGCTCTTCTCCTGGAACTGCGCCGGCAGGTTGGTGGCGAGGACGCGGGACAGCGCGTCCGACTTCAGCTTGCCGGCCTGCACCAGCGACAGCAGGGTGTCGGCGAGGGACGCCTTCAGCATGCGGAACGCGCGGAGCGACATCAGCTCGCCGCCGAGTTGCATGGACCCGGTGGAGCTGCGGAGCCGCGGCTTGATGCGGTAGAAGCGGCCGCCCGCGCCGCGGTCCTCGCCCCCCTCGAACACCGGCACGTCTTCCAGGGTGAGTTCGATCAGGGCCACGTCGGTGGTGCCGCCGCCGATGTCGAACACCAGCACGTTCTGCACCCACGACCGGTCGCCGCGGAGGCGGCAGCGGGCCTTGAACGACTCCAGCCCCATCTCGGTGACGCTGGCGTACTCCCGCATGAAGTAGAAGATGGCCGCCGCCACCGCCTCGTCGTAGTCCGTCTGAATATCGCCGATGCCCAGCCGCGACGTGATGAGGTCGCGGATGCGGTTGCGGACGGACGGCGGCGCGGACGTCGGGTAGGTGACGATCAGCTTGCGGAACGGGCCGTCGCTCTGGAGGCCGTCCACCTTCGCCCGCCGCGCGCCGTCGGCCAGCCCGAGCATGTGCCGCCAGCCGGCCACCATCAGGTCGTCCCACGTGAGCGACACCGTCTGCCCGCCGGGCAACTCGACCGCGTCCGGCGGCGGCTGGGTGGTGCCGAAGTACCGCTTCGGCGACGGGTGGAAGCGGGACAGCACCGCCCGCAGCCCGGTGCCGTCGGCCTTGGCGATCTGCTGCCGCCGGTTCAGTTGCACCCCCTTGCCCATGACCACGTCCAGCAGCAGCGGGTTCCGCGACGGCGGCGTCTGGGTGAGGATCTCCATCTCGCTCAGCAGCGTCCGCTCGCCGACCGCCCGGTCCAGGGTGATCGGGTACAGGTTGAACCGCTCCAGCGTCGGGATCCGCATGGCCGCGTGGTAGATGCCGTGCAGCCCGGCCAGGGCCGACCGGCGGAACGCCGGCGAGTAGCCGCTCAGCGCCAGCTCCGCCTCGGCCAGCAGCGCGTACAGCTTGGCCGGATCCTCGGAGGTGAGGCAGCCGGTGACGCCGCCGTCCGGCTTGGTCAGGTCGTCGATCTGACGGAAGAACCGCCGCCACTCGCCGTCCCGCGGGGCGTCCGGGTAGCCCTCCTTGTTGTTCCGCTCCACCCACCGGGCGAACAGCCGCTGGAGTTCCACCCGCTGCTCCTTCGGCAGGCCGGGCGTCGGGCGGATGATGTGCGGGTCGTGGACGGTGGCCGTCGAGTTGCAGGTGCCGAAGTCGATCACCACCCAGCCGGGGTGCTGGTGCCGCTCCACCTCGACCGTCAGCGCCACCCGGCACGGCGCGCCCGTCGTGCCGGGGACGGACACGTCGAGCGGCACGTTCAGCCCGGCCGGCAGCCGCTCCATCGCGTTCCGCACCGCGTCCGGCAGGCGGAGGAGGATCGGCAGGGTGTACACCCGGGTGCCGTCGCGGAGGTCCGGGCCGACCGGCGCGGCGGACAGGGCGGCCGTCACCGCCGTGCGGAATTCCGGCAGCACGGCGGCGAGCGCCCCGGCCTGCGGGTCGTCCGGCCGCAGCACCGAGTCCGGGTGCGCGAGGGCGACCGTCGGGGCGGCGTCGGAGTTCGGGAACCGCACCTCGACGACGAACGACGCCGGCGCGTTCGGCGCGACGGCGAGCCGGTCCGGGCGGGCGGCGAGGAACGGGTCCTGCCCGGCCCCGCAGCCGGGGGAGGTGAGCCGGCAGGTGCGGACGGCGACCAGCTCCGGGCCGCTCGGCTGACCGCCCTTCGACTCGCGGTAGCCGATGGTGACGGTCAGGTCGCCGACGAAGTTCGGCGGCAGCGGGCCGGCGTCCGGGATCAGGATGCCGACGAGGCTGCGGCTGCGGCCGAGCGCCTTCGGCGGGTCCACCGGCCCGTTCGGGAATGCCGCCTGGATGCGCCGCGCGACCGGTTCCGGGCTGAGGCCGGTGCCGGTCAGGTCGTTCGCCACCTGCGTGGCGATGCGGGTGACGAACACCTGCCCGTCGCCGACCGGGGTGAGCCGCGGCTCGGGGATCACCCAGCCGTTGTCCCGGCCGGTCATCGCGAACTGGGTCACGGCCGCTTCCGGCTTCCGGTCGCGGTCGAAGAACTGAATGTCGAGCGACATGAGGCGGCTCCGCGGGTCGGGCGGGGGGTCGGGCGGGTGCGGACGCGGCGGGCCGGCGTCAGGCCAGCGGCCACGGCATGGCGGCCAGGTCGCGGGCGGTCGCGAGCGCGTCCGGGGCGGCGGTCTTGGCGGACGCGGCGGCGGCCGGCGCGGCCCCGCGGGCCATCGCACGGAGGGCGGTGTCGTGCCCGTCCAGCCGGGCGAGCCGCTGGGACATGTCGCCGAGGTACTGCCGGGCGCGGTCGTCCACCCGCTTCAGGGCGACGCTCACCAGCTGGTTCGCCTCCTGGCACAGGATGGTGACGAAGTCGTCGCGGAGGCGGGCCACCTGCGCCTGGTGGGACAGGTTCTGGTCCGGGTGGAAGGCCTTGTCGGGGTGCTTGCGGAGGGCCGTCGCCCAGCCGTAGGTGCGGCCGGGGTCGGTGTCGGTGCGGCGGGGCTGCGGGAACAGCCGGGCGGCGTCCCGGTCGCCGGCGAAGTCGCTCTCGCGGAGCAGCCGGGCCTTCAGCTCGGTCGGGTCGGCGGCGGCCTTCAGGACGCCGAGCAACTCCCCCTTCTTGCCGCCCACCTTCAGCCGCTTCAGGTCGCCCGCGACGGCGTCGGACCCCAGCACGTTCGCCAGCAGCCCCCGCTCCCGCTCGACGCTCCCGCCGAGCCGCGTCAGCCACTCGTCGATGCCGGCCTCGACCTGCTTGCGGATGAACGACTGGAGTTCGGCCAGCGTCGCCTGGAACGGCGGAAAGAAGTCGTCGCTCCGCACCGGGAACGCGTCGTCGCCGCCCGCGTCGTCGCCGTCCGCGTCCCCCCAACTGACCGCCTCCTCGCCCGCCGGCTCGCCGCCCTCCCACCCGGCGTCGCCCTCCACCACGTACCCGTGCTGGACGGCGGACAGCAGGTTTTCCCACTGCGGCCAGTCGTAGATGCGGCTGACCACTTCCTCGTCGATGCGGTCCGACAGCGGGCGGGAGTGGCCGTCGCGTTCGACGGTGAGGACCAGCCCCTGGCGGCGGACCCGGGTGGACTCGGAGCGGAAGTGCTCGGACAGCCGGCGGACGGCCTCCTTCACGGCCTGGAGGCGGTCCGGGTCGGTCAGCACGTCTTCGCCCGACGCCGGGGCCGGGAGCCGCTTGGCGAGGGCGGCGACGGCGGCGCGGAGGGCGCGGGCGGAGGCGTCCGCCTCCCGCACCAGTTGGCCGAGGCCGTGCAGCTTGACGTGGGACGCGAGCAGCCCGCGGAGGGCGGAGATGCCGCCGTCGGTGGCGAACTGGTTCAGCCACCGGGTCAGCCCGTCCTTCCTGGCGGCCGGGTCCGCCTGGAGGGTGCGGGCCACCGCCCCCCAGAACTCGGCGGCCGCCGCCGCCCCTTCGCCGTCCCGCTGGAGCTGCGGCGCGAACCGCGGGCTGGCCACCGCCGGCCCCCCGCCGGCCGCCAGTTTGTTCAGGTACACCACCGGCGACAGCAGCACCACGCGGTCCCGCCGGTCGGCCGGCACCACCCCTTCGGCGACGTTCACCGCCGCCTTCAGCGTCTCGATCCGGCCGAACAGCGCCGCCTCGGTCAGCTTCGCCTCCGGCTCCGTGTTCCACAGGTCCGGCTCGGCCGCCCCGCCGGTCGGCGCGGCCGCCTCCCGCACCCACGTCCGCTGCGCCTCGGTCATGTTCAGCAGGTCGAACTTGTTCACCCCGACGAGGATGCAGTCGGCGAAGTCGGCCTTCTTCTTGGCCAGCGGGGCGAAGATGTCGTCCCACTCCCGCGCCCCGCCGCCGCCCGGCTCCTCGCTGCTCAGCAGCAGCAGGATGGTCTGCACCGATTCCAGTTCGCGGCGGCACAGGAAGCGGTCGCGGGCACCGCTGGACGCCGCGCCGAGGCCGGGGAAGTCGAGGAGGACGAAGTCGTTCGGGTCGCGGAGCGGCGTCAGATCCCACACCCCGCGGGCGATCACCACCTCCACCCGCAGGCGGGCGATGAGTGGGAACACGCCGCGGAGGAACGCCGGCGTCGCCTTCTCCGGCGGGCCGGAACGGCCGGGCGGGGGCGGCGGCAACTGCTCGAACGCCAGCCCGGCGACGCTCTCCGGCACGTCGAGGGTCAGCCCCTCCTCGGCCGTCGCCGCGTCGATGGCGAACGACGCCGGCCCGCCGCACAGGGCGTCCCCGCACGCCAAGTACGCGCGGGTGAACCACACCAGTTCCCGAAGCAGGAACCGCATCAGGGCGAAGCTGCGGCTCTCCACCCACGCCTGCCGGCACCAGGCGTCGAGGCCGGCCAGGGTGCCCTTGTCGTCCGGCTTGAACGCCGCCAGCGCGTCGGTCAGCGGTTTCGGCAGCCGCCCTTGGACGGCCAGCCGCTCGGCCTCCGCCAGCAGCTCCGCGAGGCACTCGACGGCCGTGTCCCGGTCCATGAAATCGACGACGAACTTCTCGAACCGCGTCGTGTGGATCTCCTCCGGTTCGGCGGACGCGCGGAAGGACAGGGCGGTGACGTTGCCGGTGGTCGGGATCGGCTTCACCGGCACCCCGTCGGCGTACCCGACCAGCCCGCCGATGACGAGCGATTTGCCGGCGTTGAACCGGCCGACCACGCCGATGCGGACGGGCGACCCGGCCACCCGCTCCGTCTCGACGGCGCGCCGGAGGACGGTCTCCAGATCCGAGCGGAGGCCGGCGTCGGCGACCGGCGGCAGGTCGGCCAGCACCGCCTCCGCCGTCTCCCGCACCTGGGACGCATACTGCTGGATCGCCTTCAGTTCACCAGTGCTCACCTCGACCTCCTTCTGTTCGTGTCGTCGCGGAATTCGCAGGTCGTGCGAGTGGTCGAGCCGGCCACGAACAGATTGGGCATTTCGCCCGTCCGGTGGGGTGTCAACTGGCTGCACTTCGGTCCGATTCGTGTGTCCTAGAAGAGAACATATTCCGGGACTGCCCTTTTTCATTGTCTCATGTACGAGGGGCAATCGGATTCTCTGGGGGTCAAGCGGCGAGGGACGCCCAGTAGGCGTTCCACCGGGCAGAGTGGCGGACGCACACCGGCGTCGGCGACGCCGGACAGCGCGAGGAGGCCGAGGAGAGCGAGGCGGGTCATCGGGAAGTCTCCGCGGACTCCGCGAGGCAGCCCCTCGCGGTCGCGCGGTGGAAGCGGGGGGTCTGGCAAATTTTCCTGGCGGTGCGAATCGGCGTGTGTTCCCAGGGTGCGCGGCGCGACCCTGGACGTCGGAATGTAACGCCTTCGGCGCAACAGACCACTCGTCAACCCCGACGGGGTTGTACTCCAAAGCCCAGGGTCGCGCCGCGCACACTGGGTGCCCGAAAGTTTTGCCAGACCCGAAGCGGGTGAAGGCGCGACTCATACCGGCGGAGTATAGGCGTTCGGCGGGTGGACTACTCCCCCGAATTCGGCCCCCACCTGGTTGCTGCGCAACCACCCTCTCCCTATAATCCTGAGCCGGTGGCTCAGGCGGGAGAGGGTTTCCAGAACCCCACCCCCCCTCTCCCTGTCAGGGGTAGGTCTACTGGCGGGCGTCGAACTGGGCCTCGGAAATCCTGGGGATGCGCTCGATGCCCG
>JAYTTN010000126.1:0-8653 GCA_043745295.1 Fimbriiglobus sp. | reverse complement strand
TCTTCAAGAGTCCGTCGCTCACGCTTCCGGCTCGGAAAATGCCACTCCCGATGACGCGATTCGCTGGGACAAGTTCTACCACGTCATCCTGCAATCCGACTCGTTCACCCGCGAGCTGCTCCGCGACCTCGGCCTGGACGGCGACTTCGTCGGCGTCGAAACGAAGACCGGCTTCTACACCGACGGCCGGCTGTACTCGATGTCGAACAGTTGGGAGTTCCTGACGTTCCCGCCGCTGGGCCTGTGGAGCAAGTTCCGCCTCGGCCGCACCATCAGCCACGCCGCCAAGGTGACGGACTGGAAGGCGATGGAGCGAGTGTCGGTCGTGGAGTGGCTGACCAAGTGGAGCGGGAAGAAGACGGTCGAGAAAATCTGGCTGCCGCTGCTCCGCGCCAAGCTCGGCGACAGCTACAAGGTGGCGTCGGCCGCGTTCATCTGGGCGACCATCCAGCGGATGTACGCCGCCCGCCGCTCCGGCATGAAGAAGGAACTGTTCGGGTACGTCCGCGGCGGGTACGGGCGGATCGTGGACCGGTTCACCGAGAACTTGGCCGCGCGGGGCGTCGAACTGCGGGCGAACGCCGCCGTGGCGCGGATCGAGTCCGACGGCGAGCCGCGCGTCGAGCTGGCCTCCGGGGAAACGCTCGCCTTCGACCGCGTGATCTGCACCGCCGTGCCGCCGCAGGTGCCGACGCTGATGCCGAAGCTCGCTGACAGCGAACTCGACCTGCTGAACGGCGTGCGGTATCAGGGCATCGTGTGCGCGTCGGTGCTGCTGCGGAAGCCGCTGGACCGCTTCTACGTCACCAACATCACGGACGGCTGGGTGCCGTTCACTGGCGTCATCGAGATGTCGGCGCTGGTGGACCGCGCCGAGTTCGGCGGGCATCACCTCGTGTATTTGCCGAAGTACGTCGCCCCGAATGACCCGGTGATGACCGAACCGGACGCCGGCATCCGCGAGCGGTTCACGGCCGCCCTCGAACGCATGTACCCGCACTTCAGCCGGGCGGACGTGCTGGCCTTCCAGATCGCCCGCGTGAAGCACGTCTTCGCCGTACCGACGCTGAACTACTCGGAGCGCCTGCCGCCGATGACGACCAGCTTGCCGGGCGTCTATCTCGTGAACTCGGCGCACATCGTCAACGGCACGCTGAACGTGAACGAGACGCTACAACTGGCCGCCCGCGCGGTCGCCACCGTGAGCGCGGTCCCGCGGGTGGCACCGGCCTCCGAGCCGGTGTTCTGATGGCCGGGAGGCTGGAGCGATTTGCACACTAGTACATATGCGTTCCGTTTTTGGGTTTGTCAAGCAAACTGGACGGAATTATCCCAAATAGTTTCGGCGACCGGCGACCCGGCGGGTGGCACGCCGTTCACGCCGCCCCGATTCCCGGCATTTCCGCTTGCGATTCGCCCCGCCCGTTCGCACCATAGCTCCGTCGCACACGCTTCCGGCTCCGCCCCGCCATGACCGTCTCCCCCGACCAGCTTCGCGCCTTGACCTCGGCGGTCGGCGACGACCTCCACATGTTCCTGCCGGAGCTGCTGGTCGCGGCCGGCGTGCTGGTCGTGCTCCTCGCCCGGCTGGTGCCGGCGCTCGACCGCGCGCACCTGTCACTGCTGGCCGCGCTGCCGTGCCTCGCCGCACTCGGGTTCGTCGGCGTCGAACTCGCCGGGCACGGGGAACAGCCGTTCGCCGCGCCGGCGTTCGGCGGGCTGATCGTGTTCGACCCGTTCGCGGCCGTCCTCCGCGGCTTGCTGCTGCTGTTCGCCGTCCTCGCGCTGCTGCTCGGCCGGCTCACGGGCATCCCCGACGCGGAGGATTCCGGCGACTACATCGTCATGTTGCTCGGCGGCACGCTGGGCATGATGTTGATGGTCGCGGCGAACCACCTGCTCATGGTGTTCATCGCGATGGAGATGGCGAGCCTGCCGTGTTACGCTTTGGCCGGGTTCCTGAAGGGCCGGCGACACGGCAGCGAAGCGGCGATGAAGTACGTCGTGTACGGGGCGGCCGCGTCCGGCGTCACCCTGTACGGCCTGAGTCTGCTGCTGGTGACGTTCGGCACGGGCGACCTGGCCGGCATCGGCGAGGGGCTGGGGCGCGGGGTGGACCCGATGGCGGCGGCCGGGCTGCTCTTCTTCGCCGCGGGGCTGGCCTTCAAATTGTCGGCCGTGCCGTTCCACTTCTGGTGCCCGGACGTGTTCGAGGGCGCGGCGGCGGAGGTCGGCGCGTTCCTGTCGGTGGCGTCCAAGGCGGCGGCCATCGGCCTGACGGTGCGGGTGCTGACCGCGTTCACCGCCACCGACCCGGCCCTCCGGCACACGGTCGGGCTGATCGTCCTCGGCGTGGCCGCGCTGACCATGACGGTCGGCAACTTCGCGGCGCTGCGGCAATCCAATTTGAAGCGGATGTTCGCGTATTCGACCATTGCTCATGCCGGTTACATGTTGACGGCGGTGGCGATACTCGCACCCGCCAGCCGCGAGGCGGTGCTGTACTATCTGCTCGCCTACCTGCCGACGAGTTTGGGGGCGTTCGCCGTGGCGGCGGCGGTGCGGAACCGGACCGGGTCGGAAACGCTGGACGGCATTCGCGGCCTCGTCGCCACGGCCCCGGCGCTGACGGTCGCGCTGGCGGTGTTCCTCCTCAGCCTGCTCGGCCTGCCGCCACTGGCCGGATTCGCCGGCAAGTTCCAACTGTTCGACGCCGTGTACCACGCGGCCGACCGGTTCGGCTGGGTGGCATATGCCGCCGTCGCGGTCGGCGTGCTGAACACCGTCGTGAGCGCCGGGTATTACTTGGCCGTCCTCCGCGCGGCCGTGCTGGACGACCCGAGCGCCGACGCCCTGCGTCCGACCGGTGCGGGGTTGGTGACGCTGGTGCTGGTGCTGGCCGCCGCCGTCGTCGTCCTCGGCCTGGTGTGGGATCCGGTCGCCCGGCTGACGGCGTTGGCCGGCGGGCCGTGACACGTCGTTTCTGCGACCACGGCGGTGTCACTGGTTCTTCCACCTCTCCCCGCTGGGGAGAGGTCGGTTGCGAAGCAACCGGGTGAGGGGGCTTCTCTTCGCGTTTTGAAGCGGCAAGCGCCCCTCACCCGGCAACTGCGTTTCACACCTCTCCCCAGTGGGGAGAGGTGTGAAACCACCCCGCCGCCACGGCTACGATTCGATGCGATTCGGTATGACCCCGCCCCGACCGTCCCGAGCGCCTCGCCGCCATGACCGACTCGCCCCCGGAATCCGCCGCCGCCCGCGCCGGCCGCCTCGCGCCGGCCGTCCTGCTGTCCCTCCCGCTCTTCCTGTGGCGGTGCCTGCGGAAGCTGTGGGTCGTCGCCCGCGCCGCCCGGGCGCGGCGGCGGGAGCGGGCGGCCTGCCGCCGCCTCGGCGTCCGCATGGATCTGGTGAACATCGGGGACGAGTACCTCCGCGGGCAGATCGCGTCCGCCCGCCGCGGGGCGGGGGACGAGTCCCGAAAAGACCGCCGCTCGGTCCACACGGCGGACCTGGAGCGGGGGCTGATGTCGCTCGGGAAGAGCGGGGCCGCCGCCGGGGTGCCGGTGATGGGGGCGGAGGCGGAGTACCGCCGGTACCACGCCGCCGCGGACGCGGCCGTCGCCGCCGCCGAGGCCCGCGCGGCGGCGACGGTGTTCCCGCCGACGGCCGCCGGGTGGCTGGCGCTGACGGGCGGGGTGGCCGTCGCGGCCCTCGCCATCTACCTGATCGCCGTGCTGGTGTGACCCCATGGACCGGACTCTTCTCGGCCTCGCCCGCGGCGACCGCCGGGAGGGCATACAACTCCAGTGGGCGGACGCCGGCGGCGACCCGCTCGCGCTCGCCCCGCTCCACGACGAGGCGAAGGTCGGCACGTTCGCCGTGGTGTACCGCGGGCGGGTGGCGCACGGCTCGTGGCACGTCCCCGTCGCGATCAAGGTGCAGCGGGACGAGCCGCGGACGCCGGAGGACGCGGACTCGGCCGTCGCGCGGTTCGACGCCGAGGCGACGTTGCACCGCGACCGGTTGCGGCGGCCGGACGGCGACGGCCGCGCGCCGCTCCCGGTCGTCGCGCACATCGAGTTGGCGACGACCGCGGGGGGCGAGGCGGACCGCATTCCGCCGAGCATCTTGTGCCGCCGCGCGGCGCACGCCCTGGCGCTGCTCTGCCCGACGTGCGGGGCCGAACTCGAAAGCCCGGAGGACCGTTTCGACGCCGGAACGCCCGCCGCGCCGCCGGCGGCGGGCCGCGTCCTGGTCTGCCCGAACTCGAAGTGTCCCGGCCCGTGGAAGGACACGCCGGACGCCCGCCGCACCCTGCACGCCGCGGCCGTCGCACGGCAGGTGGGGCCGTGCGGCGGGTGCGAGCGGTTCGG
This sequence comes from Fimbriiglobus sp., assembly GCA_043745295.1. Taxonomy (GTDB): domain Bacteria; phylum Planctomycetota; class Planctomycetia; order Gemmatales; family Gemmataceae; genus JALHQU01. Next base: position 4,280 of record JAYTTN010000126.1, on the reverse strand, counting down.
CGGCCCGGCCGACGCCTGCCTGCCCGACTCCCGCATCCTCAACTTCTTCCCCGCCCGGCTGCTGGTCTTCGAGCTGCTCGGCGAGAGCCTGGCCCAGTTCCTCCGCCGTCCGCCCCCGGCCGGGCCGCGGTTCCCGCCGCGGGCGGACGGGCGCACGCCCCGCCCGCGGGAGTGGCTGACGACGGCCTGTCACCTGCTGTCGGACGTGCTGGACGGGATGGAGTTCCTGCACGCGCGGGAGGTGTGGCACCTGGACCTGAAGCCGGACAACGTGTGCCTGCGGGCCGCCCCCGACCGCCCCCGCGGGGTGCTGATCGACCTCGGCCTCGCCGGCGACCCGGCCGCCCCGGCCAAGTTCCGCGAGGCGACGGCGGCGCTCCCGCTGGAGACGGACTACGCGCCGGCGGAGCTGCGACGCCCCACGCTGAGCGGCACCTACGAGGTGGAGAAGCGGAACGGGAACCGGGCGCGCGTCCGGTTCGACCTGCCAAGCGCCGCCGCCGGTGACCCGACGGACCCGGTCCTGCTGGTCGGCGAAACGGCGGGACTGACCGGCGGCGGTCGGACGATTCGAGGCACCGTCGAGCAGGTCGTCGGCACTCAGGCCGTGTTCGCGTTCGCCGCCGGCGACCCGGCCGACCGCGGATCGCTGACGGTCTACCGCGCCACCGGCCCGGCCGCCGATTACTTCTCCTTCGGCCTGCTCGCGGCGGCGCTGCTGGTCCGCCGGCCGGAGCTGCCCGACCTCCGCGACCTCGCCCGCAACCTGGAAGTCGCCCTGCGGGAGCTGGACAAGGTCCGCCCGCTCGCCGACTGCCCCGGCCGGGAGGTGGTCCGCCGCCTCGCCGCCGCCCGGAACCATACCGGGTTCCTCCAGCCGTTCCTCCGCCTGCATGCCGACATCCGCAAGGACTACGGCGACGCCGCGTTCCTCGCCGAGGAACTGCTCGGCCTGGCGCTGCGGTGCCTCGCCCGCGGGGTGGCGGGGTGGAGTGCGAGCGAACACCGCGCCGCCTGCCCGGACGACGCCCGCCGGCGCGTCCGCCGCACCCTCGACGGCCTCCGCGCCGCGGCGGCGACGGCCGAACTCGGCGAGCAGTGGGCGGCGGCCGAACAGTCCCGCAAGGAACGGGCCGCCCTGCTCCGGCGGATGGCGACGGCCGGCCGGCTGACGTGGCCGACGAGCGGCGGCGGCGGCGACCCCGACTGCCTCCGGGAGGTGGTCGCCCTACTGCCCGCCGAACCGACCGCGGAGTCGGTCGAGGTGCGACACGCCGCGCACCTGTACGGGAAGGCGGCGGGACACTTCGCCCCTCACCTCGACAGCTTCTTCGACGCCCCGAAGGCGGACGCGGACGACGGCCCCCTCGTCCACCTACTCCGCTGGGCGCGCGCGGTCGCGCCCGGCGAGGGGGAACTCGCGCGGCTGCTCGAACTCCGCAGGCCACTGCTCGCGCCGCCGCCCGGCGTCCGCGAACAGTGGCTTCCGGACGCCGACCGGATCGCGGTTCTCCGAGCCGATTGCCGCGCCGCCGCCCTCCAGGTGCGGAGTACGCTCGCCGAATTTCGGGCGCTGGTGTACGAGCGCGCCGAGCGGGCGGGCGCGAGGGTTTACATCGGCGACGAGGCCGCCCACGGGCGGATCGACATGGCCGCCGCCGCTAGAGCCGCTGCGTCCGTGGCCGGTGGATTCCTGGACCGCCTCGTAGTCGAGCGCGAGAAGCTCGTGCGGGACGGGACGGCGGTGCTGAACCGATGGCAGGCGACCGCCGCCCCGGTACTGCGGGTGTCGCTGTTCGCGTCCGAAAAGAAGCTGGAAACAGGCCTTCAACGGGTCGACGAGGAGGACAAGGCGTGGGCGGTGTCCTTGAGTCGGGACGCGGCCGTCGTGTCCAAATACCTGACCGCGATCACCAAAACCGAACCCGCCGGGTTGTGGACGCGGTGGGTGGCGGAGGCGGAGCGGCCGCTCTCGTTCTTGGAACGGAATCTGTGGGGAGCCAGCAGGCAGGTGGAGTTGACGCCGGCGGAGGCCGGCCCGAACCCCCTCGACAAGGCGGCGGACGCCGTGAACCGGATCCTCCGCGACCCGCTCCCGCTCGGCCCGGCCGTGGCTGCCGCCTGCCGCCTGCTCCTCGCCGAGTACGACACGGTCTCCCGGTCGCGGCAACTCACCCGCGGGTGAACGGGCCGCAGCCGATCTTCGCCTTCGAGCGGTCCAGCGGCTCGGCTTAGCCCCGGCGTCGCGGGCCAGCCCGGCGGGAGCCCTCGGGTTCGCCAAGAAACTTTGCCGCACCCGGAACCCTCGTCCAACAGCGGTCGCTGGCGTGGGGTTTCCGACACGGTCTGCGATCATGCGGCCGGCGTCTCCGGAGTTCGGCGGTGACGGCGTTCGCCGGTCGCGCCCGGGAAGCGTCCAGCGGGTCCGTGTCGCCGAGCAACTCGGCCCGCAGTTGCAGGATCGCCCCGGCCCCACCGGACGACCCACTGCACGAGTGGACGGCCCAGGTCGCCACCCGCTTCCCCGACCGACCGCCCGCCCGCGCCCGGAGCTTGGCCGAGTGGGGTTACGCGATGGCCGTCGGCCGCACCGACCCGACGGCGGCCGTCGTGTGCCGCGGGGTGGGTATCCCGGTGGCGTGGCGGATCGTCCCCGCCAATACGCCCGGCGAATCGTGGACCGCCATCGGGGTGGAACTGGTCGGGCGGGTGCGGGCGGCCCTGGGCGACGACGGGCGGGTATTCGTCCTGACCGATCGCGGCCTCGAGTCGGCCGCCCTGTTCCGGGACTTGGTGACGGCCGGCTGTCACCCGCTCGTGCGGGCGAAGGCGGGCGGCCTGTTCCGCCCGGTCGGGCGGGCGCGGCGGCGGCGGACGGGCGACTTGGCGGCGCGGGAGGGGCGCGGTACGCCGCGCGGGGGTGGCGTACAAGGCCTCGACGGAGCCGCTCGCGCGGACCCTGCTGGCGTGCCGGGCGACCGACATCGCCGCCGCCTTCCTGGCGTCGGTGACGGCCCGCGACGGCGTGGTGAAGGCGTTCCTCCGCGCGGACGAGGCCGGCATCCTCGCGCAGGCCGCCGCCATCGACGCCAGGCGGAAAGCGGGGCGACCGCTCGGCAAGCTCGCCGGCGTGCCCGTCGCCGTCGGGGGCGAAGTGGTCGCCCAAATCGGGGCATCGCCGGACGATCCCCTGGCCCAGGACCGTTTCAAAGGCCTCGACGTCGAGGCGGCGGAAGAGTCGGGAGAAGGTGGCCAGCGAGGGCGTGGTGCCGCGTCGGAAGCCGACGGCGTGAGCGCGGCGGGCTTGTGACCGCGTCCGAAGCGGGCGGGCGACTTCGGCATGGCACGGGCTTCCCCCGGATGGAAGGAAGCCCTCTGCCCAACTCGCCGGAACTCGCCCACCTCAATCAGGAAATGGCCCTGGGCGCACCCCCTCTCGCTCTCGCAGGTCGCCTCAAAGTTCCCTGGCACTTTTGGGCGGGATGGGGGACAACGGTGCTTTCCCTCCGGCAGGACGCCTCCACGACCGCCTCCCCGGAACCGCTCGCCGACTTCCAGCGCCGCGTCGTCGAACGGGCTCTCGCCCTGGCCCGCGAGGTGGAAGCCACCGCCGCCCCCGACGGCCGCGTCCTCGACTGCCGCGCGGGGCGGCGGCGGCGCTCGCGGGCGGGACTTCCTCGCCGGCGTCCTCCAGTCGATGGCCCCGCACACCGCCGACGCGGCGGCGACCGCCACCCGGCCGACGCCACCCTCGACGGCCTGCTCGCCACCCGGGCCACCCGCCTCGTCTGCCCGGCCGGCGGGCAACGCTCGTTCGCCAACGCCGAAATGCTCTCGAAGGAACTGTGCGGCTGGCGCGTCAGCGACGAACGCATCCGCCGAGCGTGCCACGCCGAGGCCGAACGCATCGCCGCCTGGCGCGCCGATCAACCGACTCCGCCGGGAACCCGGATTCCGCCGACCGAGTTCCGAGTCGACGCCACCGAGGCGAACACCTCCACCGGCTGGCGCGACACGAAAATCGGCGTCTTCGCCCGGCGTTCGTGCGGTTCGCCGGCCTTCCCCGACCAGTGGGATCGGCGGGCCGTGCCGAAGCCGACGAAGCGGTTGGCGTTCGCGGCCATCGGAGAGATCGACCTGTTCGCGCCGCGCCGGGGCGTGTGGGCCGAGCGGCTCGGGCTGAAGTCGTTCGACCGGCCGAGCGTGCTCGGGGACGGGGCCGAGTGGATCCGGAACGCGGCCGACGGGCCGTTCACGGGATGCTGGTGGCGTGCCTGGCG
>JAYTTN010000125.1:0-2368 GCA_043745295.1 Fimbriiglobus sp. | reverse complement strand
GTGCTGACCTTGCTCAGTTGCCCGTGCACCGCCCAGTCCAGCCCCTTTTCCGCCCACGCGAACGCCTTCCCGTGAACGGCCTTCGCCGCCGCCGTCAGCCCGACCGCCTTGGCCAGGCCGCCCACGTCCATCCGCCCCCCGAGCAGCCCGCCGCGCCCGCAAGGCCCAAACCGCCGTGGCGCGCGGACGCGGACCGCACGTCTCGCGCCGGCCAACGGCCCTTGCGGGCCGGGTTCGCCAAGACGGAAGATGCCACTCCCTGGCGGTCGCGGCTCGCAAGAACCAACCCACTCCCTGGCGGTCGCGGCTCGCAAGAACCAACCCCCTCCCGGAATCGGCGGGAAAAGCGCGCGGCGGATTTGACATTTGTTCATACCATGCGTATGCTGGTGTGGACACCCGCACCCGTGAGGAACTGCCATGGTCGCCGCCGTCAACCGCCTGGCCGCGTACCCCGAACCGCCGCTGCCGCGCGACCCGCAGGCGCGGCGGGACCACCTGTCGGACGCCGTCATGAAGGCCGTGGCCGCCGCCGCCCGGCTGCTCGACGACGACGACTCGGCCGTCGTGCTGAAGGCCGTCAAGGAGATCCTCGACCTGGAGAAGACGCGGATGCGGCACGGCCAGACGGTGCTCGGCGCGCACCCGCCGTACCTGGACGACCTGGCCACGGAACTCGGGTCCGTCCACTCCGGCGGCCCGCCCCGGCTGCTGGTGGACGACATCTACGACGACGACGACGACAACGTGCTGGCCGCCGCCGCGAAGGACCACGGGCCGATGACCGTCCCCACCTTCACCCCCAACCGGGAGGGGCCGCCGGACCGCGAACGCCGCGCCGAGACCGTCGCGGTCGAGACCGTGCCGGACGCGGCGGACGCGGACACGGACGACTTCCAGACGTGGCTGAAGAAGTTCCATGCGAAAGTGGTGCCGCCGTTGTCCCCGGCCGCGCCGCCGGTGCCGGTGGAGCTGCCCCGCGACCGCGACACGTTCCACCTGTCGCTCCGCGAGTGATCGTCGCCTCGCAACCGGATTCGTCTCACCCGTGAGCGGTTTTGTTGCGGCGGCCGAAATCGCGTCCTACGTTACCCGATTACCCCTCTTCCCGTCAGAGGTCGCGGCCATGCTCCTGGCCCTCTCGGACACCGCCAACCACACCGTCCGCCTGCCCGAAGTCGGGGAGACGAGCGTTCGCCCCGACGCCGGCCCGCGGACGGTCGCCATCGGCGTGTACACCGACGCCGAGTTGATCGGGGCCGGCGGCATGGGGGTGGTGTACAAGGCGGTCGCGCCGGACGGCCGGGCGGTGGCGGTGAAGGTGATCCCGGCCGGGGCGACGAACCGGACGGTGGCCGGCCGGCTGGAGCGGGAGTGGCAGACGCTGGCCACCCTGGACCACCCGAACGTGGCCCGCGTGTTCGACGCCGGCACCACCCCCGACGGCCGCCCGTACTTCGCCATGGAGTACATCCCCGGCGTGCCGCTGGTGCAGTACGCGGACGACCAGCGGCTGACGGTGCGGCAGCGGCTGGAGCTGTTCCGCGGGGTGGCGGTGGCCGTCGCCCACCTGCACCGGCGGGGCGTCATCCACCGCGACCTGAAGCCGGGCAACATCCTGGTGGCCGAGGGCGCGGACGGCGCGGCGGTGCCGAAGCTGATCGACTTCGGGCTGGCCAAGGAGGTCGGGTCGGCGTCCGGGGCGACCAGCGCCGGCGGGTACGTCGGCACGCCGAACTACATGGCCCCGGAGCAGGCGAGCGGCGGCGGCGGGCCGGTGGACACCCGCGCCGACGTGTACGCCCTCGGCGTCATCCTGTACGAACTGCTCACCGGCGGCCTGCCTCTGGACCGGTCGGAGGGCCGCGACACCGGCGTCCTGGAGTTGCTCATCCGCCTGCAAGTGACCGACCCGCCGGCCCCCAGTTCGCGGCTGACCGGGCCGACCGTCACGGCGGTGGCCGACCGCCGGCGGACCGACGCGGCCGGGCTGCGGGCGGCCGTCGCCGGCGACCTGGACCGGGTCGTCTTGAAGGCGCTGGAGCGGGACCGCGAGAAGCGGTACGGGACGGTCGAGGAGCTGGCCGCGGACGTGCGGCGGTACCTGGCGAACGAGCCGGTGTCCGTCGCCGCGCCGAGTCTGGCCCGCCAGTTCGCCCGGTTCGTCCGCCGGAACAAGGGGCTGGTGGCGGTGGCCGCCGCCGTCCTCGTGGCCCTGGTGGGCGTCGCCGCCGGCACCACCTACGGGCTGGTCCGGGCGCGGGCGGCCGAGCAACTGGCGACCGACCGGCTGGGGCAGGTGGAGGAGGCGCACCACCGTCTGGAGGCGGCCCTCGGCGAGACGGCCGCCGCGAAGGACCAGACGGAG
>JAYTTN010000124.1:0-8733 GCA_043745295.1 Fimbriiglobus sp. | reverse complement strand
TGTTTGGAGACCGTCGCTCACGCTTCCGGCTCGGACAAGGCTCGGACAAGCACGGCTCGGCGGGAGCCTTGCCCTCCCGGGAAATGCCGACGTTCGGGTCACGGCAACTTCGGCTCGTCGGCGGCCGGCCGCTTCGGTTCGGCGTCCGGGGTCGGAGCCGGCGGCATCGGCTTGGGCGGCTCGACCGGGGCCGGAGGCGACCACGTGGAGGCCGGAGGCGGCACCGGGGCTGGCGGCGCGGGCGGGACCGGCGGGGTGTACGCCGGCGGCGGAACGGTCGGCAGGCTGAAGGTCGGGGCGGCCGGTGGCGCGGGCGGCGACACCGGGGCCGGGGGCACCGGCGGCGGGCCGACCGCCGCCACCGTCTCGTCCTCGACGTACACCTCCTCCATGTCCACCTCGTCCACCTTCTTCCGCATGAGCAGGTAGATCATGGCGGCGGCCGACCAGAAGTAGCTGTAGGTGAAGCCGATCATCATCAGGAAGATGAGGATCATCCAGAAGGTGGCGAGGCCGGCCCCGATCTTGTTGTGGATGCGGAGGTCGTCGCGGTACGCCTTGTCCGCCTCCGGGTTGGCCGGCTTGTACTCGACCCGCCGCTTGCCGCCGTCCGCCACCAGCTCCGGCTTCACTTCGACATCGCTGCCCTTCAGGAGCAGTTCTTTCCAGCCGTAGGACTCCGGCGCGTAGACGAACAGGAAGTCCGGCTTCCGCTCGCTGTAGAGGGTGGACGCCGGGACGCTCACGGCCCACTTGCCGAGGAACACCATCATGCAGCCGATCAGGATGACCACGAACGTGACGGCCACCCCGTACAGGATGGCGACGAACCAGCTCGACAGGTACGCCCACGGGGCCTGGAAGACGTAGTTGTAGCTGCGGCTGAGGGCGTCGAACGTGTCCGACCCCTCGGTGCTGATGGTCGAGTACATGAGCGGGTAGCCGATCAGCCCGATCAGCAGGATGGCCATGACGATGCCGCCGAGGATGATGAGCGGCAGGCCGAGGCCGTACAGGAACACGTCGCCGACGACCGGGATGAGCGCGACCAGGCCGTACAGCGACATGGCGAACACGATGAACCCGACGATGATGAGCGGCACCAGCGGGGACAGCACGTAGGCGGTGTACCGGGCGGCGACGAACCGCATGGCCTGCCGCAGCGTGACCCGCTCCTTGCCGCCGAGTTGCACGGCCGCGATGCGGGTGATGACGCCGCCGAAGTACGCCCACACGGCGACACTCCAGAACAGGCAGAGCAACAGGTAGATGCGGGTGAGGAACGAGGCGTTCGGGTCGATCAGCTTGAACACCAGCAGGAACAGCTTCGACACCGGCTCGGTGAGGACCGGGATCTGTTCGGCGACGTACTGTTTGAGGGCGTCGAACCACGACCCGGCGGGGGCCTCGGCCAGGGCGGAGGCGAACAGGTACGGGTTCAGCCCGCGGTACTCGTTCCACGGCATGGCGCTCAGCTTGCCGCCCGGCCCGGCCAGGTCGTTCAGCGTCTTCCACTGCCGCTCGTCCCGCGCGAACGCCTCTTTCCCTTTCTGGGCGTACTCCTCCGGCTTGAAATCGGCGTTGTCCGACTTCTTCGGCCCGAGCCGCTTCTCCATCGCCGGCGCGCCGTACTCCGCCGAGTTCTCGTCCGGCGCTTTGCCGGCGAAGACGGCCGACAGCACGTACCAGCCGAGCGACATCGCGAAGATGCCGACGGCGGCGAGGAGCAGCTTCCGCGGGTCGAGGGCGACCGGGAAGGTGCGGGAAATGTCCGACCAGAGGGACCGCTTGGGGGCCATCGCCCCGGCGGCTGCCTCGACGCGCCCGTCGGCCATGCTTGATCCTCGATGCGTGGGTCCGGTGATTCGCCCGACTCGGTGCGGCACGGCCGCCGGCGGTAGGGGGAATATACGGCCGGGCGCGGAGGACGGCAATCGGGAGACGGGTCTTGGCGAACCCGGCCCCGAAACGCAATCCGCCCGCCCGCGGCGGCACGGGGCCGGCGCGGGCGGGGGCGGGTTGGGGATTGCGGCCGGCAACGGGCCGGGGCGGTTAGAAGAAGAAGCCGACGCCGACGTTCACCCCGTGGACGATGCGGAACGCCTGGAAGCCGTACTTCGGGTCGATGCCGCCGTAGTTGAACCCGACCGGCTCGGTCAAGTTCTTGGTGCCGAAGAACGTCTGGGCGTTGTACCCGACCCGCACCTGGAGGCCCTCGATCGGGTACCACCACAGGTTGGCGTTGCCGCCGACGCTGGGCACCAGCCCGATGTCGTTCACCGACCGCTTGTTGCCGATCGACCGGTCCTCCAACTCGTAGTGCGCCCGCTCCTTGATGACGTCCAGCAGGATGGCCGCGTTCAGGTCGGTGGACATGGAGAAGCGGCTGCCGGCGTAGATCTCGTGGCCGCACCCGACGTACGGCCCGTACATCCGCTGGGACAGCTCGTTGGTGTAGTTGGCGGCCGTGTTCGGGCCGGCGTTGCCGTTGATGTCGAAGCTCTGCGCCCGCCACCGGAACCGCTCCATGAACCACTCCATCCGCACCCCGCCGAGGCCGTAGATCTTCGAGTACGGGGTGTCGAACAGGGGCACCCGCGCGCCCACGTCCCACTGCGTGTAGTCCTCCTGGTAGCGGATGGTCATCACGCTCGCCCCGTTCCAGATGCCGTAGAACAGGCCGGTCGGCAGGGGCGACGGGTTGGGCGGCACGGTCAGCCCGTCCAGCGTCGTCTTCTGGTCCGGGCCGGCGTAGGCCTGCGGGAAGTTGTACACCGGCGAGGTGAGGAACGTGTCCACCAGGTCGCGGCGGCCGACGAACCCCCGCGGCACCAGGGTGGCGCTGGCGTTGTAGTCCTGCTTGTGGACGGCCAGGTAGCTCAGCTGCACCTGGATGTTGTCTTCCGTCTTGAAGCCGATGGCCAGCTTCCAGCCGGGGGTGTACGACCGCCGGCCGAACATGTCGGTACTCAGCCCGACCGCCCCGCTGCCGATGTACGTGCCCGGCACGCCGGTAAGCGCGCCGGTGCTGTCCACCAGCCCGCGGTAGGCGACGATCTGCTTGCCGAGCGTGTTCGTCTTGGCGAAGAACAGCAGGTCGGCGGTGGCGTAGAAGCCCTGCTTGGCCGGACTCCCCAGCGGCGTCCGGTTGGCGAGCGGGAAGCCCTCCCACTCGGTCCCGCCGGGAATCCCGCTGGCGTCCGTCAGTCCATCCCCTTGGGCGTGTGCCGGTGCGGCGACCGCGAAGGCCGCCACCAGAACCGCCATCCCCCCGTACAGTCTGTTGCGCATGAGCCGCATCCCCCATTTTTTTGACCCACGGGCGGCGGGTCGTCCGCGAGGCTCCCCAACCTCGCGGCCGTTCCGCCCGATGGGTGTGCGCGGCGGCGGTTTCCCAACCGCACGCCGCGCGACGATTCTGGCACCAGTGGCCGGCGACGATACCGTGCGGCCCCCCCCGGTCAAGCCTGTTAACCGCGAAAATCCGCACCCCCGGTCGGTTTTTCCCCGCCTCCGCGCCTGCGAACCGGAAACCGTATCCGTTGCGGGAAAATGAGTGGTCAAGGTCGAACGGCGCGACTGAATAACCCCGGAAAGCGGCGACCGTCCGCGCAGGTGGGGAGACCTCCGCCGGCCCGCTTCCGAGCATCGCGGCTTCGGCGGCGGGAAGATCGGCTTCTCTGGCAACACCGGGCTGCGAGTGACGCGGCGCAGCCCGCCGACGACCGCGAGGGGCCGATCGGACCTCTCGCTTCTCCATCTCCGGATCGGGTTCACTTCTTCGGATTCGGGAAGTGTTCGGCCATCACCTGCTTCATGTCGCGGACAGCGCGGTCCAGGCCGACCAGCACCGCCCGGCTGATGATGCTGTGCCCGATGTTCAGCTCCTCGACGCCGGGGATGCGGACGACCGCCGCGACGTTCTGGTAGTTCAGCCCGTGCCCCAGGTGGACGCGCAGCCCGCGCTGGACGGCGTGCGCCGTCGCCGTCCGCAGCTTCGCCAGCTCCCCCGCCACGTCGGCGTCGGACTTCGCGTCGGCATAGGTGCCGGTGTGGAACTCGACGGCGTCGGCCCCGACGGCGCGGGCCAGGTCCACCTGCTCGATGTCGGCGTCGAGGAACAGGGCCACGACGATGCCGGCGTCCTTCAGCCGCTGGACGGCGGCTTTCACCGCCGTCGGATTGGCGGCCACGTCCAGCCCGCCCTCGGTGGTCAGCTCCTCCCGCTTCTCCGGCACCAGCGTCGCCTCGTCCGGTTTCACCTGGACGGCGATGGTGACGATCTCGTCGGCCACCGACAGTTCCAGGTTCAGCCGCGTGGTCACGGTCTGGCGGAGCAGCAGCACGTCGCGGTCCTGGATGTGCCGGCGGTCTTCCCGCAGGTGGACGGTGATGCCGTCGGCCCCGCCGAGGGTGGCGAGAACGGCGGCGGCCACCGGGTCCGGCTCGTAGGTGCGGCGGGCCTGGCGGACGGTGGCGACGTGGTCGATGTTGACGCCGAGGCGGATCATGGCGGACTCCGAGGGAGGGCAACCGCTATTCTAGAAGCGCTGGCGGCAGTCGCGCCGGGCGAGTAGAATGCGATGGTGAATCACGAGGAGACGCCATGACCGCCCCGCCTCTCGACAGCCCCGCCGCCGCCGCCTTCGTCGGGCAACTCTCCGACGACGGCAAGCGCTGGCTGTTGACCGCGCTGCTCAAGCCGGTCACGCGAGAAGAACCTCGCTTGCCGGAACTGGTGGCGGAACTCGACGACTCGCTGCGAAACCCCGGCGTCGTCCTGTCGGCCCAGTCGTGGATCGCCGAACTCAAGCGGCAGGCGGGGGTGACGGAACGCAGCCGAACACTCGCACGCGGCGAACCGTTGCCCGAAACCAGCACGACGAGTCCGTGAGGGTGTACCCACCAGACGCCGTGCAGGTACTGCCACCACCACTCGGTGCCGTCGGCCCGCGTCCGTTTCACCGCGCCATCCGGGTGCCCGCGCGAGGCGATCAGGACTTGCTCCGCGGCCTCGACATACACTGCCGCGAACGGATAGGCGTCGTCCGGGTGCGGCAGTCGAGCGGCGAGCAACCGCACGATCATGAGCCGCGCCCGGCTGGTGAATTCGACTTCGACTCTCATGGCCGCTCCTCGCAAGTCCTGTCGCTCACGATAGCGGCCCCGCGGCGGTTCGACTTCCCCGCCGGGATCGGCTATACTCTTGCCCTACCGGAACGGCCGCCGACCGCGGCCTCCCACCCGCCCGGTTTCCCGAAGGGTCTCCCGATGACGTTCCCCCTCTCCCGCGCCGTCCGGCTGGCGGCCGTCGCCGTCGCCACCGGCGCGCTGGTCGTGCTGCTGACCGATGTCGCCGCGCTGTCGCAGCAGAAGCAGCCGAAACAGCCGCCGAAGTCCAAGGACTTGAAGACGGTGAAGGAACTGCTCACGCCCGGCCCGCGGCCGAAGAAGGAGCCGCTGCCGGCCGGCACGCTGCCGCTGGAGTTCGTGACGGGCGAGCGGATCGCGTTCGTCGGCAACACGACCGCCGAGCGGATGAGCCTGTACGGGCACTTCGAGACGATGCTGCACCTGCGGCACAAGGACAAGCGACTGGTCGTCCGCAACTTCGGCTTCCCGGCCGACGAGGTCGGGCAGCGCCAGCGGTCGGCCGACTACACCCACATCGACGACCCGCTGTACGCCTTCAACCCGGACACGTTCCTCTGCTTCTTCGGCTGGAACGAGTCGTTCCAGGGCGCGGCCGGCGTCGAGAACTTCCAGAAGCAGTACGAAGCATTCATCGACCAGTACACGGCCAAGTACCCGCGCGACGACGCCAAGAGTCCGCCCCGGTTCGTGCTGGTGTCGCCGATGGCGTTCGAGAACACCGGCGACCAGTTCCTGCCGGACGGCAACGCCGAGAACGCCAACCTGCTGCTCTACGCGACGGCGGTGAAAGCGGTCGCCGACAAGCGGAAGCTGGCGTTCGTGAACGTGTTCACGCCGACGTTCGCGGCGTTCCAGAAGGGCGGCGGCAAGCTGACCGTCGGCGGGTTCCAGATGAACGAGGCCGGGGATAAGGCGCTGGCCCAGGCGCTCGACGCCGGCCTGTTCGGCAAGGCCTTCGACCCGGCGAAGATCGGCACCAGCGAGTTCGAGAAGCTGCGGGCCGCCGTCAACGACAAGAGCTGGGTTCACCACCAGGATTACCGCATGGTGAACGGCTGGTACGTGTACGGCGGCCGGCGGACCTACGACACCGAGACGTTCCCCCGCGAGTACGCCAAGCTGCGGGCGATGGCCGCCGTGCGGGACCAGTACGTTTGGGACATCGCCAGCGGCAAGCCAGTCGCGGAGAAGCCGGACGACTCGAAGACGGGCGACCTGATCGTCCCGCCGACGCGGTTCGGCGTGTCGGGCAACAAGTCGGAAAACCCGCCGGAGATGGGGCCGAAGATCCTGCCGCCGGCCGAACTCATCAAGGGTGCCCGCGTGCCGGCCGGCTTCAAACTGGAACTGTTCGCCGACGAGAAGCTGTTCCCCGATCTGGCCAAGCCGGTGCAGATCAACTTCGACAACAAGGGCCGACTGTGGGTGGCGTGCATGCCGACGTACCCGCAGTGGAAGCCCGGCGACCCGAAGCCGGGCGACAAGCTGCTCATCCTGGAAGACACCGACGGCGACGGGAAGGCGGACAAGTGCACCGTCTTCTACGACAAGCTCCAGTGCCCGACCGGGTTCGAGTTCTACAACGGCGGCGTGCTGGTGGTGGATCAGCCGCGGATGCTGTTCCTGAAGGACACCGACGGCGACGACAAGGCCGACCAGGTGACGTACCTGCAAGACGGCTGGGCGACGGACGACACGCACCACACCTGCGGCGCGTTCGAGTGGAACCACGCCGGCCAACTGCACATGCTGGAGGGCATCTCCACCAGCACCACCCTGGAAACGCCGTGGGGGCCGCACCGCAGCGCCGGCGGCGGCGGGGCCTACGTCCTCGACCCGCGCAGTCTGAAGGTTCGGCAGTTCAGCCTGCCCGGCATGGCCAACATGTGGTGCTACGTGTTCGACGAGTGGGGCAACGGCATCGTCGGCGACGGCACCGGCTCGCTCCAGACGTGGGACACGCCGCTGTCCGGCAAGCCGTACTCCGGCCGCAAGGGGCTGAAGGAGATCCTGCCCGGCGGCGTCCGCCCGAACCTGGGCAACGAGTTCCTCGTCAGCCGCGCCCTGCCGAAGGACGTGCAGGGGCACTTCACCTACGCCTGCGTCATCAACCTGAACGGCCTCACGCACTACAAGTTCAAAGAAGACGGGGCTTTCTACGTCGGCGAACGGTTGAAGGCGAAGGAGGGCGGGAACGACGACCTCGTCCGCAGTCCGGACAAGCACTTCCGCCCGGCCGACCCGCAGATCGGGCCGGACGGCGCGCTGTTCTTCGGCGACTGGGCGAACCCGCTCATCGGCCACATGCAGTACAGCCAGCGGGATCCGAACCGGGACCACGTCCACGGCCGCGTGTACCGGCTGTTGGGCGCGAACGAGAAGACGATCAAGCCGGTGACGCAGTTCGGCAAGTCGGCGGCGGACATCTGCGAGCAGTTCCGCGAGTACGAGTGGCGGACCCGCTACCGCGCCCGCCGCGAACTGCACGACCGCCCGGCGTCCGAGGTGCTGCCGGCCGTCGCCAAGTGGGTGGCCACGCTGAAGCCGACCGATCCGGACTTCGACCGCCTGCGGTGCGAGGCGCTGTGGGTGCAGGCCGGGCACCACGCCATCGACGTGAAACTGGCGGATGAAGTGCTGGCGTGCAAGACGTTCCAGGCCCGCGCGGCGGCGATTCACCTGCTGGCCGACGACCGGGCGTACCTGCCGGCCGAGGTGCTGGAGCGGTTCAAGAAGGCGACCGCCGACGACCACCTGCGGGTGCGGTGCGAGGCCGCCCGCGCGCTCGGCTTCTACGCCACCGCCGACGCCGTGTCGGCCGTCGCCGACATCGCCAAGATGCCGCTGGACTACTGGACCCGGTACACCGTCGAGGCGTCGCTGTCGGCGAACGTGGCGGCGTGGCCGGCCGACTTCTTTACCGGCAAACTGGCGTCCGCCAACCCGGAAGCGGCCAAGCTGGTGACCGACATCCAGAAGACCAAGAAGCTGGACAACCAGGCCGCCCCGTGGCTGCAGACGCTGCTCAGCCTGGAGCCGAAGAGCAAGGAGGAGCGGAACAAGGCGATGCGGGCGCTGGCGGATATGAAAGGCGGCAGCGCGGCGAACGGCAAAGTGGTGTTCAACCGGCTGTGCGTCGCCTGCCACAAGGTGGGGGCCGGCGAGGGGGCCGAGTTCGGGCCGAACTTGGACAAGGTGGCCGAGCGGTCGAAGACGCGGCAGAAGCTGGTGGAGAGCGTCATCGACCCGAACGCCGAGGTGGAGGCGAAGTACCTGTCCACCCGCATCGACGACCTGAACGGCAAGACGACGGTCGGCCTGCTGGTGTCCGAAATGAACGGCGAGGTGGTCATCTTCGACGGCAAGGCGAAGGTGACGATCAAGGTGGCCGACATCGACAAGCGGGCGACGCTCAAGCAGAGCAGCATGCCGGAGGGCCAGGCCGGGACCATGTCCCCGGCCGAGTTCCTGGACCTGATCGAGTACCTGGCGAATTTGAAGTGACGGCGGCGAACCGCGTCTTGCGAGCCGCGACCGCGAGGGAGCGGCATTTTCCTCCTCAAGATGCCGCTCCCTCGC
>JAYTTN010000123.1:0-8738 GCA_043745295.1 Fimbriiglobus sp. | reverse complement strand
GGGTTTGCCACCTCTCCCCGCTGGAGAGAGGTCGGTTGCGTAGCAACCGGGTGAGGGGTCTCCTCTCGACGCAAACCCCTCACCCGCCTCGTGCTGCGTACGATTCGACCTCTCCCCAGCGGGGAGAGGTGGGGCGTGGTTGCGGCTCCCCAGCTCCGGGATCGGGATGGAAGCCGACACCGCGCCATCCGCACACAGGCGAGCGGAGGATTCGGCGATTGGCACGCGGGCTGCTCTGTCTTCTTTCGTCGCCAGCGACTCCCCAGCCGATGACGACAACCGGCCCCACGCGACCCGTCAACCCCCCGACGGCCGCACCCGATCCCCCTCGGACGGAGCCGGTCCAACCCCCTGCGGAAGTCCATCCCCCCGGACCTCCGCCTCGCGACGGGCCGCCAACCATCCCCCCGGTTGTCGGCCCGTCGCGTTTTTTCCCGACGACCACATATCTATAATGGCGGCACCGGACTCCGAGCCGCCCTATGACCTCCTCGATCATCGTCACGTCGCCCGGCCTCCACCTGCCGGCCCCGCCCCCGACGGGGGAGACGGCCGACTTGTTGCGGCAACTGGTGGACCTCCAGCGGGAGCAGTTGGCGGCCACCCGCGCGCTGCACGCCGGCCCGCACGAGCGGGCGCGGTGGCGGGCCATCTACGGCCGGCACGAGGCCGACCTGCCGACCCTGCCGGGCGACGCCAAGCGGGTGCTGCCGACCGTCGAGAGGAGCTACCTGGCGCTGCTCGCCGAGTTGACCGAGAAGCTGGCCGAGCCGGACGCGCTGGACAACGAGTTCGCCGCCGCCGAGCTGCTCGACCGGTACGGCCAGCGGCTCGGTCAACTCGGCAACCTGCTCGGCCAACTGGGCCAACTGGCCGCCCTCGCCGACTGACCGCCCGGCTCCGTTTTTCCCCACCCTTCCAGGACGTACCGTGTCGCGGGATCCGAACACGCCGATCGACATCGCGCCGGCCGACGTGGCCCGTGTCAAGCAGCTGTACCTCGCCGGGCAGTACCGGGCGGCGCACGAACTGGGGGCGACGTTCGGCCCGTTCCGCCAGTGGTCCGGCCCGACGGCGCGGCTGATCGGCGGGCGGCTGGCCATCCAGCTCGGCGCGCCCCGGCTGGGCCGCCAGTTGCACCTGCTCACCTTCCGCCAGAGTCCGGCGCACCTCGAAGGCGTGTACTACCAGGCCCGCTACCGCATGGAGCGGTTCGGCCCGCTGTCGTGCTGGCGGTTCCAGCGGCAGCACACCGACTGGGGCGACGCCGCGCCCGAGCTGCGGGCCGACTGGGTCGCCCTCCGCGGGTTCACCGCCGCCCGCTTCCGCGACTTCGACCGCGCGGAACAGTACCTGGAACAGTCCGAGAAGCTGGCCCCGAACCGGCCGTGGCACCACGTCGAGCGGTCCAGCGCGCTGGAACTCCAGGACCGCCTCGACGACGCGCTGGCGTCGGCCCGCCGGTCGATGGCGTTGCAGGCGTGGTTCCGCCCGGGCGTCCAGGCCGTCGCGCACCTGCTCCAGCGACTCGGCCGCGAGGACGAGGCGACGGCGCTCCTGACCGAGGCGATGGGACACCTGGAAAGCGGCATGGTGGCCGCGCAGCTGGCCGCGCTCCACATCGACGCCCGCCGCCCCGCCGACGCCCGGCGGTGCATCGAGCGGTTCGTCGAACTGTCCCCCTTGATGGAAGCGGACGTGACCAAGTGGGTGGTCGCCCGCCGCGCCGACGTGACGTACCTGCTCGGCGACGCGCGTGCCGCCGCCGACCACGCCCGCGCCGTGGGCGACGACCGGTTCTACGCCGCCTTCGCCGAGAACCTGCACGCCGCCAGCGGACGGGGCGAAACCGTTCCGAAGCGGACGCTGCTGCCCGTGAATCTCGGCGAACCGTCGGCCGCGCCGGACGTGTACCGCCTGCTGGGGAACTTCCTCGGTACGCCCGTGCCGCCGGCCGTCCCCGACGCCGGCCCGCCGACCGACGGCATCCCGGACGCGGCCGAGCGGACGCGGTTCGACGCCGCCGGCTGGGTGACGCGCGAGTTCACCCTCACGCTGCCCGCCGCCGCGGCGCTCATCGACGCCGGCCTGCCGTTCCTCGTGACGCTGGTCGAAGCCGGGTTCGGCCAACCCCGGCTGGTGATCGGCGCGGACCCGATCCGGGAGACGGTGTTCCTCGCGGACGGCACGGACCGCAAGCCGGCCGAGGCCCCGATGCACGCCGCCCACGAGCGGTTCGGCTCGACCGGGCCGCGGTGTCTGGTCGCCGTTCCCCCGCGCCTGGCCGGGAAGTTGGCCGGCATCGAGTTCCCCGACGCCGACCCGCACGACCGGTTGAACCGCGTCCAATCGCTGCTGGCGGAGCGCCGGCTGGCCGACGCGAAGGCGGCGCTGGCGGAGCTGGTCGCCGCGTACCCCGGCCACCGGCTGGCGAAGGTGGGGGCGCTGGCCTGGGCGCGGGCGACGCAGCACCCGGTGAAGATGCTGGCCGCCGCCGAGCCGCTGATCGCCGACTTCCCGCACGACCCGACGTACGTGATGGTGAAGGCGAACGCCCTCCGCGAACTCGGCCGCGTCCACGACCGGCTGGCGTTCCTGCGGACGGAAGGCACGCACCCCGACGCCGACCCCATCGTCGTGCAAACGCTGGCCCAGGCGCTGCTGCCCGACCCCCGCGCGACGGACGAAGCCGACCGCCTGCTCCGCCACTCCCTCCGCCTCCGGCCGCACGCCGCGCCGGGACTTTACCTGCTGGCCGCGCACCTGTGGGAACAGCAGCGGTTCGCGGAGTCGGTGGAGTTGCACCGCGCCGCCTGCTGCCTGGACGACCGCGAGGAACAGTTCGCCGAGGCCTACGTCCGCGTGGCGCGGGCGACCGACCAACTGTCCGAGGCGGTGAAGACGTTCCAGCGGCGGGCGAAGGCCGACCCGCCGTCGGCCGCCGCCGTCCGCGCCCTGCACGCCGCCCTGCTGGAGCGCGGCGAACCCGACTTCGCCCGCACCGCGCTGGACAAGGCCGTCGAGAAGCTGTCGGCCCCCGGCGGCACCGAGGACGCCACCCGCTCGCTCGCCGACCTGCGGCTGTTCAAGGCCGAGACCCTGGCCGGAGAAGGGAAGTTCGCCGCCGCCGAGGCCGAACTCGCCGCCGCCAAGCCGATCTCGCTGGTCGGGGTCTGGCTGAAGAGCGCGACCCGCGTGGCCCGCATGAAGCCGGACTTCCGCGCCGCGCTGGCCCTGCTCCGCGAACTGCTGGCGACCGACCCGCTGAACCCGGACGCCCGCCGGCTGGAGGTCGGGCTGATCGCCGACGTGTCCGGCAAGGCGGCGGCCGCCGCGCACCTGGCCGACCTGCGGACGCGGTACCCCGACCACTACCCGACGCTCCGCCTCCGCGCCGAGTTCCTGTCCGGGGACGCGGACGACGGCCCGATCCTGGCCGCCGAGGAGCTGGTGGCACTCTGCCCGCAGGACGGCTGGGCGCACCGGCAACTGGCGCTCATCCTGGCCGACCGCAAGCGGCACCCGGAGGCGCTGGCCGCCGCCCACGCCGCCGGCGCGTGCGAGCCGGATCACCCGTCGTACTTCGCCGTGCTGGCGAACGTCCACCGCCGCGCCGACCGCACCGACGACGCCCTCGCCGCCTTCCGCGCCGGCCTGTCGAAGCACGTGGACCACGAGCTGGCCGTCGTCGAACTCGTCCGCACGGCGCGGGGGCTGAAGGAGAAGCGGGCGGCGCTGCGGTTCGTCGCCGAGCAGTTGCGCGAGCAGACGACCAACGGCGAGGGGCTGCAGGCGTACCGCGACCAGGCGCTGCCGCTGATCGACGACCCGGAGGACCAGGAGCGGCTGTACGAGGAGTTGAACGGCTTCCTCGACGACCGGCCCGACCTGTGGCAGGCGTGGTCGCTGGTGACGCAGCAGCTCATCATGATGCAGCGGAGCGAGGAGGCCGCCACCCTCGGCCGGGAGGCGTGCGAGCGGTTCCCGCTGCTGTCCCGGCTGTGGCTCGATCTGGCCGAGGCGTACCGCCAGTTGGATCGCGGCGACGACCGCATCGACGCGCTGCGGAAGGCGCTGGCGTGCGCGACCGGGTGGACGGCCGTGGTGAAGGAGCTGTCCGACGCGCTGGCCGACGGCGGCGAGTACGACGAGGCGGCGCTGGTGCTGGAGCGGAACGTCGCCCGCACCCCGCTCGACCCGCTGGCGCACGGCTACCTGGCCGAGCGGCTGTGGGACAGCGGCCGCTCCGAGGAGGCGCTGCGCCACGCCGAGCAGGCCGTCCGGCACGAACCCGGCTACGACTGGGCGTGGGGCGCGGTGGCCAACTGGGGCGAGCGGCTGGAAAAGCCCGACGCCATGATCGCGCTGGCCCGCGACCTGGCCGCCGACCGCGGCGGCGACCCCCGCGTGTTCATGAAGCTGGCCCGCTCGCTGTACAAGTTCGAGCAGACGGCGGAGGCGCTGGCCGCGCTGGACGCCGCCATCGCGCTCGACCCGAAAAGCCCCGAACCCTACGACCTGAAGGCCGAGCGGCTGGCGGATGTCGGCCGCTTCGAGGAGGCACTGGCCGCCGCGCACCCGTCCCCGCTGGCCGACGACCTGCCGCTGATCCTGCAAGGCCGCGCCGCGTGGGTGGAAGCCCGGCGGGGGAACTACGCCGCCGCCATCCCGACCATGCAGGCGCTGGTGTCGGTGGACCCGGAATACTACTGGGGCTGGCAGCAGTTGGCCGACTGGTACAACGAGACCGGCAAGGCGGAGGCGTACCTGGAAGCCGCCGGCGAGCTGTGCAGCCTGCGGCCGGGGCACCCCGTCCCGCTGACCCTGCGGGGCGACGCCCGCCTCCAGACCGGCGACCGCGACGCGGGCAAGGGCGACCTCCGCGACGCCCTGCGGATTCACCCCGGCTACTCCCCCGCCGCCGCCCTCCTGTTCGACGCCTGCCTGGCCGACGGCGAACTGAAGGACGCCCGCACCGCGCTGGCCGTGCTGATGGAACACCAGGCCGGGCCGGATGTCCTCATCAAGCAGATCGTCTACTCGGCCAAGACCTCGGACGGCGAGGGGGCGGCCCGCGCCTTCGGCGAGGTCTGCATGGCCCCCGGCGAAGGCGCGCCGACGCTGCTGCAATTGTCCCTGGCGGAGATGCGCGGGGCCGGCTGGGAGGAGAAGGCCACTGACCTGATGGAAGAGGCGTGGCGCTCCGGCGAACCGTTCAACCCGTGGGCGGCGCTGTTCTGGCTCGACACGGCCGCCGGCGAACGGGCCGACGCCGACGACCGCGTGGCCGCCTGCGCCGCCGTCATCACCCAGTACCCGACGTTCGTCCCCGGGCACGACCGGCACGCCGAGCAGCTCTCCCGCCTCGGCCGGTTCGACGACGCCCGCAAGGCCTGCGCCCCGCCGACGCTCCGGCCGACGCCGCTGACGCTGCGCGGTCGCTCCGCGTGGGTGACGGGGCAACGGGGGGAGAAATCGAAGGCCGTGGACGAGATGACCGTCTGCCTGGACGAAGACCCGGACTACGCCTGGGGCTGGCGGCAGATGGTCCACTGGTACGACGACCTCGGCCGGCACCGCGACTGGCTGCACGCCGCCGAGCAGCTCGTCCGCCTGTCGCCGGGGGATGCGTACTCGTTCGCCGTGCGCGGCGAGGCCAAGCGCATCCTCGGCGACCACCGCGGCGCGAAGGACGACTACCAGCGGGCGTTCGAAATCGACCCGAACTTCGACGCCGCCGGCCACCAGCTCATCACCGAGCAGATGGCGACGGACGACCTGGGCGGCGCGTCCCGCACGCTGGCCACCCTCCGCGAGAGTTCGGACGGCCCGCTGCTCCGCCTCCGCGCCGTCCAACTGGGGACGCGCCAGGGCGGCATCGCGGCCGCCCGCGACGCGCTGCGGCAACTGCTGGCCGACCCCGCCGGCTTCCGCATCCTCACCCGCGACGCGCTGCTGGCGTTCGACGAGCGGGGCTGGTCCGCCGAGGCCGAGGACGAACTGAGTGCCGCGCTGGAATCGCCGACGTGCCCGCCGAGTACGGCGGCGGCGTGGGCCGAGCGGTGCATCGCGTCCGGCAGCGCCACGCGGGTGGCCGACCGGTTGAAGCCGCTCGTCGAACGGAACCCGGCGGCCGGCCGCGAGGCGGTGCTGGTGTACGCCTGGGGGATGACGGCCACCGGCCAGCCGGACACCGCCACGGCGACGGTGCAGCGGTTCGCCGAACTGCTCCGCGAGACGGACGACTCGTGGGCGCGGGCCGGCGCGACCCTGGCGGAAGCCGAGCAGTTCCCGCTGGCGGTGGCCTGGCTGAGCGACTGGAAACAGCGGGACGGGTACGAAGGCTGGATGCTGCGGCCGCTGGCGGAGGCGCACCGCGCCGTCGGCGACGACGCCGCCGCCGACGCCCTCCTGCGGACGCTGATGGAGCGCGACGACGACCTGCCGGCCGACATGCTGGCGTGGCTGGCGGTCGCCGAAGCGCTGGCCGGGAACGCGGACGAGGCACTGGCCCACGCGGAGGAGTTGGCCGACGACCCGGACGCCAAGACGGACGGCGTGGCGCTGTTGCGGGCGATGGCGGTGGCGGTGTGCCGGGTGGCCCGCGCCCCGGCCGACAAGCGCGGTGCCGAGTTCGGGGAAGCGAAGGAAGACTTGCGGGTCGCGGCCGGCGCGTGTGCGCCGGCCGACGTGCCGCGCGGGGCGGCGCGGCTGTACAAGCGGGTGGTCGCCAAGCTGGCGGCCGACGCCGGCGGCCTGGGGGCGAAGTTCTGGGGGTGGCGGCAGAAGCTCCGCCCGTGGGTGACGGAGGGGTGAAGGCGTCGATTGCCCTCGCTGCGCTCGGGCGGCGACAACTGAAACTGTCGCCGCCCGAGCGCAGCGAGGGCAAAAGCAGTTCACGCCCGGTCGCCCGTGTACTCCGTCACGAACGCCCACGTCTGCCGCTTCTTCCCTTCCTTCAGCGGGTTGTCCTCGACGTACTTGATCACCCGCCGCACGTCCGCCGGGGTGTACTCGAACACCGACCACTCCCGCTCTTGCCAGCAGTGCGGCACCTTTCCGCTCTCCTCGATCCGATCGCCGAACGGATGTAGGCCGGCCGCTTTCAGCGCGATCGTCGCGTGTCGTTTCAGTTTGACGGAGAGGGTTCGCGCCGGCATGCCGCTCGGCGCAACCACCAGGTGCACGTGGTCCGGGAGGACCGTACACGCCCACACCGGCAGCGATACCTCCTTCAGGAGTTCGCCGAAGGCCAGCGCCGCGCACTTCGCCTGGTGCCCGTCGAATCGCACCGGCGGACGCTTCAGCGCCCGCTTCGCCGCCGCCCGGAGTTGCCAGTCGTGGCCGGTCTTCGCGCGGGATCGCTTGCGATCCTCGATGAACGTAGCTTCGCCGAACGGCTTCAGGTGGTCCGCCCACACCTCCGTGCTGCCGCTGCCGCGCGGGTCGTTCGGCAGCCAGAAGCCGTAGGTGCCCCAACACAAGTGGACGCCGTGAATCGTGCGGCGGTGCGGCATGGCGAGTCTCCCGACGGGAACGGTTGCGCCGATGGTAGTGGGTGGAAATGTTCCGTTCAAGTGTTAACGTGAGGAGGTCGCAAAGGTGGCCCTCGCTCCGCTCGGGCGACGACAGTTGAACCGTCAACGCCCGAGCGAGGCGAGGGCCGCTCCCCCACATTCCCCCGTAACCGGCCTGTAACTGCCGCGCCGACTGCAATCCCCGTGTGGGCCTCTCTCGTTTATAGTGCAGCGGGACTACCGTCCCTGACACTCTCCGTCCGCGAATGAGGGGAATCCCATGCGTCGCGTCCTGTTCGCCGCACTCGCCGTGGCCGCCGCGCAGCCGGCCTTCGGCAAGGGCCTGCTGGTGCCCGACGACGTGAAGCTGCCGCCGCTGGCGCTGGTCACGCACCACGTCACCGTCGCCATCGACGACCAGGTGGCCGTCACCACCGTCGAGCAGACGTTCCGCAACCACACCGACCGCAACCTGGAGGCGACGTACCTGTTCCCGGTGCCGAAGGGCGCGACCGTCAACAAGTTCGCGATGTGGATCGAGGGCAAGGAGACGACCGGCGAGCTGCTGGACGCGAAGAAGGCGGCCGACGTGTACACCAGTTTCGTCCGCCGCACGCAAGACCCCGGCCTGCTCGAGTACATGGGCAACTCGCTCATGAAGCTGCGGGTGTTCCCGATCCTGCCGAAGTCCGACCAGAAGGTGAAGATCAGCTTCACCAGCGTGGCCCAGCAGGACGGCGGCGTGGTCGAGTACATCTACCCGCTCAAGACCGACGGCAAGGGCACCCAGACGCTCAAGGACTTCTCGGTCAAGATCGGCATCAAGTCGCAGCACCCGCTGCAATCCATCTACAGCCCGACGCACGCGGTGGACGTGAAGCGGAAGGGCGAGAAGGAAGCGGCCGTCGAGTTCGAGAAGGCGCAGGCGATTCTGGACAAGGACTTCCAGCTCTTCTACAGCGTCGGCAGCAAGGACATCGGCGTCACGCCGGTGCTGTACCGCCCGGTCGCCAGCGAGGACGGCTACTTCATGTTCCTCATCTCGCCGCAGGTGGAGGCGGGCAAGAACCGCATCCCCCGCGACGTGGTGCTGGTGCTGGACACCTCCGGCAGCATGTCGGACGTCAAGATGTCGCAGGCGAAGAAGGCGCTCAAGCAGTGCTTCGGCCAACTGACGAAGGACGACCGCTTCGCGCTGGTCAGCTTCGCCACCGCCGTGCG
>JAYTTN010000122.1:0-2382 GCA_043745295.1 Fimbriiglobus sp. | reverse complement strand
GGCTGACTCCGGAAGAATCGCGAGCCGCGCCCGCCGATGCGAACCTTCGCACGGCCATCGCGGACGAACTGGCGGATGTGGCGAACATCGTGCTGCTCCTGAGCGAGCAAACCGGGATCGACCTGAGCGAGGCGATCCGGGCGAAGTTGGTGAAGAACGCGATCAAGTATCCGGCTCCGGCAACACCTTCGGGGGAAGGCGCTGGAGCCCGTAGCTGAGCCGCTTGCGGCTTCGCGATAGTCCTTAGGGGGAATCGGCC
Organism: Fimbriiglobus sp.; assembly: GCA_043745295.1. Classification (GTDB taxonomy): domain Bacteria; phylum Planctomycetota; class Planctomycetia; order Gemmatales; family Gemmataceae; genus JALHQU01. The sequence goes on along the minus strand of JAYTTN010000122.1, from coordinate 2,123 downwards.
GTGCGAAAACGACATGTCATGTTAACCGCGTTGGCCGCGGTGGGGCTTCTGGCCCTGGGAACGGTGGTGGCCCAGCAGCCGGGCGGGTCTTACCCGCCGCCGGCTCCGCCCGCGTCGTCCGGCACCTTACCGGCCACGACCGTGCGGCCTTACTCGGAGTGGACGCCGACCGCGGCACCTCCCGGCTACCAACCCAAGCAACCAACGGGGGCACAGCCGACCGGCGGCTACCTCCCCCCCCCTCCGGGATACACGCCGACCCAACCGACCGGCGTTCAGCCGGCCAGCGCCGTCCGACCCCGCATCTCCAACCCGGCAATATACGGTGAAGGCGTTCGACCGGCGAGTGGAACGCAGATTCCGCCGCCGAACATGGAAGTGCCGAGTTTCCGGCCCAGTGCCATGCCGCCCACCACGAATACGCCGGTGCCGACGATCCCATCGCGACCGGTGACGCCGCCGACCGTGGACGTGTCGGAATCGAAGTTCCCACCGGTCACGCCGCTGCCCGTTCCCGTGGGCGGCACGCCGAGCGTCGGCTCGTTCCCGATCGTTCCCGTGCCTCCGAGCCCGAGCATCCCGCCAATTGGTACGACGCCGAGCCCGTTCCCGGCCGCGACGCCGAGCAACCCACTCGCCGCGGTGATGACGCCCGCGCCGGCCACGGTTGCTCCCACGACTCTCGCACCCGGCGTACTGCCCGCTCGCACGACTCCGAGCGTGACGGTGGAAGCCGTCTGCCCCGAGTCCGTCGTCTTCGGGCAGGAATTCGCGTACAAGTTGATCGTTCGCAATACGAGCACCGCGGTCGTCTCGAACGTTCGCGTCGATGCCGAACTGCCCGCCGGTTCCAAGTACGTCGGTAGCGATCCGGTCGGCGAACTGAACGGCGACCGACTGGCCTGGACGATTGGTTCGCTCGATGCCGGCACCGAGAAGCAGATCACAATTCGCGTGAAGCCCTCGGATGAGGGTGAATCCCGCAGCCGCGCCACGGTGTCGTTCACCTCGGCCGTGGATGCACGCACGCGCGTCACCCGCCCGCGTATCGCGGTCGCCGTGACGAGTGCGGAAGTGTGCCGGGCCGGTGAAGAGACGGGCTTCCAGATCAAGGTGACCAACAGCGGCACCGGCCCCGCGCCGCGAGCCATCGTGAGAGCCCAGCTTTCGGACGGCCTCTTGCACTCGCAGGGCATCGTGATCGAAGCGCCGCTCGAGAACCTGCCTCCGGGCGAGACCAAAGTCGTGATGCTGAAGGTCGCGGCCGCCAAGGCCGGCCTGCAATGGTGCCAGATCACGGTGACCGCGGACGGCAGCCAGGACGCCACCGCCAAGGCTTCGACCAACGTCGTCGAACCGATGCTGGTCGTGAAGCAGACTGGCCCGGCGAAGTGCCTGGTTCGCGCCGAGCCGACCTACACGATCGAACTGTCCAACCCCGGCACCGCGACCACCGATCCGGTTCTGCTCCAGAGCGTGCTGCCGGAAGGCTTCGAGTGGATCAATCAGGCCAGCGACGGCGGTAGCTGCAACGGCCGCACCGCGACCTGGCGGCTCCCGTCCCTCCCGGCCGGCAGCAATCGCACCGTGACCATGAAGCTGCGAGCCTCCGCCGCGACCGACCCGCAAGGCAGTGCGCTGCGAACCGTCGCCCAGGCCGGCCCTGCGAACATCGCCCCCGCGGGCGGCGCTCCGGTTCGCCCCGGTCGCGGCCTCGAAGCCAAGGCCGAGACCACCATCGTTGCCGAGGGCGTGGCCGCGATTCGCTTCGAAGTGGTCGGTCTCGAGAATCCCGTCTCGGTGGGCAAGGAAGTGACCTACGAGATTCGCGTGCTGAACAGCGGCACCGGCCCTTGCACGAACGTGCAACTCGGAGCCGCCCTCGCCGACAGCACCGAGTTCGTCGGAGCCACGACCGGCACGAATCAGACCGGAGCCGTGAAGGCCACCGGCCAGCAACTCACCTTCGACTCGCTCCCGACCCTGGGAGTGAAGGGCGAAATGGTGTACCGGGTCCGCGTGAAGGGGAACGCGGCCGGCGACCTCCGCTTCCGCGTGCAACTCTCCTGCGATCAGTTGAAGACGCCGATCGTGAAGGAAGAAAGCACCACGTTCGTGAAAGA
>JAYTTN010000121.1:0-8754 GCA_043745295.1 Fimbriiglobus sp. | reverse complement strand
CCACTTCGGGGGTTCGCCCCTTGCTGGCGCGGCGGGCTAACTTCGGCGGGCCGCGCCGCTCCTGAAGTCGCGGCGACGAGGCGATTACTGCCGCTTCTTGATCGGCAGGAACTGGTTCAACTCCAACCCGTTCGGCCCCAGTACGTCGTCGAGCAACTCGATCCGCCCGTTCGCCTTCACCGTGCCCAGCAGCTTCGCCATCTCCTCCCGCCACAGGGCGGCGAGGAGGTCGGGGTTCGTCGGAGCGAGCCGCTGGTACTGCGCCAGTCGGAGGTTGAACGCCTCGGCGTCGGCCGTCGCCTGCTTCACCTTCTCCTCGCGGTACGCCTCGGTTTCGGAAGCGAGTTTGAGCTTCAACCCCTCGGCTTCACTGGTCAGCCGCTGGGCCTCCTGCTCGGCCTGGTTCAGCCGCGTGCGGATGGCCGTCTGCGCCTGGTTCACCGCCTCGAAGGAGTCCCGGACCTCTTCCGGCGCGGACAGGAACTCGACGCTGACTTGCTGGACGACGATGCCCAGCCGGGCCGCCGCGATCCGCTCCGGCAGCCGGGCCGACACCCACGCGACCAGCGACGCACGACCGGACAGCACGGCATCGACACGGCGGGCACCGACCCACTCGGACGCCAGGGTTTCCGCCGCGCGACCGAGGACGGAATCCACCTGATCGCGGTGCAGGACGTACTGGTCGAGTTCGCCGTCGCGGTCGTCGATGGCGTACTCGACGACCAGTTTCACGTTGATGAGGTTCTGATCGCCGGTGAGCAGTTGGCCGGCGGGGGTTGCCGGCGCGTCGGATGCTTCTTCCTGCGAGAAGCCGACGGGCAACTGGCGGACGGTGCGGGTCTGCACGCGGTCCACGCGGTCGATGCCCCACGGCAGGCCGACCCACAGCCCCGGCCCCGGTCGGGCGACGACGCGGCCGAACCGCCGCACGACGGCGCGCTCGTCCTTCTCCACCTGCGCGACTCCGGTGGCGAGGTACGCGAGTAGGACGAACAGCGGCAGCAAGTCGCGAAGGCGTGGCATGGTGTTGCTCTTGAGGGTAGTCCGCACCCTCCGGGTGCGGGCGGGAACCGCACCCTCCGAGTGCGGACTACCTTGGGTCACTTCTTCGGGGGTTCCTTCATCAGCTTGAACAGGTCGTGGTTGAGCGACAGCAGCAGCGTGTCCTTGCTGTCGGCCATGACGGCTTGCAGCGCCTTCAGCCGTTGCAGGAAGGCGTAGAAGTCGGGGTCGCGGGCGTGCGCCTCGTTGCGAATGCGGTCGGCGTCGGCGTCGGCCTTGCCTTCCAGTTCGGTCTTCTTGGCCCGCGCGTCGGCCTCGATCTTCCGCCGGTCGCGGTCGGCCTCGGCCAGCAGCTTCGTCGCCTCCACGCGGCCCTTGTTCTCCTCCTTCGCCGCCATCTTCCCGCGTTCGGAGCGGATGCGCTCGTAGATGCTCGTCCGCACGGCCTCCGGGAAACTGAGCCGCCGGAGGCGGAGGGCGACGATCTCGATGCCGTAGTCCCGCCGGACTTTCGCGACGATGTCGTCCGCGCCGGTGCCGAGCAACCGGGCTTGCAGGTCGTTCGCCCGCTCGTCGGCCTGGGCGTCGGTGCCGACCGCGATGAGCTGGTCGAGCGACAGCGCCCCGACCACGGCGGCAAGGCGGCCGGTGAACTGCGGGGCGAGGATGCGCTTCACCTGTTCCGGAGTGCCGACGGAGCGGATGAACTGGTCGGCCGCCTCGCCGTCCGGGATCCGCCACGTCACGAACGCATCGACGGTGAGCGTCTTGTCGATGCTTTGCGAGTCCTCTTCCTTCGGCCCCTTCCCCTTGTCCTTCGGGTCCGGGCTGCGGGTCAGCACTTCCACGGCCGGCAAGTCGAACGACTGCAACCGCCGGTCCACGCGCAGCACCGAATCGACCGGCCACGGCATCTTGACGTACAGCCCGGCCTCGGTACCGCCGTCGCGGGTGACGACCCGCTCGCCGAACCGGGTGACGTAGGCGAACTCGCCGTAGTCCACGACGTAACACGCCGACCGCGCCCACAGGAGCAGGAGAACGGGGGCGACGATGTATTTGAGAAGCCAGGTCACGGGTTGCGCTCCCGTTGGTCGCGGGGGAAGGCGAGGGGCGGGGTCCGGGGGAACAGGTCGGGGTCCATCAGGAACAGCTTGCGGGTGCCGGGCAGCTTGTCGGCGTCGATGAGGATTTTGTCGCGGGTCCGCAGGGCGGCGGTGGTGGCGTCCAGGCCCAAGCGGAAGTCGGTGAGGAACCGCCGGGCGTCGATCATTTGCCGGCGGCGTTCGGCGATCTCCTTCGACACGACGGCCCGGTCCTGCCCGGCCTTCACCCGCGTCTCGATCTCGGCGATCAGCTTCGATTCTTCCTCCGGCGGCAGGGTCGTCCGCATCGTCTGCCAGAAGACGATGACATCCCGCGCGGCCTCGGCTTCCTTCACCTTGCGGTGCTGCTCGGCCTCGGCGGCGGCAACGACGCGGGTGGCTTCCTCGACCGCGCGGGCGCGGACCCGCGACGCCTCGGTCGCCGCCTCGTTGATCGTCTTCTCCTTCTTCTGGATGGCGTCGGCGACGGCGTGGTACGCGGCCACCACGTCTTGCGGCGGGTGCAGGTCGTGGATCGTCAGCCCGTCCAGTCGGATGCCCAAGCCGTCGCGGGCGGCCTCGTTCAACCGCGTCACCAGCTTCGCCCGCGCGGCGGCTTCGAACTTCGGCCGCTCTTGGCCCAGCAGGCGTTGGAAGCCCCGCGCGGCGGTCAGTTCGCGGAACACGCTCTCGCCGGCCGAGCGGATGACGGCGTCCGGGTCTTTGCTGGCGAAGAGGAATTGCTTCGGGTCGGACACGGTGTACCGCACGGTGGCGAGCAGCTCGATGAGGTCGCCGTCGCCGGTGAGCATGAGGGATTCGTCGGTCACGCGGGCGATCCCTTCGGCGTGCGCGCTGGCCCACGTCTGCCCGCCGTCGCCGCGCCCCTTGCGGATGCGCAGCTGCTCCTGCTTCGCCAGTTCCAGCTTCTTCGCCTGCTCGTCGGACAGCAGCCGGAATCCGATTTCGACGGTGCGAATCTCGGCCGGGCGAAGGCGGGTGACGCTCTCCACCGGCCACGGCCAGCGGACGTGCAGACCGGGCTGAAGATCGTCGCCGACGGCCCCGAACCGTTGCACGACGCCGACCTCGGTCGCACCGATGACGACCAACCCGGAGCCGAGCCAGACGACCAGCAGCCCGACTAGCAGCGCCGCCGTGATCGGCTTCCAGCGGTGCCAGACCCAGTGGAAGGCGTCGTCCAGGTGGACGGTGTTGGCCCAGCGGTCGAACGCCTGCACGCGGGCGCGGAGCTTGCCCGTCGTCTTCCGCTCGAATGCCAAGAGCCGCATCGAATTCAGCAGCACCAGCAATGAACCGATCTGGTGGTAGATGACGGCGGCGAGCGGGGCGGACTTGGCCCAGTCCGGGGACGACGAGAACAGTGGCCAGAGGAACCCCGTCAGCAGCACGCCGAACAGGTTCACCCCGAACCCGAACCAGACGATGTTCTGGTGGATGACGCGGCCGGTTTCGCGCGACAACTTCAGCAGCAGCGGCAGCGGGCGAAGCGGGTCGCCCATCATCACCACGTCGCCGGCGTCGGCGGCGATGTCGGTGCCGGACCCGATGGCGATGCCAACCGAGGCTTTGGCGAGGGCCGGCGCGTCGTTCACCCCGTCGCCGACGAAGGCGGTGTTTTCGCCCAGATGTTCGGCCTTCTCGGCAGGAAGAAGGCCGGCGCGAACGGTCGTCAGCGGCAGGTCGAGGGCGACGGCGTTGGCCACCGCCTCGCGGTCGCCCGTGAGCAGCGTGATCGGCTGGATGCCCAGCAATTTCAAGTCGCTCAGCACGCCGGCGGCTTCCGGGCGGAGGCGGTCGCGGGCACCGATGACGCCGAGGACGCGGCCGTCGCGGGCGACCAGTAGCGGGGTTTGCCCGGAGGCGTCGAAGGGGACGAGAAGACGAACGACTTCGTCGCTCGGAAGTCCATTCTCGGTCAGGAGGCGAGAATTCCCGACCACGATCCGCGACCCGCCGGCGGTCGCCACCACACCGCCCCCCGGCACGTTCTGGAACGACTCCGGCTCCGCCACGCTCAGTCCGCGCTTCTTCGCTTCATCCAGAATCAGTCGCGCGATGGGGTGTTCGCTCTTCGCCTCGGCAATCGCTGCCACCGCTAGCAGCTCCTCCGCGCTCACGCCGTCCGCAGGGGTGATGTCCCCCAACTCCAACTTGCCTTCGGTCAGGGTGCCGGTCTTATCGAACGCGAACGCCGTCACTTTCGCCAGCCGTTCCAGGGCCGCGCCACTCTTGATGAGGACGCCCGTACCGGCGAGCCGGCCGAGCGCGGCCATCACCGCCGCCGGCGTCGCCAGCACCAGCGGGCACGGGCACGCTACCACCAGCACCGCCAGCATCGGGTAAATGGCGGACCCGGCGAGAGTGGCCATCCGCGCGCCGTCGGGCTTCGCGGCGAAGTAGCCGAGGCCGAGGTTCACGAGGAAGGTGGCAGCCGCGAGCGCCAGCACCGCCGGCAAGAAGTAGCGGGCGAGGCGGTCGGCTTGACGTTCGCCGCCAGATTTCACCTTGAGTGCGGCGGCGGTCAACTCGATGACCTTCCCGGCGACCGTCTGCTTCGCCACCTTCCTCACTTCGAACGTGAGCGACCCGTTCCGCACCACGCACCCGGCCAGCACCGCGTCGCCCGGCCCCTTCTCCACGGGCAGGCTTTCGCCGGTGAGCGCGGCGGTTTCGACCGCGCTGCGGCCGTCGATCACCACGCCGTCCGCCGGGATTCGGCCGCCGGGTTTCACCACCACGCGGTCGCCAGGTATCAGATCGGCCGTGAGCGAGCGCACCTCCGCGCCGTCGCGCAGCACCCAGCAGCGTTGCGGGAATAGCTCGGTCAACTTGCCCAGCGCGCGCTGCGTGCGGTCGAAGGTGATCGCCTCCAGACACTCCCCGACGAGGCCGATGAACACCACCTCGGCGGCGACGAGGTACTCGCGGATGAGGATGGCCGCGAGGCAGGCGATGGCGACGGCCAAGTCCGCGCCGATCTTGCCGTCGGCCAGCCTCTCCAGCGACGAGTACAGCACCCGCGCCCCGCCCAGCACCGCCGCGAGTAGCGCGAACCGCATCCCGAACACGCTCGTGGTCGTCCACATCGGGACGTTCAGCCCCGAAGACGTGAGCCTGCCGGCGAGCTGCGGCCACAGGTCGGCGACGAGCAGGGCGAACAGCGCGAGCGTGAGCAGGTAGACCGACAGGTTCGACCGCGGGCGGAAGGGTGATTCGGTCGGGTCGAATTCGCGGTGCATGGGATTGGCACCGGGGTGGGTGTGTGCGATCAGGCTACGCTGCCGCCCCGTCCCGGCAATCGGGCTTCACGGACTCTTCAAGGTGGTGCTACGAATGCGGGAAAAGTGCGACGACCACCGATCACTTCTTGGCGTTCAGCGTGAAGGTGAGCAGCGCGCCGAGGATGGCCGTGAGGGTGGCGAAGAACGCGGACAGCGAGATGGTGGCGATCAGCCAAATGCGGTTGCCCCAGGTGTCTTTCGCCTTCGCCAGTTCCGCGATCTGGTGCTTGAGGACCGGGACTTCCTTGGCGGTTTCGCGGAGCTGTTCGACTTCCTTGGTGAGCGAAGCGACTTGTCTCTTCAGATCGGTCGAATCCAACGTCAGCGGGTGGAGTAACTCAAGTTGCTTTTGTTGATTGCCCATCTGCGTCGTGAGTATTTTCACCTCCTCGCGGAGTGCTTGGATCGCTTCGGTCGGAGTTGCCATGTCACTGTCCCTCCTCGCTGAGTTCCCGCATGAGGCGCGCCACCTTCTCGTGTTGCTTGTCGCTTTGCCGTTGGAGCAGATCACCCCACATCCGGTACAGCCGGTACCGGAGGTGGAGTTGATTCGTTAATTCGTCGGGGGCGAAGTTGGTCCCCACCTCCTCGGCCCACGGGTCGCGAATCGAGAGGCGGTAGTACAGGCGACCGCGGTCATCGGTCCCGCGGTCCCACCGTACCTGTGCGAACGCGGTGGACTTCTCGCCGATCTCGTCCCTGAACAATTCGGATGCGTCCCCGAGCAGCTTTCGCTCGTCGGGCGACAGAGGCTCTTTCGGCAGGTCGATGGTCATTGCACACCCTCTTGGCAGTGGTCGCATTCTACCACGGCCCAGTTGTCAGGACAATCCTCCACAGCACGCCGCCGCTCAGAACTCCGTCCGCCGCAAAGCCGGCGCGCCGGGCCGACGCAAGGGCGGGTGATCGCCAAGCCGACGGGATGCCACCGACGGGGAGTTGGCAGCGAACGCCACCGACCGCGTCGTCAATACGGCAGGTGGTTGGGGGCCTGGAAGGTGTCGGGCGGTTCGGCCTTGGGCACCACGACGATGCCGGAGTCGGTGATGGCGAACCCCCGCGCCAGGTCGAACTCCCGGTCGAACCCGATGACCGTGTGCGGCGGCAGCTTCACGTCCTTGTCGATGATGGCGCGGCGGATGCGGCAGTACCGGCCCACGTCCACGCCCTCGAACAGGATGGAGTCCTCGACGACGGCGTAGCTGTTCACCCGCACCATCGGCGACAGCAGACTCCGCCGCACCTGCCCGCCGGACACGATGCAGCCGCCCGACACGATGCTATCGATGGCCTCGCCCCGGCGGGCGTGGCCGAGCGGCCCGTCGGCGGCGTGGACGAACTTGGGCGGCGGGGACGGGTGCTGGAGGGTGCGGACGGGCCACTCCTCGTCGTACAGGTTCAGCTCCGGCTCGCCCGACACCAGGTCCATGTTCGCCTGGAAGTAGGCGTCCAGGGTGCCCACGTCCCGCCAGTACGGGGCCGGCTTGCCGTTGCGGCCGCGGAACCGGTGGGCGTACACGTCCAGCCCGTCGCGGATCATCGCCGGGATGATGTTCTTCCCGAAGTCGTGGCTGCTGGCCGGATCGGCCGCGTCGGCGCACAGTTGCTCGAACAGCACCCGCGTGTCGAACACGTAGATGCCCATCGAGCCGAGGGCCATCGCCGGGTCGTCGGGCAGGCCGGCCGCGGTGGGCGGCTTCTCGGCGAACCCGACGATGCGGTCGTCGGCTTCCGTGTGGACGATGCCGTACTGGTTGCTCTCGGCGACCGGCACCTTGATGCACCCGACGGTCAGGGCAGCCCCGCGGTCGCGGTGTTCGGCGAGCATGTCGCCGTAGTCCATCTTGTAGATGTGGTCGCCGGCCAGGATCATCACCAGCGGCGGGCCGTCCTTCTCGATGCTGTAGATGTTCTGGTACAGGGCGTCGGCGGTGCCCTTGTACCAGTGTTCGTCGATCCGCTGCTGCGGCGGCAGCACCTCGATCCACTCGCCCAGTTCGGCGCTCAGGAAGTTCCACCCCCGGCGGATGTGCCGGTCGAGCGACCGGGACTTGAACTGGGTGAGGACGAACACCTTCCGCAGGCCGCTGTTGATGCAGTTCGACAGGGTGAAGTCGATGATGCGGTACAGCCCGCCGAACGGCACCGCCGGCTTCGCCCGGTCGCGGGTGAGGGGTTCCAGGCGGGTGCCCCGGCCGCCGGCCAGGATCATCGTCAGGACTTCGCGGAACATGCACCGCACCCGGAGAGTTCAGTTGCGGGCATCGTACACGGCGGCGACCGCCTTCGCCAACTTCTGGGGCGGAAACCGCTCGGCGGCCACCCGTCGGGCCGTCTCGCCCAGTCGCCGAAGGTCGTCCGGCCGCTCCAGCAACTCGGCGGTCGCGGCGGCCAGCGCCGCCCGGTCCCCCGGCGGCACCAGCAGACCGGTTTCGCCGTCGCGGACCACCGACTCGGTGTCCGAAGTCCGCATGGCGACGACGGGCGTTCCGGCGGCCATTGCTTCCAACGTGACGGTCACTCCGCCGCGCTCGTGCGCGACCCAGACGACATCGGCGGCGGCGAGCAATGCGGGAACGTCGGCACTCGACCCCGCGAAGCGGACGCGGTAATCGTCGTCGCCCAGTGTGCGGCCGAACCGGTCCACCGCCGCGCGGTCGGGGCCGTCGCCGATCAGCAGCAGGTGAAACGCCGGCGACAGGTACTTTAGCAAATCGAATGCCCAGACGGCCGTCTTCAGCCCCGACCAGCGGTCGAAGTTGCCGACGGCGGCGATGGTGGTGGCATTGGCGAGCGGGGGGCGTAAGCCCCCTGTTTCTCCATCACCAACAGGGGGCTGACGCCCCCCGCTCGCCAAATCCAGCGCTATTCCCGGCACGATGCAATGGATGTGCTCCGCGCGGACGTGCTCGCGGTACCGCTCCGCCTCGCCGGGCGAGTACGCCAGGACCGCGTCGGCCCGCGCCAGTCCCCGCCGCGCCAGCCAGCCGTCGGGGGTGTCGCAGCCGCTCACGACCAGCCGAGGGAAGGGCTTCAAGCCGACGCGCGGCAGCGTCAGCAGCGCGACCGCGCGGACCGCACCCGAACCGACGGCGTGCAACACGTCCGGGCGGAACCGGGCGATGCGGTCGCGGGTTGCTGTCAGGGCGGTGAAATCGAGGGCATGGCGGACGGTCGCGGTGGCAGTGTCGATCTCGAATTGCGGCAGTCCGGCCAGCGCCAGGCGGGCCTGGGTTGCGGCCCCGGTCGGGCCGCCGGCGGAATGCAGAAGGAACGCGCGGGGCATGGGAATACGAGTCGGGCGGCGGGTGGTTTTCTCACCTCTCCCCGCTGGGGAGAGGTCGGTTGCGAAGCAACCG
>JAYTTN010000120.1:0-8778 GCA_043745295.1 Fimbriiglobus sp. | reverse complement strand
TGGGTGCGGTCGCCGACGTCGAGGCCGGCGGCGTGCGGGCGGGTGACGGGCAGCGCGTCCGGGTCGGCCGGGGTGGCGACGGGCGGCGGCAGTGATGGGGTGGGGTGTTGCGCGCGGCCACGGCGGCCTCCGGGGGAGGGGACGGAGAAGTGCCCGCCCAGCGGGGGGGGCGGCAGTCGGAACAGCCGTCCCAACGGAATCCCCGCGGTGTCGCTGACATCGCGGTGTCACCAAACGCGCGGCCGAAAACGCCCCCCGGCCCGAGCGAACCAGCGGGCGGAAGGGCAGCCCCTCCTGCGCCAGCGTGAGAACGGGCTCGACCGGCGGGCGGGCGGTGTAGAATAGCTCCGAGTTCCCGGCCGCGCACGGCTCGCCCGGCGAGCCGGCAGTGAACCCGCCGCTGTACCCGCCGCTGTTCACCGACTCGCTCTCGTCCGACCACGTCACCGGCAACCGGCACCCGCCCGCCTCGCGGATGATCCGGGCCAACTCCGCGTCCACCCGCCCGAACTTCACCGCCATCGTCGGTTCCAGGAACACCGCGTTCCGCGCCAAGCCGACCGCCGCCCGCGCCCGTTCGGTGTCGGCGGTTCGGTTCCACACCGCCTCGCGCGCCACCGGCGCGCGGTCTATCCCCCTGTCGGCGAACAGCTCGAACACGGTGAGCGTGATCGGTTCGGCATCGCAGCCGAAGGCCATGGAATCCGTCCACAGCCGCAGCCGGGGCAACCCGTGGAACGGCTGCCCGTGTCGGACCTCCGGCGGCACCTGCCCGGTGCCGTCGAGCCGGGTCCGGGCGCTCGCCTCGAGCGCGTCCCAACTGACCCGCCACGACGGGTGGGAATACATCGTCAGGATTTCGTCGGTGTCGTCCATGTTCGGCCCCCCAAGCTGTTGTGCCCGCCGGCCCGCGTTCGGCACTCCCGAATGTGCCACTTGCTCGCGGCAGATCGACAAGTGCGTCACGACGCCTGGCGGCCGATCAGCCGGTCGAGTTCGGTCAGCACCCCGCCGTCGCGGATGAGCGCCTGCATCAGTTCCGGGAACGGCAGCGCGCCCAGCTTCACGCACCGTTCCAGCAGGTACGGCACCGGGCTGTGCGGCTCGATCCGCTTCAGCGCCCCGGCGATCCGCTCCAGTTGCCCGTACAGAGCGGCGCGGGAGTCGCCGTCGAGCGGCCGCGCGGCGGTCGTCGGGGCGGTGCCTCCGGTCGAAGTCTGCGCGGCGGCCTCCCCGCCGGCGTTCATCAGCCCGCGGCGCGCGACCACCGATTCCACGAAGTTCCGGCAGTTCCGCATCGCCGTGCCCAGGCTCAGGGGGTCGTTGCCAGTCAGGTCCGGAGCGTTCTCGGAGCCGAGGCGGGTCTTGAGTTCCTTCGCCAGCGCGGTCAGCGCGGCGTCCGCGTCGGTCAGCTCCTGCCGCGTGACGAGTAGCGACTTGTCGTCGCACTGGCCGAGGGCGGCGTCCAGTTCGGCCTGCCGCGCGGGGTCCAGGGTGTCGAAGTAACTGAACCGTTCGCCCCCACAACTGACGAGTGGCAGCCCCTGCACCGTCTGCGGGAACTCGGCCTGACCGTCGGCGGCGTTGTTCAGCCACTTGAACCGGTTGCCGCGCCCGGCGTCCTCGGCGTCCTTCGGGATCGGGTGCAGCCAGTCCCAGCACTCGGCCACGAGGCGGGCGGCCAGGGCCAGACCGTCGCGCAGGCCGGCCACCCCGTGGACGCGGGTGTTCGCCTCGATCAGCCGCACGAGCAGGCCGATGTCCTTCGACGTGTTCGCCAAGGCGTCGAGAGCGTCGGCGCGGATGGCGTGGAAGTCCGGCGCGGCCCGCTGGCCGGGCGGCGCGCCGTCGGCCGACGCCGGGGACGGCTTGCGGAGCCGCTCCAACTCGCTCCGGAGGGACGCCACCAGCGGCACCCCGCCGGGGGCGGCGGCGTTCGGGACCGGCCGGATCAGCGCGGCGATGTCGAGGGTCGGGTCGGCGCTCACGGCGGCTCGTCGGGGTTGGGGGTGGGAAACTCCGGGCGCGAGGGTGGGCCTTACTTTCCCCGTCGCTCTTCGCACACTGACTTGTTGTACTTGAGGTGCCCGCTATTCGGAAGCACCTTGAGGCCGGCGTCGTAGATGCGGATCGCCTCGTCCCACTTCTTGCCGTCGATAGCTTGGTCGGCCCACTCGTCCACCGTCCGCTCCAGCCCGTTCCGCAGATGCTCGGCCTTCGTCACCGCCTTCAGCCCTTCGGCATACTTCGCCAGCGCGGCCTCCCACTTCTTGTCCGCCGCCAGCGCCCGCCCCCACCAGTGGTAGGCGCGGTCGGCCAGTTCCTGCGGGTCGGCGACGAAGTCCTTGTATGCCGCCGCCACTTGGAGCGACTCGGCGTACTTCGTGTCGTCGGACAATTTTTCGACGGCCCGGACGGCGTGCGTCACCGCCGCCTCGTTCACCTCCTTCAGGTCCTTCGGGAACCGCTTGCGGAGGGCGGCGAGGTGGGCGACCGCCGCCGGCACGCCCTTCGTCTCGGCGAGGTGCGCCAGAGCACTTTGGGTGTGGTACGCGAGGCCCTCCTTCATCGCCCCGTTGTCCGGGTCGGCGGCGAAACCGGCGGCGATCACGTTCACCGACTCGTCCACGTCACCCTTCTCCAGCAGGGTCTGCGACCACTGCCGGCGGGCCGAGTCTTTCCACTCGCGGAGGTCCGGCCGGGCCGCCTCGGGCATGGCCTTCATGGCCGCATCGGCGACCGTCAGCCCGGCCGCCCAGCCGTCCTTGTCGGCCGCCGTCTCGGCGGCGCGGGTGGCCCAGACCGCCGGCTTCTCGAAATCGGACACGTCCGGCATGGCGGTCCGCGCGCGGGCCAGCACCTTCAGCCCGCTCTCGTACCGCCCGGCCGCGAACTCGGCGTCCAGATACCACGACCAGATGGCGACGTGGTTGTGACCCAGTTCCTTCGCCTCCGTCATCGCGTCGCGGGCGAAGGCGTACACGGCCACCGCCTCCTCGAAGTCGCCCGCCTTCGCCGCCGCGACGCCCCAGTTGCTGAATTCGGCGAGCAGGTTGTTGGTGGCCATCGCGTTGGCGGGGTCGAGGGCCAGGGCGGCGGCATACCAGCGGATCGCCTCGCCGCGACGAGGCGGGTCGGCCTTGGCCGCCGTCACCCCCAGGTTGCTCGCGGCGCTCGCCGCCAGCCCGTACCCGTCGCAGTCCCGCCCTTTCGTGCGATCCGGCTGGACGCCGAAGACGATCACGCCGGGTTGCTTCGCCTTCACGTCCCACTCGAACCCGTCGGCGTTCGTCGGCTCGATCTGGACGCGGGCCTTGCCGTCGCGCAGGTCGATGGCCGCGTGCCCGTCCGTGACCCACCCGCCGGGGATGCTCACGCCGACGAGGTCGAGGCCGAGGCGGGTGCCGACGAGGTAGTACAGGGCGGCCGACGAGACGCAGTTGAACGTGCCCGTGTCGAACACGGCGTGTAGGCTGCTCTGCTCGGCGACGTACCCCTTCGCCATCACCCCCTTGTGCAGGAACCGCAGGAGTTGGTCCGCCTTCTCCCGTGGCGTCTTCGCATCGCGGGTGGCAGTCTCGGCTTCGACAACCAGGGCGTCGAACAGTTTCAGGTACTTGGCAACCGCCGCGGGATCGCTGACGCCGCCGGCGAGCAGGTGGGCGGTGACGGCCGTCCCGTCCGCCTGCGGGAGCGGCTTCGCCTTCGGGTCCGAGTGGGCTTTCCACGCGGCGGTCAGCGCCGCCCGCTCGGCCCCGGCGAACGGCTCGACCGGGACGAGTTTCGACTTCGCCAGCCGGTCGATCACCTCGACCGGCGGGGCGCTCAGCGCGGACTTCGGGGCGGCCGGCTGGGCGGCGGCCAACCCGGCCGCGAGCAGGACGAGCAGGGCGGAGGGCGCGGATCGGCACATCACTGTTCTCCGTGCGGATTCAGACCGGGTGGCTTCGACACACCGTCCGTGGAGGATTGCCGGGCCGCCGGTTCGCGGCACACGGCGGTACGGTTTTACCGTTCGACCGACCCCACCTCACTTGCGTTCCACGACGGTCAGCGGCAGGACGTGGCGGGTGACGGCCACCGTGGCGTCCGGCGGGAAGACGCGGAAGATCGGGTAGTTGCCGGTCGGGTGCGCGCTCTGCACGACGACCGGCTTGAAGGCGGTCGGCGCGGCGAACACAAGGTAGTGCTGCACGCCGGCGGCGGTCAGGGCGAACTTGTTCGTCGGGTTGGTGGCCAGGACCGTCTTCAGGTTCGCCTTCGGCTCGCCGCCGGCGGTCAGCGTCTCGGCGGTGACGGTCCAGCCGCGCGGGAAGTCGGTCGGCGCGAGGTACGCCAGTTGGATCACCCCCGGCCGGTTGAGCGTCACCGCGATCTCGATGTCCGCGTCGTCGGGCAGCTTCTCCGGTAGGGGCTTGGCGTCCAGCGTCGCGGACACCGCGAGCGTTAGCCCGGCGGCCGGGGTCGCTGTTTCGCGGGTGTACCACGCCGTGACCGGCGCGGGCGGGTCCGACTTCGCCACCGCGAACGGCCGCGGCTTCGGCCCCTTCAGCAGTTTCCGCTTCGCCTCATCGTCCTTCACCCGCCCCAGCAAGACCAGCGCGGCCAACTCCTCGGCCAGCGCCGTCGGCTTGTCGCCGGTGCGGAGCTGGCCCGCCAGCCAGTCGCCGCGGACGAACAACTGCGGGCGGAACGGGTTCGGCGTCGGGTGGTGCGGGTTCATGCTGGCGACCGCCTTCTGCGCCTCGGCCGTTTGGGGCGAAGGACCGGCCGCGTGCGGGTTCTCCAACCAGATCAGGTCGAACGGGATCATCGGGTAGGTGTCGTTCACTTCGGTCTGCGGTTTGAACAGCCCGGTGTGGTGCCACTCCACATCGCGGAGGTCGAAGCGGAAAACGGTCGCGGCGGCGTCCACCGGCACGAGCGACTTGGCCGCCCCCGCCGGCTTCACCGCCGCGTGCAGTTCGCCCTCCGCATCCGCCAGCCGGGTGAGCACGGTGTCCAGGTCGGCGGACGACTTCGCGGGGGCCAGCAGGTGCGTGAAGGTGACGTACCGCGTGTACCGAACCTCCTCCGCCTTCACCGCCCGCAGGTCGGCGAGGACGGCGGCGGCGGCTCCAACGTCGTCGAACCGCTTGGGGTATTCCGGCGCGTCGGTCGCCACCCACTGCTCCAGCACCGCGATTTCGGCGGCGGTCGGCCGGGGGTGGTCGCCGAGCGGCATGGAGCCGTCCTTGACGAACTCGACGATCAGCGCGCGATCTTTGGCGGCGAACGGGGCCGGCTGCGAGTGGGCGGTGGTGGCCTTGTGGTCGAACACGTTCAGCCGCCCGGCCGCGTCCTTCTCGCCGTGGCAGTGCCCGCAGTACGTCGTCAGGATGTGCCGGGCGCGGACGGCCAGGTCGCCCGTCGCGCGGTGGGCCGGCGCGTCGGCGGCCGTCACCGGCGCGGCGAGCAGCAGGGCGAGCGGGACGACGAGCGTTCGCATGGCGGAGTTCCTGAGGGGAGCGGGTCGCAAGTAGGTCGTGGTCGCGCCGACCGAAGGTCGGGAAGGCCCGACATCTTCGTCGGGCAGGTGTCCGGCTGTCGGGCCTCGTTCCCCTGCGGGGAACTCGACCGCGACCTACACATCAGCTCCATCAACCCTCACCGGCGGGTGGACACCACCACCGTTCGCGGCAGCCGGGCGCGGTCGGGGAAGCACGTCGGCGTCTGGTCGTTCCGCTCCTCGCCGACCCGCTTCCGCACGTAGTCGAACAGCTCCTGGCACGACAGCTTGCCGTCCTTGTCGGTGTCGGCGATGTGGAAGGCGGCGTTCTCCTTCGACCCGACGGTGATCGCCTCGGTCAGCGCGGTGGTGAACAGGCCGTGCTTCAGGTCGTCCATCTCGTAGGACTGCTGGCCCGGCCCGCAGGCGGCCAGGACGAACGGCCCCAGGCCGTTCGGCACGAACTGGCGGATCACGTCCGTCTTCGCCGCCCACCCCGACCGGCACACGTCCAGCAGCACCATCTTGCGGCAGTTGATGCCGGCCAGCGCGTCGAACAGCTCGTCGGCGGTGACGACGGCGTCGCCCGGTTTGCCGGTGTCGAAGTCCGGGCAGCAGAAGGCGAACCGCACGTCGTCGTAGGCTTTCTCCGGATTCAAGACCGCGTCCGGGATGACTTCCGTCGTCGCCCCCTTGCGGCCGACCAACTGGCCGTGCCCGGCCAGGAACAGCACCAGCATGTCGTTCGGGTTGGCGTCCGCCTTCAGCGCGGCCAGGGCGTCGAGCAACTGCTTGCGGAGGACGGCGGCGTCCGTCTTCACGCCGAGTTTGCCGGCGACGAAGTGCCGCTTCGCCCCGACGTGCGCCGCGAACGAGTCGGTCACCAGGTCGGCGTCGGCGGCGGCGTACTTCAGGTCGCCGACGACCCCGCGCGCCCCGCTCACCACGCGGTGGACTTTGTAGTCGTTCACGCCGACGGTCAGCCCCAGCAGCTTCGGCGGCGGCGGCGGGTTCAAGTTCGTCAGCAGGCGGGTGGCCGACTCCCGCCCGCCGGCCCGGTTGTACGTCTGCACGGTCAGCACGTTGTCGCCGAACGGCGTCTTCCGCTTGTCCTCGCTGCGGAACACCGCCGGGTCGAGTTTGAGCTCTTCGCTGTCGAACGGCTTCAGCGGGTCGTGCGGCCACACCTGGTACCGGTAGTCGTTCACCCACAGTTCGACCCGCTCCGGCAGGTGGTCCACGTCCGACCCGCGGCGGTCCACCGTCACCCGCACCGTGACCGCCTGCCCCGTCACCTCCGTGCGGTCCACGGCCAGCCGGATGGGGGCCGGCTCGCTGTCGCCGATGCGGCTCGTCGGGCGGGTCGGGTCGCGCCGAATCTGGTCGAGCGCGGCGGCCACGTCGCGGTCGCGGATGAGCGTGCGGACCAGCTCGTTCCGCTGGTAGTTGCGGAAGTGGCTGAGCGGGTGGAACCGGGGGGCGACGTTCGCCGTCCGCCCGTTGACGTGCCAGCCGACCAGCGCGTCCCCGTTCGGGCTGGCCGTCTGGTAGTACGACCCCCGCCACATCCACGCCACCCACTCGGCCGGCGCGTCGTCCGGGGTGAACGTCGGGTAGAGCTTCCACAGCGGCCGCTGCTTCACGCTGGTGGCCAAGTCGCGGCTCGCGCCGGCCCGGGTCCGCACGCGGAAGTAGAGCTGCTGCGCCGGGGCCGCCCGCGCCAGCACGGCGAGCGCGGCGGCGCGGTCGGTCGGCGAGTTCAGCGCCGGGTCGGTCGGCTTGCGTTCATCCGCCTCGAACGGCCCGGCCGCGGCCGCCGGTCCTTTGCGCACCGGGCGGGCGTCGTACACCGTCTGCCCCCGCGCGGCCAGCAGCAGCACCTCGTCGCCGACCAGCAGGCCGGCCTCCCAGCCCGGCGAGCCGACATCCACCGCCGTCACCACCAGCCGCGCGGGTGCGGCCGTCTCCTCGAACGCGACCCCCAGGTTCGGGCCGTTCTTCCACGCGGCCAGGTGGAACGCCGCCACCGTGTGATCCGTCCCGCCGGTGACGAACCAGCCGCCCTTGGCGTCGTCCACGGCGGCCACCGACAGCACCTCGCCGGCGTGTCCGATGAACACCCGGCGGGGAGTCAGGGGCGTGCCCGCCGCCGGGCGGTTCGGCAGCTCGAACAGGGACGCGCCGTAGTAGTGGCCGACGATCAGCCGCGTCGGGGCGGTGTCCGTCGCCTTCAGGAAGGTGAAACAGGTCGGCTTGTTGAAAACGTAGGCGTTGAAGTCCAGTGCCTGCCACACGCCGCCGGTGTGGACGGCGTACCAGGTGTCGCGGGCCTTCGGGTCCGGCTCGACCGTCCAGCCGTCGGCGGCCGTCACCGCCGCCGCCCAGCCTTTCGGGGCCGTCGCGGTCGGGATCAGTTTGTTCAGGTCGGTCCAGTTCCAGTCGCCCGCCCCGCGGCCGTTCGGCTCGGCCACCGTCGCCGCCCGGCGGGTCCGCATCCCCAGCCCCTTGCCGTCGGCGGCGAGGGCCAGTTCCCACACCTTCCGGCCCGACCCGCGCACGACGGTCAGCGCCCGCGTGGCGTTGTCGAAGCCGGCCGGGAGCAGCCCGACTCGCGTGGCGGTCCAGCGCGCCACCGCCACCGGTTTGGCCGCGTCGCCGAGGGCGAACAGCGTCACCTCGCTGGCGTCCCCGCCGGCCGCCGCCAAGCGGTCGAGCGTGGGGTGGAAGGCGAGCGCGTCGGCCTGCCCGCGGAAGGGAATCAACTGGTCCGGCACCGGCTTCTTCACGGCGTCGGTGTACAGGTACAGCACGTCGTCGGCGTCGTTGTGGAACTGCGGCCGCTTGTCCGCCGCCGGCACCACCGACCCGACGGCGACCGCGATCACTCCGGTCTTGGGGTGAACCGCGAGGCTGCGGGCGTAGTGGTTCGCCGGCAGCGGAAGGACGGTCGCCGGTTTGCCGTCGAGGGTGCGGATCAGAACCCGGTTGGCGTCGGGGGCGATGACCAGCCGGTCGCGCGGGCGGTCGTACACCGCCTTGAAGACCGGCGACCGCTTGCCACCGTCGGAGACGTTGAACAGCGCCTTCGCCGGGGCTGCCGCCGTGTCCTTCCCGGTGCCGAGTTTGTCCGGCTCGCCCACCGCGTACTCGGCGACGGCCCCGGACTCGGCGACGACGATCAACTTCTTGCCGGTGGTCCCAAAGAAGACGAGAACTGGCAGGTCCGGCTGCGGTTTGTCCTTGCCCGGAACGGCCACGGGGCGGATGCCAGTGCCCACCCACTTCGGCGG
>JAYTTN010000119.1:0-2389 GCA_043745295.1 Fimbriiglobus sp. | reverse complement strand
CCGAGACCGTCGCCCCGCCCGTCCCGTCGCCATAATCGATGCTCCACGAGAAGCCCGCCGTCCCGTCCGCCGTCGCCGCGTCCGTCGCCGTGAAGGTGTAGCTCACCGACGCATCCTCATTCGCCGTCGCCGCCGCCGAGATCGCCACCGTCGGCGCCACATTGGTCGTGGTGAAGGTGAACGCCGCCGAACCCGTCCCGCTCGCCACGTCCGTCGCCGTGATCGTCACGGAGGAAGACGACGGCCCGTCGAAGCCCGCCGCCGGGCTCCAGCTCCACGTCCCCGCCGCATTGTCCTGCGTCACCGTCCCGGTCGAGGCCGAGAGCGTCACCGTCGCGTTCCCATCCGCGTCGGAGAAAGTCCCCGCCTGCGTCACCGCCGAGCCTTCCGCCCCGGTCGCAGTCGCAGCGGCGGGGCCATCGTAGAGCTCCGCGGTAGCGACGTAGCTGCCGTCAAATCCGCCCGCGACCAGCACTTTCCCGCTCAGCAGGAGCGTTGCGCCGGGGTTGGCGTGGGGCGAGGCGAGCGATCCAGTCGCCACCCACGTCCCGCTTGCCGGATTATAAAGCTCTGCGCTCGCCAGGAAGCCCCCACCGTAGCCGCCGACCACGAGCACCTTCCCACCCGCCAGCAACGTCGCCGCATGAATCTGTCGGCCCGCGACAAGGCTGCCCGTTGCCGCCCACGTCCCGCTCGCCGGGTCGTAAAGCTCGGCGGTGTCGAGGTTCCCCGCATTGTAGCCCCCAGCGACGAGCACCTTGCCGCTGGCCAGGAGCGTCGCCGTGTGCCCGCTGCGCCCGCCGGCCAGATTGCCGGTCACCGCCCACGTCCCGCTGGACGGATCGTAAAGCTCCGAAGTCACCGACGCATTCCCCCCGCTGGCATCGCCCCCGGCCACGAGCACCGTCCCGTTCGCCAGCAGCGAAGCGGTGTGCCCGCGACGAGCCGTCGCGAGCGAAGCCGTCGGGCTCCACATGCCGGTCGCCGGATCGTAAAGCTCCGCGCTCCCGACAATCCCGCTCGCGTCGCCTCCGACCACCAGCACCTTGCCGCCCGGGAGCAGCGTCGCCGTATGATTATTTCGCGCCGCCACGGGCGATCCCGTTGCCGTCCAGGCCCCGGTCGCCGGATCGTAAAGCTCCGCCGTCGTTTTCGATACCGCTCCTCCGCTTCCGCCCACCACGAGGACTCGGCCATCTACCAGCCGCGTCGCCGAGTGGTAGCGCCGGCTCTTGGTCATGGTGCCCGCCACCGCCCACGTCCCCGTGGCCGGCGAGTAGCGCTCTGCGGTCGCGAGGTATCCGCTGCTCGCCTCCCCTCCCGCGTAAAGCACCGTCCCATCGGCCATCAGCGTCGTCGTCGCTCCGTTGCGGCCGCCTGCCAGGGAACCCGTCGCCGAGAAGGTTCCCGAGCCGGGCGCCCCCCCATCCACCGACACCACAGGCGTCGCATTCGCCACCGTTACGGTAAAGCTCGCGCTGCTGCTGTTGCTGCGCGTGTCCGTCGCCGTGCAGGTCACCGTCGTCGTCCCGATGGGGAAGGTGCTCCCGCTCGCCGGCACGCACGTCACCGCGCGGCTGCCGTCCACCGCGTCCGTCGCCGTCGGGCTCGTGAAAGTCACCACCGCCCCGCTCGCGCTCGTCGCCGACGCCGCGATATTCGCCGGAACGCCCGAGATCACCGGCCCGGTCGTGTCCACCACCGTCACCGTGAAGCTCGCGCTGCTGCTATTGCTGCGCGTGTCCGTCGCTGTGCAGGTCACCGTCGTCGTCCCGATGGGGAATGTGCTCCCGCTTGCCGGCACGCACGTCACCGGGCGGCTCCCGTCCACCGCGTCCGTCGCCGTAGGGCTCGTGAAAGTCACCACCGCCCCGCTCGCGCTCGTCGCCGACGCCATGATATTCCCCGGCACGCCCGAGATCACCGGCGCCGTCGTGTCCGAGACCGTCACGGTGAAGGTCGAAGTGCTCGCGTTGCTCGCCGCATCCGTCGCTGTAATCGTCACCGTCGTCGTCCCGAGTGCGAACGTGGAGCCGCTCGCCTGCGAGTAATTGATCGTCGGAGCCGCGCCCGAGTTATCCGTCGCTGTCGCCGCGCTGTAAGTCACTGTCGCCCCAGCCGCCGAAGTCGCCTCGACCGGCCCCACGTTCCCGTGCGCCGTGATCACCGGAGCCGTGATGTCCGCGATCGTGATCGCCCGCGTCGCCACGGAGCTCACGCCGCCGTCCTTATCCGTCGCCGTCGCCGTCACGTTGAACGCGCCCGGATTCGCGAAGGTGTGCGACTGCGCCAGCGGCGAAGTGCCCGAGACCGTCGCCCCGCCCGTCCCGTCGCCATAATCGATGCTCCACGAGAAGCCCGCCGTCCCGTCCGCCGTCGCCGCGTCCGT
>JAYTTN010000118.1:0-8796 GCA_043745295.1 Fimbriiglobus sp. | reverse complement strand
GAATCGGGAGTCCGTATCACATCTCCGACGACAACCGAGGGCCGTGCGATGTCGGAACCGTGGACGTACCAGAAAGCCGGGCTGAACCTGGACACCTACGCCGAGACGATGGCCGGCATCCAGCCGCTCTTGGCGCGGACGTGGGATTCGACGCGGGTGGTGCCGCCGCCGTTCCCTCCCCGCAAGGGAGGCAAGGGGTCGGGCGGGTTCGCCAGCCTGTTCGACTTCCAGGCCGTATCCGGCCACATGCAACGGTACACGCATCCACTACTCGTCACCTGCACCGACGGCGTCGGGTCGAAGTTGAAGATCGCCCGCCTGATGAAGAAGTACGATACCGTCGGCATCGACCTGGTTGCCATGTCGGTGAATGATTTAATTTGCACCGGCGGCGAGCCGCTGGTGTTCCTCGATTACATCGCCATGCCGGCGGACGATTCCGACCTCACGCTGCAACTGGTGCGCGGGATCAGCGACGGGTGCGTGAGGGCGGGCTGTTCACTGGTCGGCGGTGAGACGGCGATCCTGCCGGATTTCTACGCGCCCGGCGACTTCGACACCGCCGGCTTCTGCGCGGGGCTGGTGGAGAAGGCCGCGACCATCGACGGCCGGGCGATCCGCGCCGGCGACGTGCTGATCGGTCTGGCCAGTTCCGGGCCGCATTCCAACGGGTACAGCCTGATCCGCAAGGTGATCTTCGAGGCCGCCAACCTGAACGTGACCGACGCCGGGCCGCGACTGGGCGTGAGCGTCGGCGAGGAACTGCTGACGCCGACCCGTATCTACGTGAAGCCGATCCGCGCCCTACTGGCGGCGGTGCAGACGCCGGTCTTCGCCGTCAGCGGGCTGGCCAACGTCACCGGCGGCGGCATCCCGGACAACCTCGCCCGCATCCTCCCGCCGGGACTGCGGGCGACGATCCGCCGGGGAAGCTGGCCGGCGCTTCCGGTGTTCGACTGGGTCCAGTTCCTCGGCAACGTCGCACAATCCGAGATGGAGAAGGTGTTCAACATGGGCGTCGGCTTCGTCGTCGTCTGCCGACCCGCCGTGGCCGACGCGGTGCTGCGCGAGTTGAAGGCGGCCGGCGAAGCGGCGTGGCTCATCGGCGAAATCGGGGCCGGCGAGACGGGCGTCGAGATCGGGTGAGTGGCCCGGACGACAGCCGTCGCGGACGGACCCGCTCTCGACACGTCCCCGACGGCGCGGGATGGAGCGACCCACTACCCCTTCGCCAGCTTCGTGTTCTCGTCGAGGGCGATGCTGGCCAGTTCGCCGTTGTCCTTCGTGAAGTGGACGGTCGGGACGACGAGGTCGTCCTCCTTCACCCGCTCGGTGGTGACGCCGGTGCTGAGGTACGCCACCCCACGGTACGCGCCGCTGGCGGTGGCCGGCCACGTCCGCGCGCCCACCCGCACCGTCTGCGTGACGGTGATGCGGTCGCCCGTCTTCAGCTCCTTCAGGGTGGCCAGCACCGCCGGGTCGAGGCGGCGGCTGGGCAGGACGATCTTCTCCGGGTTCACCATGTCAGGCGACCTCCTTGGTCGGGGTGCCGCGGACGAGGGCGATGCGGCCGGTGCGGGCCAGTTCGAGGATGCCGTAGGGCCGCATCAGCTCGATGAACGCCTCCACCTTGGCCTCGGTGCCGCTGATCTCGACCATGATGTTCTCGTGCTGGATGTCCACCACCCGGCCGCGGAACGACTCGGTCAGTTGGAACAGCTCCAGCCGCTTCTCGGCCGACGACTTCACCTTGATGAGCATCAGGTCGCGCTCGACGAAGTTCTCGCTGCTGATGTCGTCCACGCGGATGACGTACACGATCTTGTCGAGCTGCTTGCGGACCTGGTCCAGCACGGTGTCGTCGCCGTGGACGACGAACGTCATGCGGGCGCGGTCGTGCAGTTCGGTCTCGCCGACGGCCAGGCTGTCGATGTTGAACCCGCGCGACGCCAGCATGCCGGAGATGTGCGCCAGCACGCCGGGTTGGTTCTGCACGAGGGCGGAGAGGACGTGTCGCATCGCGGACGGTTCCTGCGGACGGGGCTTTCCGGCCTATGGTATCGACCCGTCACGGCCCCGGCGACACGGCCCGGCGATACCAGTCGAACCCCGGCCCCCGATCGGCCTTGCGGAACGGGGCCAGCACGTCGGCCAACTCCGGCCACGCCGGCATGCCGCCGTTGAACTGTTCGCCGTCCGGCACGATCAGCCAGCGGCAACCGGCGATGTCCTCCCGCAACCGGACGAGGTCGCCGGGCTTGAGGATGGACCGGTGCAGGAACCACGACCGGGGCGACCGCAGCTCCGGGACGAGGACGGCCGCCGAACTGGCGGGGGCCAGCACCAGCGCCCCGCAGTCGACCGCCCGCGCCCGCATCACGGCCGTGTACTCGGCGATCATCGGAGTGGTGAACAGGCCGGCGGCGCGCGGGTCCGGCGTGAGCCGCTGCCACGCGACGACATTGCGGACGGTGCCGAACAGGAGCAGCGTCAGCCCCAGAACGCCGAGCAGCCCGCCGAGACCGATGGCCAGACCGCGGCCGGCCGGCCGATTCGTCCAGGTGGGCAGCCGGTCCAGCACCACCGCCGCGCCGACCACCGGTAGGAACGGATAGTACGTGTACGCCCACTGCGTGCTGTAGATCGCGGCGACGAACACGCCGTGCAGGACGGCCATCGTCGCCACGACTGGCGCGGCCGGGTCGCGCCGCAACCGGAACAGGGCGAACGCGCCGCCGGCCAGCAGCACGGCCGTCGCCGTCAGCCACGCCCCCGGCGGGCGGGTGCCGAAGTGCAGCAGCCACTGGCCCGGCGGCGGCTTCCACACCTTCTCCCCGGCCGGGCCGAAGAAGCCGAACCCGGACGCCCGGTACAGCTTCTGCGGCTCGGTCGGCACCTGCGTCCGCCACACCGCCTCGGCCCCGAACGCGAACGCGAGGTACGCCAGCAGGAGCACCCCGACGCCGGCCGCCGGCCACAACCGGCTCAGTCGCCCCCCGCCGGAGGCGACGGGCGTGAAGAGGATTTCGACGACGACGAGGAACCCGTACAAGTAGCCGAAGCCGGGTTTGACCAGCACGCTCACCGTCGCCAGCGCCAGGGCCGTCGCCAGTTTCCCCCGCGCCTGAAAGGCGATGGCGTTGAGTAGCAGCGCCGGCTCCAGGGCGTGCGCCGGGCTGTGCAACTGGCTGGGGTCGATCACCAGCGGAACGAGCGGAAGCAGGAGGAAGCGCGGCCACGGGCCGAGGCGAAGGACGTTCGCCACCCGCCAGACGCCGACGCCGATCAGGACGCCGCAGGCCACCATCAGCCCGCCGACGGTGGCGGGCGTGGCCCCGAACGCGACGAACAGGCCCCGGTCCACCGACAGGGTGAGCAGGCCGTAGAAGTACGCGAAGTCCCGCGTCGGCACCAGCCCGTCGTCGAGGAGTCGGTCGGTCGTCAGCGCCCACCCGGCGTCCCCGAACAGGAAGCGGTAAAAGTCGAAGCAGTCGGGCAGCGGGCCGACGCACGCGGCGGCGACCACGACGGCGAGAAGACCGGCGAACAGTCGCATTCCAGCCCCCAACTGCGCGACGGAGATGCCGTGCGAGATCTGGCGACCGGTCGCGGCGGCGAAGGCGGCGGTGAACCAGCTCATGGACGATTCCCCAGGGGTCGGGGAACCGTAGCACTCGAACCGGCGGGCGCTCACGGCGGCGGGGAGCGGGGCGTCACCCGCTTGAACAGCTTGTAGGTGACGGCCGTGTCCGGCCGGTCCAGGCGGAAGGCGGCGGTCTGCTCGCGGAAGGCCGCCCAGTGCTCCATCAGTTGGTCGTGGTGGGACGGCACCACCAGCCAGTCGCAGGCGGCGATCCGTTCGCGGACGTAGTCCAACTCCGCCTCGGTACCGATCACCTCACTCAGGTACCACGACTTCGGCGACTCGATGCCCGGCGCGAGGAACGGCACGCACCCCATGCGGCACAGCACGAACACCTTCTCCGTTTCGGCCAGCTTGCGGATGATCGCCCAGTTCCGCACCGCCGCCGGGTCGGCGTACAGGCCGGCCGTCACCGGCGACCGCTCGAACCCCGCCCACTGGCCGACGTAGTGCGGCAGGTTGGGCAGGAAGGAAGTGACGCCGAGGAACACGAGCAGCCCGCCGACGGCGACCGCCAGCGGCCAGCCGCCCCACCGCCCCACCCACGCCGGCAGTTGGTGGATCACCAGCGCGCCGCCGACCGCCGGCAGGTACGGGTAGTAGATCCACGAGTGCGGGTTGCTGAACAGGAAGGCGACGAACACCCCCAGGCAGACGGCGACGGCCACCACCACGCGGGCGGTCTGGTCCGACCGCCAGCGGAGGGCGGCGGCGACCGCCCCCAGTAGAAGGACCACCGCCCCGACCATCCAGGGGCCAGTCGGGGAGTCGATGTAATGCCGTAGGCGGAAGGCGGCGTGTCGCGCTTCGGGCACCTCCGGCGGCGGCGTCGGCCACCAGAACTCCGTCCCGATGCCGAAGAAGAAGCCGCAGTTCAGCGCCTTGTACTCCTTCGATGCCTCGGTCGGGTACTGGGTGTTGACGAACGGCTTCCACCCGTAGTCGGCGATCAGCCCGCCGGCCAGCACGGCCCCGACGACGGCCGCCGGCAGGAACTGCCGCACCCGGCTCCGGCCGTCGGGCGACGGGGTGACGAGGACTTCGACGACCAGCAGGAACCCGTAGACGTAGCCCAGGGCCGGCTTCACCAGCACCGCCGCCGTGGCCAGCACGAGCGCCCGGCTCCGCCGCCCGCGCAGGTGTTCGGCCAGCGCGTGCGTCAGCAGCACCGGCTCGATGGCGTGGGTCAGGCTGGGCAGGTTGCTGGGGATCGTGAACAGCGGCACCGTGGCCACCAGCACGAGGGTGGCCCACGGGTTCAGCCGCGCCGCCCGGCCGATCCGCCAGACGCCGAGGGCGGTCAGGAGCGCGCACAGGTGGAGCATCCCGCCGACGACGAACGGCGACGGGCCGAACAGCCAGAAGGCCGCCCGGTTGATGGCCAGCGTGAGCAGGCCGTAGGCGTAGGAGAAGTCCACCGTCGGCACCAGCCCGTCGGCCACCAGCCCGTCCACGCGGATGGCCCACCCCTGGTCGCCGAAGGCGTGGTTGGGGAAGTAGACGGTGGCGGGGAAGGAGGCGACGCAGATCGCCAGCGCGATCTCGAAGAACAGCATCGCGAGGACCACCTCGACCACGTCCCGCGCCTTCATGTCCGCCCCTCCGCGTTCGCCCCCGGAACCGCCGTCAGCCGGTGAGGATACGGAGCGGCCTCGGAATGACACCGCCCGGCGAGGGTCACTTCCGCACCCGCACGGCTCCGGGCGGCGGCGTGTGGTAGTCCGCCGGCTCGGCGGCCAGCTCGGCAGCTCGGAGCGTCGGCAGGTAGGCCGGGTCGATGTCGAAGCGGTTGTGCAAGTCGCCGGCCGCCTGCCGCCACAGCAGCAGCTTCGTGACCGTCCCGTCCGGCGCGACGAACGGCAGCGGCAGGATGTGCGTGTCGTCCGTCGTCCGCCAGCCGGCCTTCATCGCCTCCGTCCGAATCTGCCGCTTGACGAACACGGCGTGGTCGGGCGAGTACCAGTCGGGGTAATGCGTCAGAACCCAGGCGGCGACCCGCCGCTGCACGACGTGCCCGCCGCGCTCCGGCGGGTCGAAGATCAGGATACCGCCGTGGACGGCCACCGCCGCGATCACCGCCGCCCACCGCACCGCGCCCCGCAATCCCGCGACCACCAGCCACGCCAGCATCGGCAGCATCCAGACCAAGTACCGCATCAGTCCGCGGCCGTCCGAGTTCCAGTTCCCCTGCACCTGCACCGCCACCAGCATCCCCGTCAGCGCCACGGCCACGCCGAACGGCCGCCATTCCAGCCGGGCCACCGCCGCGAGCAGGCCGAGCGGGGCGAACACGAGCAGCAGCGGCACATACGGCAGCAGCCCCTGGTTCAGGTCCGTCAGCAGGCTGAGCGTCCGCGGCCAGCCGATGTAACTGCGGTCGGTCGCCCCGTCTGCGATCAGGCTGGGCATGCCGTAGTGGTACTGGCTGAAGGCGAACGGCAGCAGCCCGACCGCGCCGCCCAAGGCACACCCGGCCGCACTCCGCCACCGGCCGTTGAACAGCGCCGCCAGCCCCGGCACGGCCCCCAGCAACAGGTGGGCCGGGTTCTGCGTGGCGGACAGGCCGATCAGCAGCCCGCTCACCGCGTACCGGCCGTTGCCCAGGGCCACCAGCGCCATCACCCCGAGCGCCCAACTGAACACTTCGGTGCCGGTGTACTCCAGATACCAGACGACGGGCGTCACCGTCGCCAGCAGCGCGAACGCGATCCGTTCGGCGGGGGGCCGGCGGTTGAGGAACAGCACCGCGACCAGCGCGGCAAGGAGCCAGAGGGCGTTCGTCACCTGGAGGGCGGCGCGGGGGTCGGCCCCGCACCAGGCGAGCAACTCGTGGGCGGGGACGGCGGAGGCGGCGTAGGTCCAGAAGTGCAGCGCGTACAGCCGGCCGTCGCGTGTCGAAGGGAAGAAGGCATAGAGCGCGTTGCCGGACTCGATCACCGCCCGCTCGCGGTTGCAGTTGTCGTCGGTGGTGGTCGCCACCTGCGCGGCCGCCGCCCGGAGGTCGCCGTCCCGGATGTCCGGCGTGCCGTGGCGGGCCAGGGCGATGAGGGTGAACCGGTACTCGTACCCGTCGCCGTCGATCTTCGGGCCGCGAAGCGCCATCACCCCGAGGAGCAGACCGGCGAAAAGGGCGAACGCGACGGGGAACCAGGCGGGCCAGCTCGACGGCGCGGCGGGCGGGGGCGACTCGTCGGCCATCGACAGGACTCCGGGGCGGTTCGTTCTGCTACACCGCACGTGGGGAGAACAGATCCGTTTGTTGCTGCGGTTCGGGTGGTTTTCTCTTCGCTCCAACGGGGCGACCGCTAATAGCCCAGGCCGTGAGGCCTGGGCTCTGCGACGCGGAACGGTTCGGAGTCCCGAAGGGACGACAGACTCTGCCCTCCCTTCGGGACTCCGGGAATTTTCCAACGAGGTCCTGGGGCTGACGCCCCAGGCTATTCACGGTCGCCCCGTTGGGGCGAGTGAACGGCCCAATCAGAATCGCGTGCGGTATAGCTCACGCACCGCCGGCCGTCACTTCTTGCTCGGCATCCGCACGCCGAGGTCGTCCCCGCGCGGCGTGTCGGTCATGAGCTGACAGCCGTCGTCCTTGCCGTTCAGCCCGACCGAGTACACCTCGTACCCGGCCGCCGTCCGCTTGTAGATCAGCGGCTTCCCCCCGTTGTATTGGTCGTCGGGGATCGCCTTCGACTGGCCCGGCACCAGATCGGCCAGCTTCTCCGGGTACTCGTCGTACTCGGCCTTGTACGCCGCCAGCGCGAAGGCGACCTCCAGCGTCCGCCGGTTCTGCTCGTGGCGGTCGCTCGCCTCCTGCACTCGCGCCACCGACGGCAGTAGCGCCCGCACCAGCGGCATCCCGAAGGCGTCGCTCGCCGCCGCCCGCTTGTCGTCGGTGTAGTCCTTGAACAGGGCGGTCAGGTCCAGGCCCTCCTTCGCCTTCGCCAACTCGGCTTCCACGTCGGCGGTCGCCTTCAGCCGCTCGGCGCGGGTCGGTTTCTTCAGCGCCGCTTCGTACTTGTCGTACCAGGCGTTGCCCCGCCGCAGCATCCGGTCCCAGTCCAGTTTGGCGACGACGGCCTCGGCCTTCTCGCGCGGCACGTTCGGCATTGGGAAGTCGATGTAGGCAAGCTGCGGGTGAAACCCGTACTGGCGGATCGACTGGGCCACGTCCAGGAACGAGAACCGCTCGCTCAGGGACAGTTTGTCCGACACGCTCGCCATCGGCGGCAATTCGGCCAGGTCGGTGCGGCACTTGGCCAGTTGCTTCGGCGTCAGTTTGGCGTGTTCGAGGAAGGCGAGCGTCGAGGTCCGGCCGATGGCGTCGATGGCGACCCCGACCAGCACTTCGATGATCGACGCGCCCTTCGACAGCAGCCGGCCGAGGCGGTGGACGGCGAGCAGGTCGTCCCAGGCGTCCTCGTACTTCTTCTCGCCGCACCGCAGCAGTGCCCGCGCGCACAGCATCGGGGCCACCATCCGCACCTTCTGCACCAGCGACAGCAGCGCGCCGATGAGGAGTCGGGGGCCGTCGTCGCGCGGGCGGCTGACGAACGGGTAGTAGTAGTCCGGCCGCTTGGTCGCGTCCGTCACCGCCAGCAGCGGCTTCTCGTTCGCGGCCAGCCACTCGGCCACCTTCGGCTGCTCCTTGTCCGTCCACGGCCGCTTCTGGAGTTCGCCGTAGAACTCGTAAAAGGCCTCGCTACCCTCGCCCCGCGCCTCGGCGAAGTACTTGTCCACCGGCACCAGGTATCCGCCGTCGGCGGCCGGGGCCGGGCGGCCGAGCCACTTGTAGAAGTCGGGGTGCAGTTCGGCTCCTTCCGGCTTCGGGCCGATGGCGGCGAACAGCAGCACCACGGCGTTCGATTCGGGCGTGATCTTGCCGCGCATCCGCTCGTTCAGCGCGTGCTCGTAGTCGATGAACCCGTCCTTGTCCACCGGCCCGAGGGCGACGGTGGTGTCGGCGGCCGGCTTGACGGCGGCGCGGGGCGGGTCGCCGGCGACCGCGACCCCGACCGCGAGGGCGACCAGCGGGAAAAGGCGAAGCGCGAGCATGGCGGGGTCTCCGAAGTGGGGGTCACGGGTGAGACGGTGCCGGGGACGAGGTTTTCCGCAACGCTCGGCGCGCTCCCGTCGCTCGCGGCGATGACGAG
>JAYTTN010000117.1:0-8805 GCA_043745295.1 Fimbriiglobus sp. | reverse complement strand
CCCCCTGTTGACTCGGAATGGGAAGAAACAGGGGGCTGACGCCCCCCGCTCGCCCGGAACTACTCAAATCCCCTCCAGCCAGGCGCGTGCCGAGGCGTCGGACGGCATCCGCCAGTCGCCGCGGGGGGACACGCTGACGCTGCCCACCTTCGGGCCGTCGGGCAGGCAGCTCCGCTTGAACTGGTTGGCGAAGAACCGCGTCAGGAACACCCGCAGCCAGTGCCGCAACTCGGCCGGCGTGCGCGGCACGTCGAATGTCGCGTGTCCCGCCAGGTACAGGATTTTCTCGGGTTCCGCGCCCCACCGCAGAAAGTGATACAGGAAGAAGTCCACCAGTTCGTAGGGACCGACGCTGGACTCGGTGGCTTGCGCCGCCTTGCCGTCGGCCGTGGTCGGCAGCAGTTCCGGGGAAATCTCCGTGTCGGCGATGTCGTGCAGGGTCCGCCGGGCGTCGCCGTCGAACTCGTGGTCGGCCGCCCACCGCACCAGGAACCGCACCAGCGTTTTCGGGATGCTGACGTTCGGGTTGTACATGCTCATGTGGTCGGCGTTGTACGTACACCACCCCAGTGCAAGTTCGGACACGTCGCCAGTGCCGATGGTGAAGCCGGTGTTCATGAGCAGGTTCGTCCGCACGCGGGCCTGGACGTTCTCGAATGTCAAGTCACTCCGCTTGTCGGCCGGCAGGTTGCGCAACTCCGACGTTAACGACTCGACGCCGTGCGATGTTAACTCGATCCCGAAGGGCGAATGGCCGAGTTGCTTCATCTCTTCCACGCACATCGCGCGGATGTCAATCTCGCGCACGCCGACGCCCAGCGCCGACATCAGCGCGCGGGCGTTGCCCTTGGTGCGGCCGGTGGTGCCGAAGCCGGGCATCGTCAGCGCCTCGATCTTTTCGCGCGGCACCCCAAGCAAGTCGAACGTCTTCGCCGCTACCAGCAGCGCGAGGGTGGAATCCAGCCCGCCGGACACGCCGATGGCGACGGCCGGTTTGCCGATGTGGTCCAGCCGCTTCGCCAGCCCCGCCACCTGCATGGCGAAGATTTCCTCGCACCGCTCGGTCAGCGTCGCCGGGTCCGACGGCACGAACGGGTGCGGATCGACGTGTCGCTCCAGGTTGCCCGCAGCGCCCAATCCTTCCACGTGGAAGCGCCGCCGGCGGAACGGTTTCATCCCCCGATGGCCGTCGTGCAAGCTGTTGGCGGCGAACCGGTCATGCTGCAACCGGTCGAGGTCGATGTCCGCGACCGTCAACACGTTCGTCCGCTGGAACCGCTTGGATTCCGCGAGCAGCGAGCCGTTCTCGGCGATGAGGCAGTGCCCGCCGAACACCAGATCGGTACTCGACTCGCCGACGCCGCTGGACGCATACACGTAGCCGGCCACGCACCGCCCGCTCTGCCCGACGACCAGTTGCCGGCGGTACCCGGCCTTGCCGATGGTCTCGTTGCTGGCGCTCAAGTTGACCAGCACCGTCGCCCCGGCCAGTGCCTGCACCGAGCTGGGGGGGATCGGCATCCACAGGTCTTCGCAAATCTCGACGCCCAGCACGAACCCGCGAAAGTCCAACGATTCGCAGGGGAAAAGGAGGTCCGTGCCGAAGGACACCGTCTGCCCGGCCAGCGTGATCGTGTCGGACACCGCGTTGCACGCCGGGGCGAAGTACCGCGCGTCGTAGAACTCCTTGTAGTTCGGCAGGTACGTCTTCGGCACGATTCCGAACAATTTGCCGGACTGGAACACCGCCGCGCAGTTGAAGACCATGCCGTCGAGGGCGAGCGGCAACCCGACGACGGCGACTCCGGCAAACGGCACGTCCAGCAGCACCGCCAGCGCCGTTTCCGCCGCGTCGAGCAGCCGCGCGTGGTGGAACAGGTCGCCGCAGGTGTACCCGGTCAGCCCGCATTCGGGGAACACGACCAGACCGCACCCGCGGTCGTTCGCGGCGAGCAGCAACTCGCGAGTGCGGTCGGCGTTGAATGCCGGGTCCGCCACCCGGAGTTCGGGGGTCGCCGCCGCCGCGCGCAGGAAGCCGAAGGTGGGCATGGGTGGTTCAAATGGTAACGACGTGGATTTCTGTAACGTTGACCAGTTGAGCGTCGTTCGTGACGAAGAGATCGCATCCCGCGACGATAGCCGCCGCGAAGTGCAGTGCGTCCGGTGTTTTGAGGAAGCGGTATTTCGCGCGGAGGTTCGTCGCGGTGTCGAAGCCGACCGACGCGAACGGGGGAAACGGCAGGAACTTCTGACGAAAGAACCGCTCGAAGTCCGCTTCCCGAACCGAATCGTTGTTCCGCCGCGGGTGGATGAGGCATTCCATCCGCGTCAACTCGGTGCCGACCAGCGTGGTCGGCTTCAGCCCCGCCACCGCCGCCGCCGCGACGGGGCCGAACGTCGGGTGCTGTTCGACGAGGTAGATGACGACCACGCTATCGAGGTAGAGTTTCATGGGCGGTGGTCCCAACCGGCCCGTTCCTCGCGCATGGCCGCGTCGATTTCCTCACGGGTGCGGGGAACATGCCCGCGTGCCTGCTGTTCCTCCCGCAAATCGTCGAAGAACTCGACCAGGTTCAGCGGTTGCGGTTCGGCGATGGTTTCCACCGTCACCCGCACGCGGCCGACGCCTTGCGGCGCGGGGGTGTCGAGCGTCAGCGTCTTGTCGTCGGTCAGCGTGCCCGTGGTCGTGAATGTCGCGGTCATGGTGTGTCCTCCGGGTGTCATTCTACTCACACCCAGCTCCCCGGTATTCACTCCTCATCATTGACCGTCACGGAGTCCAGCATGGCCCGCAAGGTCGGTTCGCCGGCGGCGCGGTCGAGGTCGCTGACCTGCGCGAGGATCAGCAGCGGGCCGTCGCCGGTGTTCAGGCAGCGGGTCATGCAGTACGTCGGCGTGTCCAGCGTCAGGAAGTCGAGGTCGTGGCCGACCGCCGGCCAGCCGCCGAGCGACACCACCACCGCCTCGGCGTCCAACTCCTTGTAGTCGGCGCGGAACGCGGCCAGCGTCTCGTCCGCCAGTTGCCCGGCGTCCTCCAACTCCGACCGCAGGCTGACGACGAAGAAGGCGGTGCCGGGCGACTGCACCGACACCGTCCACGCGCCGCCGTCGTCCTCGGCGGACACGTCCCAGCCGGGCGGATACTGGAACGACACCGGCCCTCTCGTGAACGGTTTCATGGCTCAGTTCACCCCTTCCCGCGTCTCGGCGATGAGGTGGTCCACCACCGCGCGGATGTTCTCGCCGCTCTCCTCGTACACCTTCAACTGGCGGTCGGCGCTGGTGCCCTGCGCCATGATCGTGTAGGCGTACTCGATCTCCTTGCGGGTGCCGAGTTCGTCGATCACGTCCTTCAGGAACCAGTCGATCAGTTCGTGGATGAGGTCGCGGGCCGGCACCTCCATCTCGCGGCCGAGGTCGAGCAGCTTGCCGTTCAGCCCGTACCGCACCGCCCGCCACTTGTTCTCCTCGATCAGTTCCGTCGGGTAGATGCGGAACGTCAGGTTGTCCCGCCGCAGCTTCCACAGCTTGGCGATGATCGCCTGGAAGAGCGCCGCGATGCAGATGGCCTCGTCGATTTTCGTGCACACGTCGCACAGGCGGAATTCCAGCGTCGGGTACCGCCAGTTCGGCCGCACGTCGTACCAGATCTTGCTGCCGTCGGGCACGCACTTGGTCCGCATCATCACGTCCACCATGCCCTCGTATTCGGCCCAGTCGTTGAACAGCGGCGGAATGCCGGACCGCGGAAAGTGGCGGAAGATGATCGACCGGTACGACTTCAGCCCGGTGTTGCGGCCGGCCCAGAACGGCGAACTGGTGCTCAGGCACAGGATGTGCGGGACGAAGTAGCGGGCTACGTTCATGGCGTCGATGAGGAAGTCGCGGTCCTCGATGCCCACATGCACGTGAGTGCCGAAGATGAGGAGCTGCTGGGCGAGGTCGGCCATGTCCTGCTTCACGCCCAGGTAGCGCTCGAACGGCGTGATCTCCTGCGTCTCCCACTTGCTGAACGGGTGGGTGCCGGCGGCGGCGATGACCAGCCCGCTCTTGCCGGCCAAGTGCGCGATCTCCCGCCGCAGCTTGACCAGCTCGGCCCGCGCCTCGGCCGGCGTGCGGCACACCTCGGTCCCCACTTCGACCATCGACTGGTGGAGTTCGGCCTTGATCTGCTCGCGGAGGGTCAGCTTGCCTTCTTCCAACATCTGCGTGATGTACGACTTCAACTCGCCGGTGGCGGGGTCGATGATCTGGTACTCTTCCTCGATGCCGAGGGTGAGCGACGGGGCTTTCATGGCGACTCCGGCGGTGGCGGGGCGGCGGGAGGGGTGCGGTGAATGTACCCGGCGACCGGGGCGACGGGTACGGGGAAATGCGGCGACGGGGGCAGCGGTCGGAACGGTCGCGGACCGAGGCGTCACTTCGCCGGCTTCGTCACCGTGAAGTCCTCGTACTCCGCGGTCAGCGGCCCCTTCCGCCCGCCGACGTACACGCCGACCACCACCTCCTTCGGCAGCGCGACGGTCGCCTTCACCGGCTGCTCCCAATCGCCGCCGGGATACTTGGTGTGGGCGGACAACTCGTCGCCCCGCCGGACGACACGGAAGGTGGCCGTCGGCACGTCTTTCTCCGCGTGCCCGACGACGTTGGCCTGACCCTTACCGCCCCCCACCAGTTGTGACCAGACGCCCCGGTTGCCAGGTTTCCGGGTGCTGTCCAGCCACCGCATGTAGTCGAAGTGGCCCTTCTCGTCGAACCCGACGTACACGCCGGCCCAGGCGTCCACCGGCACGTCGGCGGGCGTCGTCACGGTGACGGACACGGTGAACTCGAAGTCGCCCGACACCGCGCGGGCGGTGCGCGGGCTGGCGTACACGCCGGCCTCGCCCGGCTTCCCGGCCGGCAGGTGCGGGACGCTCACCTTGAGCCGGTTGCCGTCGAGTTCGACCTTGGTCCCGTCCGGCTGGTCCGGCGTGCCGAACCGCCGTTCCAGCTTCTTCGCCGGCGTCTCGAAGTCCTTCGGCACGGGAGCCGCCGGGGCGAGGGCGGCGAGGACGAGCAACACCGCGACGGGAAACAGTCGGCGCATGGCAGGCCTCCGGGACGAGTGCCGCTCCCTTGCGGTTGCGGCTCGCAAGACTCACCCCAGCAGCTTGTCGATCGTCCCCACGCTGCTGGGCAGGATCGGGTTCGGCCGGTTGGACACGTCGTACACCATCGCGTGCGGGTCGATGCCCAGGTTCTTGTACACCGTCGCCAGCACCCACGGGTACGGGATCGGGTCGTTCTTCGCCTCGCCGGCGATGGCGTCGGTGCTGCCGATCACCTGCCCGACCTTCATCCCGCCGCCGGCCATCAGCCCGAAGTTCACCCGCGCCCAGTGGTCCCGGCCGGCGTCCTTATTGATCTTCGGCGTGCGGCCGAACTCGCCCCAGACCACTACCGTGCAGTCCTGGTCCAGCCCGCGCTGGTGCAGGTTCTCGACTAGTGCCGAGATGCCCTGGTCGAACGTCGGCATGTGCTGCTTCATGTGCTTGAAGTGGCCGCCGTGTGTGTCCCAGAAGCCGTACCCCAGGGTGACGACGCGGGCACCGGCCTCGACCAGCCGGCGGGCCATCAGCAGTTGTTCGTTCCACAGCGGCGCGCCGTCGCCCAGGTGCTTCGGGCTGCCTTTGCCGTAGCGATCCCGCACGGCCGGCGACTCCTTGGTCACGTCCAGCGCGTCCACCAGTTTGTTGCTGGTCAGCACCTCGAAGGCGCGGTCGTGGAAGGTGTCGGCGCTAATGCCGCCGGTGCGGTCGGCCCCGCGGCGCAACCCGTCCATCGCCTCCAGCAACCCCTTGCGGTCGCCCAGCCGGTCGGCCGGCACGGCCAACTGCTTCATCACCGCGATCTCGTCGCCGTCCACCTTCACCGCCTGCGACCCGCGGCCGAGGTTCATCGGGCCGGGCGAGTTGTACGGCTTGTGCTGCATGGTCGGCGACAGGTCGATGAACGCCGGAAGGAGCGGGTCGGTCTGCCCCTGCACCTTCGCCACCACGCTGCCGAAGTGCGGCCGCTTCTCCCGCTTGGCCGGGTCCATCGGCAGGCCGGTGTAGCTCATCCAACTGCTGTGCTCGTCCGGCTGGCCGACGACCGCCCGCAGCACCACCAGCTTGTCGGCGATGGCGGCCAGCTTCGGCACCGTCTCGGCGAACTTGACGCCCGGCAGCTTCGTGTCGATGGCCTTGAACTCGCCCCGTACCTCGGCCGGCGCGTCCGGCTTCGGGTCGAAGCTGTCCTGGTGCGACATGCCGCCCGACAGGTAGACCATGATGACCGACTTGTGCGACTTCTTCCCGGACGCCGCCTCGGCCCGCATCAGGCCGGCGAGCGTCAGCCCGCCGAGGCCGAGGGTGCCGACTTGCAGGAACGACCGGCGGGACTGGCCGTCGCAGTACCGGCCGGGGCGACCGAGGACCGTGAGCATGGGGGGCACCGGAGGGCGGGAAAAGTGGGACCGGGCGGGTGGTTCTGTCATCGACAGTTTAGCATCCCGTTGGGCGGTGGGAAACAGGGAAAGTCCGGAGGACGGCCCCGACGGCCCAGGCCGCAAAAATGACGCGCACCCGGCGGAGGGCCGGGCGCGGGGTGACGAAAAAGTGGCCGGATCAGTCGCCGCTGGCGGCGAAGCCGTCGCCGGTGCGGACCAGCGATTCGGACTCGTGGGTGTAACCGTCGGCGTCGAGGTGGAGCTGCCAGCCGAGGGAGCCGTCGGCGAACTCGTCGTCCAGCGCGGGGTCGTAGCGGAACTCGATCCACCCGATCAGCCCGCCGAGGCGATCCGTGTGGCGGTGCGGCAGGTGGACGGCGGGGATGATGTCTCCGGCGGTGGAGACCAACTCGAAGTGTCCGACCGAAACCGCCGCCCGGAGCCGCGTGAGGTCGGGGGTCGCCCGGCTGCCGGTGCGTCCGAGCCAGACGGCCGCCGGCCACCGACCGGGCGCGGGCATCAGCCGGCGATACCAGTCGAGTTGACGGTCGATGACCGCCCCGGACTTCCGCGCGATCCGCTGCAACTCCCGCATCCGCAGCCACAGCGTCTGCCGGTCCTCGAACACCACCGACACGGCCGGCCCGACGCGAACCGAATTCCGCCTCGCCTTGGGAGCGAGATCCGCCGGCGTCAGCGTCATCGCGGTCATGGCACACC
The DNA here is from genome assembly GCA_043745295.1 of Fimbriiglobus sp. GTDB lineage: Bacteria > Planctomycetota > Planctomycetia > Gemmatales > Gemmataceae > JALHQU01. The sequence goes on along the minus strand of JAYTTN010000117.1, from coordinate 1,613 downwards.
TCGGAGTGGGGTGGGGAACGCGGGGTCAACCCTCCGTGGATGGGAAACGTCCGTCCGGCTCGATATTGCGCATTATCGGCATGGAATGTGAAGGATGCGTGACGGTAGCGATTTTTCCACCGCCTGGTGCGGAAACGGGCCGGCACAATGCGAACCGCCGCACCAATCGGCGCGGCGGTAACGTCTGGAACGGGGATCGGCCACCGATCAGTCGAGGCTGCCGAGCGCCTGGATGGCTTCCTGACGGGTTTCGTACAAGGACCAGATTTGGTCCATCGCCGTCATCCGGAGCAGTTCCCGGACGCGGCTGGTGACTCCGCTGACGGCCAGTTCGCTGCCCTGCTGCTGGGCCACCTCGTGGCAGCGGAGCAGGAAGGTGATGAACGCCGAGCCGAAGTACCGCACCCCGGCCAGGTCCACGATGAGGTGCGACGGCGGATCGTTGCGGAGCGGCTGGAGGAGCATCTGGGCGGCCGGCTGGAGCAGGCTTTCCGGCAGCTGCTCGACCTCCGGCGAGGGGATGATGACGGCGATTTCCCCGTGCCGTTTCAACTGGAAGTATTCGTTCGCCAGGGCGGCGTCGGTGCGAAACATCGGTGGAGTTCCTCCTTGCGCGGAAGCGACAACCGGTTAAGGGTATCCAGGATCGGAGTTGGACGCAAGGAAATGACGGCGGCCGTTGATCGGAAGACTCGAATCTTTCACGCGCGCGTCAGAACGGCCGACAGGGTGTCGCCGAGTCTCCCGACGGCCCGCTTCGCCACGGCTTCCACGTCGTGGTGACTCAGCGTGCCCGCCGCCAGCCCCGCCGCCTTGTTCGTCACGCACGACACGCCGACGACGGTCAACCCCAACGCCACTGCCGCTTCCGCTTCCACCGCCGTGGACATGCCGACCGCGTCCGCCCCCATCGCCCGCAGCGCGCGGATTTCCGCCGGCGTCTCGTAGCACGGGCCGGTCAGGGCGGCGTAAACGCCGGCCGGGGTGCCGGTGGCGGATTCCAGGAGCGCGAGGTGCCGCCAAGTAACAGAGCCGGAAGCGTGAGCGACGGGATGGCCAAGTCCGTCACTCACGCTTCCGGCTCTGATTCGCCCCTTCCACGCTTCGCCATCCAGTAGCTTCAGATGCCCTCGGATGGGCATCAGGTCACCGGGGTTCAGGTCGTCGCGGATGCCGCCGGCGGCGTTCGTCAGGACGAGCGTCGATACCCCGAACTCGGCGACCAAACGGACGAGCGCGGTCACTCGTTCCCAGGAGTGGCCTTCATAGAAGTGAACGCGCCCGAGGCAGACCACGGCCGGCACGCCGTCCCAGTGGCCGACCGCCAGCCGGCCGCCGTGCCCGGCGACGGTGGGCGGCACCAGCCCCGGCACGTCGGCATATGGGATGGACGCGACCGGCGCGAAGTGTCCGTCCGCCGCCCCGGACAGGCCGGAGCCGAACACGGCGGCGGCGCGCGGAGCGATGGCGGCGACGGCCGCACGGAAGTTGGCGAAGGGGGTCATGTCGTGGCTGGGTTGGGCGGATGCGTTTCTGTCTTGTTAGCCCGCCGCGCCAGCAAGGGGCGTGAGCTTGTGAGTGTCCCGATTGGCGGTTCGCCCCTTGCTGGCGCG
>JAYTTN010000116.1:0-2400 GCA_043745295.1 Fimbriiglobus sp. | reverse complement strand
GAACCGCCAGAGGGGTTCGGCCCTTGCTCGCGCGGCGGGCCGACAGGGCGATACACAGAAGTGAAGTCCGCTCTAAGCAGCGAGCCGTCGTTCGTCGTCACCGTTCGCTCGGAGGCGTCGCCGGCCGGTCCCAAACCCCTCCCCGACGGCCTTGCGGAGGTCGGCCTTGGCGGCGAAACTGCGGGTCGGCACCTCGCGGCGCTCGACCGGCTGGAACGCCGGTTCGATGCGGTCGAGTTCCGGGTCGGCGGTGAGCGTCCGCTCGAACGGCACGGCGTCCGGACCCCGGATCGACGGCCCGTCAGTGGCCAGGGCGTTCGCCCGCCGCCCCTGCGGGTTCTCGTACGTCACCCGCTTCCGCCGCTCGGGCCGACACCACGAGTGCCCGGACGGTGTGCGGAGGGCGGCCGAGGTGGCCGGCGATCTGGGGCGGGGACCACCCGGCGGCGGATATCGGAACCATCTCCGGGCGGTGGCGGGACACCGCCGCCAGGTCGGTGCGGCGAACGGCCCGGAGTTCGGCGCGTCGCGAATCGGACGGGGAGGGAGGTGCGGAGCATGAAACAGTCTACGCATCCCCGGCGACGTGCTTAGGGCCGTATTGACTGAACGCAGGCGGTTTGCGATCGCGGGGGAAGCCATTTTCCCGCGTTGAGGCCGTCATGTTCAGCCGCCACGACCTGAGCGACGATCACTGGGACCGCATCTGCCACCTGTTGCCGGGGCAGTCGGGCGGGCACGGCGGGTGGGCAACGACACCCGCCTGTTCGTCGGCGTCATCCGGTATCGGGCCACGACGGGCATCGCGTGCGCGCTCCAGGCGGTGTTGGGGGTGACGGCCGAGGAGCGTCATCCGGTATCGGGCCACGACGGGCATCGCGTGGGCCGACCGGCCGACCGCCGTCGGCAAGCCGAACAGTCTGTGGCCGCGGTACCACCGGTGGTGCGAACGCGGCGTGTGGGAGCGGGTGGCGGCTGAGTTGCGGGACGACGACACCGCGTGGCTATCGGTGGATAGCAGCTGCGCCCACCCGTGCGCCGCCGGGGCGAAACGGGCACCTACTGGGCATGTTGGCCGGATTCCTCGACGGGATCCTGCCCGACGACGAACCGGCGTGCCACCCCTCCCGCGCGGCCCCGGTCGGGGCCGGCGGGTGAGTCCAAGTGTTGGTCGGCGGAGCCGGCCCTTTTCCTGTCGGGACGGCGACACCCGGAGGGTGACGCCGCCCACGCAACCGGAGGACGGGACATGTTCATCCCGCCAGTCCTGCTGTACGCCGGAGCGAGGTGGCTGAAAACGGTGTGCGGCCGGCGAACGTGAAGTCGTTCGTGGCCGACCACCCGGACGCGGTGGCCGCCACCCAACTGTACGAGGCGATGACGGCCGAGCGGCGGACGTGCGGCGGCTGGCCCGCCAGTACCCCGACTGCGCGATCGTCTGCTCCGACTTCCGCACCCCGCGAGCGGAACACCCGGTGTCGAACTGCGGCACGCGGACGGAAGTCGGCCCGTGGGGTCTGCCCCGCGAGCGGATCGACGCGGCCGGCCGATACCCCGACGGGGCGGTCGCCGACCCGCTCCACCGGGCACTCGTGGCGAGCGGGTGGGACCGGCCGGTGCTGGCCGGCGTGATCCTGGTCCACGTCGGCCTGTTCGTTTGGTTGGCCTGGAGCATCAGGCGGCACCGGCACCGCGTCGCCCACCCCTGCGGCCGGTGAGCGCATCGGCTCCCTACCCCTCGTACCCGCGGAGGCCCTTCGTGAAACTGACTCGCCCGGAAACTGGCGCACTACCGCGTCGGCGCGACCGGGCGGGGGAAAATCCTGATCGAGGAGACCGACCTGGAAGCGTTGCTCGACACCATGAATGCGGCCGACGCGCGACCGACACCGGCGACCCCGCGCCCGCCGCCCACCCCGTTCCGGCACCTGAAACTGAAGTGACCCGCGACCGCCGGACCGTCCGGCGGTCGCTCCGTTACTCGGTCTCAATCGCCCTTCGGTTTGGCATCGGGGTTCACCGCCCGGCGGAGGTGATCGCCGTCGCGGGCGATCTCCTCGCAGCGCTTGCCGAGCATCGCCGCGTCCTCGTGCCCGAGGAGCGTGGCGACCGTGATCGGGTCGTTCACGGGTCTGGCAAATTTTCCTGGCGGTGTGAATCGGCGTGTGTTCCCAGGGTGCGCGGCGCGACCCTGGGCTTCGGAATGTAACGCCTTCGGCGTAACAGACCACTCGTCAACCCCAACGGGTTTGTACTGGGTCTGGCAAAACTTTCTGGCGCTTCGGGGTCGGGTGGGTCAAGCTGGAGGCATCCTCGCGCCCCGTCCGGAGTTGCCGCCGATGGGACCGATGCCCGAGCTCGACCGCGACGCCGTCGCCGCCGCCCTCCGCCTGAAGTTGG
>JAYTTN010000115.1:0-2407 GCA_043745295.1 Fimbriiglobus sp. | reverse complement strand
AGGGGGCGGTTTCGGGCCATTGGCGGACGCCGTCGGCGATGGCTTCGCTGGCGAACTCCACGACGAGGCGGGTGCGGGCCGTGGCCGGCGCGCTGGCGCCGCCGGCGAACAGGAGGCGGGCGGCCGGGGAGAGCGGTTCGCCGCCGCGGCTCATGCACCAGTGTTCAAAGTCCGGCAGCGTCAGCCCTTGCTCGCGGACGGCGCGGGCCGAGGCGGGCGTGATGCGGTACTGGCGGTCGCCGCTGTCGCCCGGCAGGCGCTCGGCGAGGCGGGCCAGTTCGGCTTCCAGCAGCAAGTCGGACGAGCTGATGTCCACCGTGAAGGTCACGCCGTCGTCGTCGAAGATCACGCACTGTTGCGGCGGGGACTCGTAGTCGCGGTTGCCGACCTGCTTCAGGTGCTTGTAGTCGAGTTCGCCTTCCGCGAGGCCGATGCGGTCGGTGAGGCGAATCGACACCAAGCCGCGCGAGACGGCCGCTTCCAGTTCGGCCGCGGTGTTGAATTCCAGCAGCGTGGCGGCCGTGTGGACGGTGATGCGCTCCCGCTGGCCGGCCCATTGGCGGACCATGTCGCCGACGTTGGCGGGGACGCCGTGGGCGCTGTGCTTTTGCAGCGCGCCGAGGACTTCGGCCAGCGTCAGGCCGGCCTCCAGCCCGCGGTACACGCTCTCGGCGGTCAGACCCAGCGTGCAGGCCGGCCCGAGCATCTTCCACTCGGCGAAGCGCGACAACTTGCCGATCAGGCTGGGCGTCAGCGTCTGCCGGTAGGCGATCATGTCCGCGTTCGGCTGCACCACCAGCCCCTGGTGCGACGGCACGTCCAATTTCGGCTCCGGCGCGCCGGACAACAGCCAGCGGCCGACGTCCGTGAGGCGGAACCACCAGCCCTCGCCGTCCTCAGCCGCCTCGGCCAAGCGGCAGGGCATCGCCCAGCCGAAGAACAGACTTTCGACCCACGAGGCGCCCTCGTCGGAGGCGTCGGCGAGCCGCGATTCCCAGAGCGGGTGCTTCTTGATGAGGAAGCCGCCGATCTCGGCCGGGTGCGTCCACACGCCGGCCGGCTGTTGGGCGAGCAGCAGCATCGCCAGCACGGCGACCGTGGCCGTCGGGGACTCTTCCGCGGGGACGTACCCCTGCTCGGGGTCCCACGTGTGCAAGGCGTTCAAGCCGGTCCACAAGTCGGCGATGGCGTGCGGCAGCGCCTCGTTCCACCGCTTCGGGAAGTCGCCCGTGCGCAGTTCGCCGTCCGTGACGGTGAGTACGCCGAGGCCGACGGTCACCTCCAGCGCCAGCACGCCAAGGTCCGCGACCTTGACCGGCGACTCGCTGAGGGCCGAGGAGAGCAGCGGGTCTGTTTGCAGGCGTTGCAAGTCGCGCTTGAACAGCGTGCGCGACTGCGTGAACCGCATGGACCCGCCGCGGAGCTGTTGCCACAGCACGCCGGCCCGCAGGAACCACTCGACGCCGTCCCCGCCGCGGATTGTCTTGGCGTCGAACTTCTTGCTCGGAAGGGCCGGCAGCCCGGTCGCTTCTTTGATCGCCCGCTCGGCGACGGCCGGGTGGACGCACACGCGCGCCGTCATCGGGGCGGCGCCGAGCCAGTCTTCCCACTGGTTGACGGTGTCCATCGCCAACGGCAAATCCGGCAGCAAGAGGCCGGTGTCCAGCAGGGTCGTCACCGGAGTCAGGCCTTCCGTGTGCCCGAGGCCGGCGACGAGGGCGAGCAGTTGGCCGACCTGCCAGCGCGGCTGGCGCGTCTGGGCCAGCACGGCGAGCAGTTGCCGGGCGGCGTCCGGCAACTCGCGCACGCGGCGGTCGATCATCGGGGCGTTGGTGAACGCCTCGATGGACCGCTCCACGAGTTCGTCGGCCGGCCACTGGTTGCGCGGCTTGAAGAGCCGGGCGGCCACGGCCCGCAGAAGCGTCTCGCCGTAGCGGCCGAGGGCGGCCCGGGCGAATTCGTCCCACTCAATGTTCGTCGTCGTCATGCCGTTCCCGTTGGTATTCATCCGGCCCGCCCGACCACCTGCGGGGTGTGCCCGAGCCGTTTCAGTTCTTCCAAGACCAAGTCCACGCGGCCCGGCCGGATGAGCAGCACCTTGTCCGACAGCCGGCCGACGACTTCTTGCGCGAGCTTCTTGCGGGCGAGCAACTCCTGCGCGAGCAGGGCGTCGGCCGTCAGCACGAGGCACACCCGGCGGTGCAATTTCACCGGCAGGCGGGAGGTCGGGTCGGTCATGCGGGGTCCACGACGGGGCGCGAGGGGGCGAATCCCTCATGATACGAAAAGAAGCCGGGGGGGATTCTTGGAAAAGCTCCCGGGGTTCGCCGAGCCGCACCAACCGTCCTGGGGTTCGCCGAGCCGCACCCCAGGCTACAGTCCGTCGCCCCTCCGGGGCTGAATACCA
>JAYTTN010000114.1:0-2418 GCA_043745295.1 Fimbriiglobus sp. | reverse complement strand
ACCGCCTTCGCCGCGACTTCAGGAGCGGCCCCGAACATACCCCCTGCCGACGGGAACCGGGATAAAATTCCCCTCCCCTGCACGCGCCGGCCGTCATCCGGGCAGTCTCTCTCCGACGACCCGAACACCGAGGGTTCCCGTGGCCGCCCGTCCCGCCGTCATCGCCGCGTTCCTGCGAACCGCTCCCGGTTTCGCTGACGCGCGGCCGGACGACGCCCTCCTGGCCGACTTCTTCGCCGTCCGCGACGAGTCGGCGTTCGCCGAAATCGTCCGCCGCCACCAGCGGACGGTGTGGGGCGTCTGCCGCCGCGTGCTGGCCAACACCGCCGACGCCGAGGACGCGTTTCAGGCGACGTTCGTCGTCCTCGCCCGCCGAGGCCGCACGCTGGCGGAGCGCGGGTCGGTCGGCGGCTGGCTGTACCGGGTGGCCCAGCGGGTGTCCCTCAAGGCGCGAGCGGTGGCCGCGAAACGCCGGCGGACCGAGGCCAAAGCGACCCGCACCGAAGTCGCGCCGGAGGTGCATTCGCCCGACGCCGACCTGATCGCGGTGATCGGCGAGGAGCTCGACCGGTTGCCCGAAAAGGACCGGCTGGCGGTGATCGTGTGCGACCTCGACGGCCTCAGCCGGGCCGCCGCCGCCGTCCGCCTCGGCTGGAACGAGGGCACCCTTTCGGCGCGACTGCACCGCGCCCGGAAGAGGCTGGCCGAGGCGCTGCGACAACGCGGTGTCACCGCACCGACGGCGGTGCTGGCCGCGCTGCTGGCGGCGGGGCCGGCTCCGGCGGCGGTGGCCGGTGCCACGGCCGGGCTGGCGGCGGCGGTGGCGGTGTCCGGGTTGACGGTGCGGGCCGTGTCGGCGTCGGTTGCGGCGCTGGTCCATTCCACATTGAAGGAGATGACGATGCGAATCGCGACGAAGGTTCTGGCGACGGTCGCCCTGATGGCCGGGCTGCTGGGCACCGGCTGGGGCGTCCTGCCCGGCGCGCTGCCGACGGCGGCCGCCGCCCCGGTGCCGGAGAAGCCGGCGGCCGACAAGGTGCCCGACCTGCCGCCGGCGGCCTACCAACTGCTGCACAACCGGAAGGTGCTGAAAGACCTGAAATGCACCCCGGAGCAGCGGGTGAACGTCGAGGACTACTTCGACGAACAGAACGAGAAGCAGGCGGCGGGCGGCCTGCGGGAGATCGCGTTCAACATCAACATCGCGGCCGGGGCCAACCCGGCGCAAATCCAGGAGCAGATCGAGGCCCAGATGAAGGCGCAGCAGGAAGCCGCCGGCAAGCTGGCCAAGACCGCCGGCGAGAAGTACCTGACGATCAAGCAGCTCGTCCGCCTCGGCCAGATCGCGGTGCAACAGCGGGGCGTCGAGGCGTTCGCCGACGAGAAGTTGGTGGCCAACCTGAAGCTGACGGCCGAGCAGAAGAAGCTGGTCGCGGAGGCGGTCGAGGACACGAAGGCCCCCACCGGTCCCGGCGGTGTGGCGATGGCGGGCGGCGGCCCCGGCGGCATGGTCCAGAACATCCGGTTCGACGCCGTCGGCCTGAAGGACGGCACGAAGGTGAAGGCGGCGGTGGCGAAGGTGGAGGCTGGCTTGACGAAGGAGCAACTCGCTGAATGGAAGAAGGTGACGGGCGAGAAGGTCGGGTTCGAGCTGCACCCGCACTACGGCGTCCGGCTCGGCGGCTTCATGGCGGCCCCGGCGTTTCAGGCGGTGCCGTTCGCCTTCCCGCTGCCGGTCGCCCCGCCGCAAGCCGTCCCGCCGCCGGTGGTGGAGGAGAAGAAGAAGGACAAGGAGTGAGCCTGGATGCATCGCCGGCGACGCGCGATCCGTCACTTCGCTGACAACTTGAAGTCGGCGAAGGTGGCGTCCACCGCCTGATCCACCTCCGACAGCAGCGCCACGCCGACCGTCACCGCGTCGGCCATCCGCGTCGTCTTCGCGAAGGCCGATTTCCACTCGCCCTTGTCGTTCCGGACGAACCCCGTCACCGTCGGCCCGGCCTTCACCAGCCGCACCCGCACCACCTCGTCGTGCGCGCAGCCGTCGATCCGGCTGCCGCTGCCGTCGTGCTGCACCCACAGGCTCTCGTCGTGAACCGCCCGCTTGCCGTCGTCGGTGGTTGCCGCCCGCACGAACTTGCCGAAGAGGACGGTCTCGGTGTCGCCCCGGACGTACACCCCGGACTGGACCCGCGCGTCGTGCTTCGGGCCGGTCTGCTTGGGGCGGGACGTGGCGAGCAGGGTCGCGTTCAGGGTGAAGTCGCCCGTCACGGCCCGCTCGGAACGCGGGGCGACCAGCTTGCCGTCGTCGTAGAAGGAGCGGTGCGCCTTCCCCTTCGTCGAGAGGGTGAACCGCCCGCCGGCGAAGGCGGCACTGAAGTCGTCGGACTCCGGCACCGTGCCGAACGCGGCGCGGAG
>JAYTTN010000113.1:0-8893 GCA_043745295.1 Fimbriiglobus sp. | reverse complement strand
CGTTCCAGGTGTCGTCGGCCGTCGCCGTCGCCAGCGTGTACGCCACCCCGTTCGGGCGAGTACTGTCGCCGAGGAGGGTACCGGCCTCTCCCTTCTTGCCCTGGATGCGAAGCTGGTACATCAGCCGGTAGGTGTGCCCCTTCTGGAGGTTGCCCACGTCGCCCCACAACTTCACCTGCACCCCGATGGGGTCGCCGGAGTCGCCCAGGCCGAGGACGGTGCGGGTGGTTTCGACCTTCTCCGGCCGGGCATTCTTGCCGACCAGCCACGACGGGCCGTAAGGGTCTTTGGCGGAGGTGGTGCCGCACAAGGCGAAGGCGGCGAGCAGGACGAGGCGGTGCTGGCGGGTCATGACGATTCTCCGGTGTGGGGTGGTGGGTTGGACACTCCCCGTACCGCGTGCCCCGATCGGTGTGACGCGGCCGGGCGATTATTCCCGGAAGCGCGTAAACTCTGAAACATCCGTCCACATCCATTCGGAGGCCGCCGATGTCCGCCGTCACCTATTTCGACACGCTGACCACCCCGCTCGGCGAGCTGCTGCTCACGTCCGACGGCGACGCCCTGACCGGCCTGAGTGTGGAGGACACCCCCGCCGAGGGGGCGGTCCGCAGCAAGGCGAAGTTGAAGGAAGCCGTCGCGCAGATGCGGGCGTACCTGGCGGGTGAACTGAAGTCGTTCACGCTGCCGATGGAACAGCCCGGCACGCCCTTCCAGGAGTCGGTGTGGGAGGAACTGGCCCGCATCCCGTATGGCGAAACGATCTCGTACCGGCAACTGGCGGAGCGGGTGCGGAAGCCGCTGGCCAGCCGGGCGGTCGGGTCGGCGAACGGCCGGAACCGGCTCATCATCGCGGTGCCGTGCCACCGGGTCATCGCGGCGGACGGCACCCTCGGCGGGTACGGCGGCGGCCTGTGGCGGAAGCAGTGGCTGCTCGACCACGAAGGCAAATGACGCCGCCTACTCCGCCTTCCCCTCGACGGCGCGGAGGGCCTTGCGGGCGGCGCGGGCGGTGTCGTCCTTGCCGTTCGCCACTTCGCGGAGCGCCTTACTCGCGGCCGCCGCCTTCGGGCCGAGCGTTTCCAGTCCCCGTATGGCGGCCAGCTTCACGTCCGGGTCGGCGTCCTTCAGCAGTTCCGCCAAGCGGGTCACGGCGTCGGGCGAATCGGGAATCCGTGCCAGCACCACGGCGGCCGCGTGGCGGGTGACGGCGGAGCGGTCCTTGCTGGCGGCGAGGACGGCGACCGCGTCGATGGCAGTGGGAGCTACCAACCCGGCGAGGGCGGTCAGCGCCGCGTTCCGCTCGCCGGGCCACTTGCTCGCCAGCCCGCCGCGCACCAGCACTTCCACTTCGCCGGTTTTCCCCTCGACACGCGCGAGGGCGATCTTCCCCCAGTTGGCATGATCGCGGACTTCGGAGGCGGACGCGGCCGTCAGCTTGTCCTTCAGCGAAGCGGCCTTCGGGCCGAGGGCCGCCGCCGCGCGGACGGCCGTCGTGCGACCGGCGTAGGTCTTGTCGGCGGCGATCAACTCGCCGAGTTTCTTCAGCGCTTCGGCCGGCGGGTCGGCGAGGGCGGGCAGCGCGAACGCCGCCGCTTCACGGACGGTCTCGGTCTTGTCGGCCAGCGCCTTGGTGACGGCCTTGGCCAGGTCCGCGTCCGTCGGGGCGAGAGCCGGGGCTACGGCGAGCGCCTTCACCCGCACGGCCGACGGCGCGTCCCCGTCGCCGATCACCTTCACCAATTCCGGCACCGCGACTTTGCCGTCCGGCCCCAGCGCGGCGAGGGCGTCGAGAGCGATCAGGCGGACGCGGTCGTCGTCGTCGCCGGCCACGGCTTTCGCCAGCGCGTCGGCGACCGGCGCGGCGGCGCGGCCGAGGGCGAGCAGGACGTTCGCGGCCTGAACGCGGGTGTTCGCCTCCTCGTCGGCGAGCAGTTTGGCCACCTTCGGAATGGCCGGCTTCGCGGTCGCGGCGTCCAGGGTGGCGACGAATTCGAGGGCGGCGGCGCGGACGGCCGAGTCCGGGTCGTCGAGCAGCGGCAGCGCGACCGCCGCGAACGGCTTGGCGGCGGCTCCCATCCGGCCGATGAGCTGAAGCACCCCCCGGCGGTCGTCCGCGTTCCCTTCCTTCAGCGCGGCCTCGATCGGTGCCTCCACCTTGCCGATGGAGCCGGTGACGACGACCAGCGCGCGGGCGGCTTCCCCCGCGACCGCCGGCACGCGATCCGCCAGCAACTTCTCCAGCGCGCCGGCGGCCGACTTCGCGGGCGGGCCGATCTCGCCGAGCATGTGCGCGGCCAGGAACCGCATCACCGGGTTGCCGTCGGCGAGGAACTTCGCCACGGCGGGCACGGCGGGTTCGCCGACGGCCACGACCGCGTTCAGCGCGGCCAGCGCGAACTCGTCCGGGTCGATCCGGTCCGTCGGGGAGTTGGCGGCGAGGGCTTTCAGCAGCGCGGGCACGGCGGGCGCGGCCTTCGCCCCCAGCGTGGCGAGCGCGTCGGCGGCGGCGAGGCGGACGCGGACTTTCGCATCGGCCACCGCCGTCACCAGGTCGTCGACGGCCTCCGCCGAGATGCCGCGGAAGTGCTGCAGGTTCTCGGCGGCGGTGACGCGGACCCCCTCGTCGGCGTGCGCGAGCAGCTTGCACAGCGGGCCGGGCGGCACGGTGCCGATATCGACGAGCGCGCGGAGGGCGGCCTCGCGGACGGGGGCGGACGGCTCGGACGCCAGCGGCCACAGCTTCTCGACGGCGGGCGCGGCCTTCGCCCCCAGGCGGCCGACGGCGGACGCCGCGTTGCAGCGGATCATCTCACTCGCATCGGCCAGTGCCGCGATCAGCACGGGCAGAGCGTTTTCGACGGCGGCCGTCTCGCCCTTCGGCCCGGACAGCACCAGCGCGAGTACGACCGCCTCGCGGACGCTGTTCGGCCCGGCGATGGTGCCCCGGCCGACGGCCAGGCCGGACTTGTCGGCCAGCAGCTCGACCAGCGCGGGGATGACGGCGGGGTCGGTCTCGGCGACCGCCGCGAGGGCGGCGGCGGCGGCCTGCTGGACGTCGGCCTTACTCACCTTGAGTAGTTTCAACTGTTTGGCGACATCGGTCGGCGGCGGCGTGTCCGGCACCGGCACGGCGGGCACGGCCGGTTCCTCGGCCGGCGGCGCGGGCGCGTCGGCCGGCTTCTTCTTCCCGCACCCGACGGCGACGAGGACGGCGACCAGCAAGGCGAAACGGCGAGCCATGACGGGATGCTCGGAGGTGGAGTCGCGCGAACGGAACCGGAGGATTCGGTGCCCGTTGGACGCGCCGCAACGACCGCCGGTTCCCATCATGATAGCACTCGCCCCGCCCGCACCCCGAACGGCCCGCCGTGACCGATCCCCCCGCCCCACCGCCGCAGGCTACTGGACTGAAGCGGGTGCTGTTCATGGCCCTCGGTCTGTTTTTCGTCGGTGTGGCGTACCTCGGCGCGATCCTGCCGGGACTGCCGACGACGCCGTGGGTGCTGCTGGCCAGCTACTTTTTTAGCCGCTCGTCGCCGCGACTGGAACGGTGGCTGAAGCGGTCGCCGTTCTTCGGCACGCTCATCCGCGACTGGGAGCAGCACGGGGGCATCCGCCGGTCGGCGAAGGTGCTGTCCACCTGCGTCATCATCCCCGTCGTGTCGGCCAGTATCGCGTTCGCGGGCCTGCCGGTCTGGGTGAAGTGCGCCATCGGCGGGCTGGCGGCGACGGGCGTGTGCGTCATCTGGTTCGTCGTGCCCACCGCGCCGGGCGGTGGGCGGAAGTCGGCCGGTTGATTCCGTCTCGGCTCGTCTCGGCTCGGCCGGTTACACCACGCCCAGTTCGGGTTCGGTCGGCAGCGGCTCGGTCGATTCGGCGGGGGCCTCGGCGGCGGCTTCGGCCTCGGCGGGGGCCTCGGCGGCGGTTTCGGCCTCGGTCGCGATCTCGGAGGCGACCGGGTGTTCCAGTTCTTCGCTCATGACGTGTCCTCGGACGTGTGCGGGACGGGGCGATTCCAGGCGGTGGCGTGGAACGGCCCCGTGGGGAAGAGGTGGGATGCCGTTCCGCTCGTGGTTCTCCTACTCGCAACTCTAACCGCCCGCGCGCCCGGCTGTCGAAGCCAACTCGAGCGGAAACACCGCGATTTCAAGGGCGACGACGGCAGGCGCGGCGCTTTCGATTCCCTTTGCCCAACCCCCGCCGGTTGCCGTCACTTCTTCGCCTTCGCCAGCAGCTCCGTGTAGCGCTTCGCTTCGCCGCGAATGCGGTCGTCCGCGTCCGTCAGCAGCGCCGCGATCACCTTCCGCGCCGCCGGCGACTTCACCTCATACGCCTTGTGCAGGACCGTCATCCGCACGCCGTCGTACCCGTCGTCGATGGCCGTCTTCCAACCGAACGCCAGCGCGTCCGGGTGGCCGCAGTCCAGGATGGCCCCGATGGCCGCGTGCCGCACCCCGTTGGCCGACGACTCCTCCAGTTGCGCGTTGATCGCGCTACCCTTCAGGTCCGCCCCGGTGGTGGCATACAGCGCCTTCAGCGCGGCGAACGCCTCGTCGGTGTTGAACTTGCCGAGCGCCTCGCAGGCGGCGTACCTCGCCTCCAAGCGTGGCCGTTTCCCCAACTCGATGAAGTGCGGGATGACGCGCGGGTCGCGGATCGCCAGCAGCTTCTTCGTGGCGCGGTCGGACTCGGGCGACTTCGGGTCGAGCATGTCCGCGGCCAACTCGTCGATGAGCGCGCCCATCCGCTTCGCGTCCGTCGGGGTGACGGTGATCTTGGCCGTCGCCGACAGGTTCACCGGCGTGGCCTTCGCGCGGAATCCGTCCTCGGCGTCGGCCGGCACCAGCCCGACCCTCCGCTTCACGGTGACGGTGTACTCGCCGGGTTTGTCGAACGTGGCCCAGTGCGGCAGGAACAGCGGGCGGAAGGCGGCCGACCCGTCCGCCGGCAGCTTCACCAGCGTGGAGATGCCGCCCATGTCCATCCCGGAGTCCGGCTGCGGGACGGCCTTCCCGTCCGGCCCGGTCACGGCGACGGCGAAGCTGTTCGGCCGGCCGAGGCGGTTGCGGTAGTCGCCGCCCTCCTCGAACTGCCATGCCGCGTCGGTCGGATTCGCCACCGCGAACGTGAAGTACATCGGCTCGCCGAGCATGACCTCCTTCTTGTCGAGCGTCACGCTCGCGGTCAGGCCCATCGAGTTCTCCTTCGGCGGCACCGGCACCGGGGCGTTCTTCTTCGGCGGCGGGGCGACGGCCTTCGGCACCGGGGCCTTCACCTTCTGCGTCGGGGTCCACACGTCCACCGCCTTGATGCGGCCTTCGTCCCGTTCGAGCAGGAGCGTCGGCTTGCCGGTGGTGCGGTCGTACAGCGCCAAGGTGAACCCCAGCGACTTGGCGAACTGGCCGGGCGGCACCGCCTCCCGCTCCTGGTAGCCGACGACCACCCACTCACCGTTCGGGGCCATCGCCAGCTTCGATGGCGTGATTTCCCAGTCCGGCAAGGTGAGCAACTCCGTGCGGTCGCCCTTCGCCACGTCGATCCACTCCACCACGTTACTGTTCGTCTGGCGATTTTTGTCGCGGACCACGCGGGCGAACGCCGCGACGGAACCGTCGGCCGACACACCGACGGGCGACCGGACGGCACTGGCTTGCACCCCGACATCGGTTCGGGACAAATCGATGAACGGCTTGAACTCGGAGAATTTCCCGTTCAGAAAGCCGAGCTTCCGTGTCGGTTGGAGGGTGTCATCGAAGGCCAGGTACTCGGCGAGGTGACGGCCGTCGGCGGTGACGCCGTACACGCGGGTGGCGTGCTCCGGTTCGACTTTCGTTTGCCGGCCGGTGGCGATGTCCACCGTTACCAGCTTATCGCCCTCCCCGCACGACACGGACTTGCCGTCCGGCGACCAGAACAGCCCGTCCCCTGTTTGTTCCAGGTCTGCCACCAGATCCGGCTTGTTGCTCCCGAGGGTGGCGATGACGAGCTGCCAACCGGCCGCCTTGTCGGACAGGCGAACCGCGATCCGCTTACCGTCGGGCGACAGCCGGATGAACCCGCCGCCGCGATCCGCCCACTCTTTGAAGGCGAGCTTGTGCAACTCCTTGCCGTCGAGCGTCAGGACGCGAACGTCGTCGCCCTGCCACACGGCCACCAGCGGTTCCGCCGCCTTCGCCTTCGGCACCGGGACGTTCGGGCGGCGGGTCGGGTACCAGCCGACCAACTTCGGCCGCGCGGCGTGCCACGTCTGCGCCTTGGCGACGTCGGTTTCCGGGCAGCCGTCGAGGTCCAGAATCACCTTCTCGGTCTTGCCGCTCGCGTCCGTCACGACGACCTGGGCGCGACTGATGGGCACGGTTTGAAGGCCGCCGCCGAGGATTCGCTCCTGAATTTGCGGGCCTTCCTCCAGCCACTCGTACACCACCCGCGTGCCGTCCGGCGACCAGTGGCCGTGGGCGTGCTGGGTGTTGTCGCGGTGGGCGAACGGCTCGGCCTTCCCGCTCGCCCGGCCGAGTAGATACATCCGGTGGAACGAGTCGGCCGGTTGCGATTTCGAGGAGAACTGCCGGGTGACGAGCAGCGTCGCGCCGTCCGGCGACGGCGCGCAGTAGTCGGTTTCGTCCTCGCCCGTCAGCAGTTTCGGCTTGTCCGATCCGACCGCCAGCAGGTGGAAGCTTTGCAGCGGCCGCTTGTCCGACCCGTATTGGCCGAAGGCGACGAGGCGGTCGCCGTTGGCCAACTCCTCGACGAGCCAGAACTGCGCCGCCAGCACCGGCCGCTCGGTGCCTTTGAAGGTGGTCAAGTCGTAGGCGACGGTCTCCAACTCGGGGCGAGCGTCCGCGCCGGGAATCGGGTCGTCCGGGATCGCCCGGTGCGACTCGACCACCAGCGACTTGCCGCCGCGGGCGATGACGTACCGGTTTCCGTGCTCGCACTTGATGCCGGTGTCGGTCGGCTTGGCGTCACCGTGCAGGGGCCACAGGTGGACTGTCAGTTTGCCCGCGGACAACTCGTCATGCCCGGCTTTGCCGTCCTTCGGCGGCGTACCCTTCGCGGCCGCTAGCAGGGCGTGTTGCCCGTCGCGGGTGATGCCGAAGAAGGTGCCGGGGTTCGTCCCGCCGGCGGCGAACTTCACCGTCCGCGCCTTCTTCCCGTCGGGCGCGTAGCCCACCAGTTGCCCCTCGGCCGGGTGGAACATCCAGATGATTCCGGCGTCGGCCAGATCCTTCGGCACCGGGGCAGCGGCGGACTCGTTCCCCCACTTGCCGCCGAACCCGCCGACCGCCAGCACCGCGACGGCGACGGCCACCGCTGCCAGCTTCAGTTTGGTCAGGAGCGTCATCTGCATTCCCCCTTCGACCAGGTGAGCGAGATGTGGACCCAATTCCACACTTCCAGTAGAAACGGCCACCGCCGCTGCCGCCAGGTCAGTAGGAACGAAAATGGCAGGGAAAATCGCCGCCGCCGGCGCGACGCCCCGCGCCCGCAGCCGCTCGGCCAGTTTCTTCCGCGCCGCCGCCAGCCGGCTACTCAGTGTCCCCTCGGCGATGCCCAGTTCCTTCGCCGCGTCCCGTCGGCCGACGCCCCGCAGCTCGCACAGCACCACGGCGGCGCGGAGTGCCTCCGGCAGCCGGTCGATTTCCTCGTCCAGGACGGCGGTTTCGTCCGCACAGGCTGGAAAGCCTGTGCCACCGGAAGACTTGTCGGGCACGTCCGGCACGGTGGCCGTGAGGGTTTCCCGCTTCGCCCGTCGGCCGGCCATGGTTCGCGCCCTCAGCGACACTTTCACCGCGACCGAATGCAGCCAGGTGGACAGCCGCGCGCCGACGCCGGCGGTGGCGGCTTTGCGGGCGAGGACGACGAAGGTGGCCTGGAAGGCGTCGTCGGCGAGGTGGGAGTCGGACACGACCCGGCGGCAGACGGCCAGCACCAGCGGCCCGTGCCGGCGGACCAGCTCGGCGAACGCCCCCTCATCGCGAGCGTCGGCGAACCGCCGCAGCAGGTCGCGGTCGGCCGCGGTGGGGATCAGGGTTGGCAGTCGGAGCAGCGCGGCACGCATGAGGCGGTTCCCGGCGGGGAAGTCAGTTCCGCCATGTTAATCCCCGCCGGGGGACGTGCGCGTCGGGAAAAAAACGTGGGGTGATGCGGGGGCGGTGCCTTAAATCCCCTTCATGGCGTCGGAGTACACGCCGCCGATGCTCATCACCATGCGGATGATGACGACGATGATGAGCAGCCCGACCAGCGCGTAAACCGCGCCGCTGGCGATCTTCGTCAGCCCCGTCATCTTCCGCAGCGCGTCCTCGCGGTACACCTCGGCCTGCCGGTTCATCACCTCCGACACGTTGCCCGTCACCTCGCCGATGCCGACCGCGTCGAGGTACTCCTCCGGGAACAGCTCCCGTCCGGCACCGGCTAGCGCCTTGGACACCGTGCGGCCCGACTTCACCACCTTCACCGCCTTCTCCTCGGCCGCCAAGTAGCGGGCGTTGGCGGTGGCGCGGAAGGCCGCCCGCAGGGAGCGGTCCACCGGCATCCCGGCCTCGTGCGTCATGGCGGTGGCGACGCTGAACCGGTACAGCGCGAACGCCCGCACGCACGGGGCCACGCCGGGCAGCCGGAAGCCGAAGGCGATGAACTTCTCGCGGGTGGACGGGTGGTTCTTCAGGAACAGCACGAGCGTGACCAGGATGGCGGTGATCGTGCCGACGACGGCCAGGAAAATGAGCGCCCCGGACACGCCGAGCAGCCCCAGGCCGAGCGGGTCGAACGGCTTGCTGCCCGGCGCGGCCAGCGCGCCCAGCACCATCAGCATGAAGGCGATGATCAGCACCGCGCCGCAGTAGGTGAACGCCGGCCAGATCATGGCCGCGCGGAAGGCGCGGGCGGC
>JAYTTN010000112.1:0-2420 GCA_043745295.1 Fimbriiglobus sp. | reverse complement strand
ACGCAGATGGCAATCGGCTCCGCGCCGTGATGCAGCAGCACCACCTTCTTGACGAACCCCAGGTGGTGCGACCGGTAGTGCCATTTGGCGAAGTGCGGCCAGTCGGCCTTCGTTCCTTCGACGACGCGCAGTTCGCCCGCGAAACTGATGGGCGTCTTCGCCACCGTGCGGCGTTCGGCCTTCACCGCGCCGTCGCCGAGGCACTTCACGTGCACGTCCGGGTTCAGGTCCGCCAGCAGGTCGTCGTGGGTGGTCGCGCACAGCACGCCGACGCCGGTGCGGGTGACGAGCTTCCGCAGGTTGAACGCCACCACCTTCGCCAGCGTGCGGTCGAGGACCGCGCCGAACTCGTCGAGCAACAGGCACGCACCCGGCGGGGCGGTGGCCGCCGCGAACGCCATGCGGAAGCGGTACCGCTGGCCGTCGCTCAGCTCGCACGGCCGGCGGAGCAGCAGCCGGGCTTCGCCGAGGCCGCACCCGGCGAGCGTGGCCAGCCGGTCGTCGAGCGAACCGGGCAGCGCCTCCGCCAGCGGCACGTCGGGCAACTCCAGCGCGGCGGCATCGACGGCGTTCAACTGCCGGCCGGCTTCGCGCATGAGGGTCGATTTGCCGCTGCCCGACGGCCCGGTGAACAGCGCCAGGTCGCCGGGGCGGATGTCGAGTTGCAGCGCGTCGGCGACGGTGTGCGGCGGCTCGTCGTCGGCCAGGCCGAACAGGTCCGCCACCCGCGCGACGGCCAGGCTCCGGCGGGCCGGGCGGACGGGGTAACGAACGGTGATGGGAGCAAGCACGGGCGTGCCTCGTGGGGAACGGGGTGGTAGAATGACGAGAACCAAACGGAGGAACCCGCGATGACGCTGAACCCGCCGAAGCTGGACTTGGATCGGGAGTACATCGAACGGTCGGACCGTGACGAACTCGCCGAGTTCATCGACGGCCGCTACGTGGAGAAAAACATGGGTGCGAAGTCCGGCATGATTTCGGCGCGAGTGACGGTCCGCGTCGGTGCCTTCGTGCTGGCCAACAAGCTGGGCGAACTGTTCGACGCCGCAACCCCGTGCCAGTGCTTCCCGACGGACCCGACGAAGGTGCGGAAGCCGGACGCCTCGTTCGTCTCGACGGCACGGCTACCCGCCGCGATGCCCGACGGCAACTTGAAGGTCGCCCCGGACTTGGCGGTCGAGGTGATCTCGCCGTCGGATGAGGCCGGGGAGGTCGAGCAGAAGGTGGCGGACTACCGGAGCGCGGGCGTGAAGTTGGTTTGGCTGTTTTACCCGAAGACGAAAACCGTCCTCGTCCGCCGGCTGGACCGCACCTGCGCCGAACTCGACGAGACCGGCACGCTGGACGGCGAGGACGTGGTGCCGGGGTTCACCTGCCCGGTGGCCGACCTGTTCGCGTGACTCCGTCCGAGCCGGCAGCGTGAGCGACGGTTCCTGGAAGACCGTCGCTCACGCTTCCGGTTCGGATCGAACCCCACCGACACGCTACTTCTTCACGTCGGCGCTCAGGCCCTTGACGGCGGCCCCGTCCTTGTCCACGAAGCGGGCGCAGCCGGTCCAGTCGGCGCTGGCGTTCACCACCTTGAACACCAGCACGTTGACGCCCTTCTTCAGCGCGAGGCCCTCGAACTTGTCCTGGTCCTTGTCCAGCGCGCGGTCCTCGGTGCCCTTGCCGATCTCCTTGCCGTTCAGCCACAGCTTGAACGTGTCGTCGCTGCCGATCCGCAGGAACACGTCCTTCTTCTCGTCGTCGGCGGTGACGGTGGCGACCGCGTACCCGACGGCGTTCTCCGTCACCTCGCCGAGCAGCTTGTTGAAGTCGAAGAAGTGCTCCTCGGCCACGACCGCCTTCCACGCCAGCTCCTTGTCGCCGACCTTCACCTTGTCGCCCGCCTTCGGCTCCAGCTTGCCCTCGTCCGGGATCTGCGCCTTGCCGACGGCGTCGGCCGACGACACGCCCTCGGCCAGCTTGATGGGGGCCAGCAGCAGCCAGTTCTTGATGAACCCGTCGCCGTCGATGGACTTGTCCTCGCCGCGGGCGACGCCGGAGGCGACGACCGACGCGACCAGCACGCCGAACAGACCGGTGCGGAACATGGAAACGCCCTCTCGATGGGAAATCGAACCTGCGGGTCCGGCCACGGTGACGTGATGGGGCCGAAGTTCACCCGCGCCGGCCGCCGGTGTGAGGTGGCGGAACCGACACGACCAGAGTAAGCGGAACGGCCGGCGTGTCAAATGAAGATGGCGTGAGGGTCAGCGACTTGCGAGCCTCGACCACCTTAATCTGAAAGGGACGAAGCCAATGCCGTCCCCATCTTCGGCAGGCCGAAGCCGTTGTGCGGAAAGCCGATAACGCCCACCTCTCCCCGCTGGGGAGAGGTCGCCTCGTGTTCCGCACGAGGCGGGTGAGGGGTC
>JAYTTN010000111.1:0-2424 GCA_043745295.1 Fimbriiglobus sp. | reverse complement strand
CCTCAGGGGATTGGCCCCTTGCTTGCGCGGCGGGCTAACAAGACTCACTTGATGAACAGCATCTCGCGGTACGTCGGCAGCGGCCACAGGTCGTCGGCGACCATCGTCTCCAGCTTGTCGGCGGCGGTGCGCAGCTCCACCATCTTCGGCAGGATGCCGTCCCGCATGTTCTTGGCGTGCGCGTAGGCGTCGCCGTCGGCGTGGTGCGCCTGGGCGTGTTCCAGCGCGGCCAGCGCCTTCTGGAACGCCGTCATGGTGCCGGTCAACTCCTTCAGGTGGTCGAACTGCGCGGCGGCATCGACGCCGGCCGCCTTCGCCGCGTTCACCGCCCCCGCCACTTCGGCCTGATACCGCAAAGCGGCCGGCAGGATCATCGTCTTGCCCATCGACACCATCAGGTTGGCCTCGATGTTCACCGTCTTGACGTAGCTCTCGCAGAAGATCGTGTACCGGGCTTGCAGCTCCCGCTCGGTGAACACCTTGTACTTGCCGAACAGGTCGATGGTGTCCTTGCGGATGATGATCGGGATCGAGTCCACCGTGTTCTTCAGGTTCGGCAGGCCGCGCACCTTCTCGGCCTCCTCGTGCCACTCGGCCGAGTACCCGTCGCCGTTGAAGATCACCTTCTTGGAGTCCTTCAGGATGACCGGCAGCAGGTCCTGGACGGCCTTGTGCAGCGGCTTGCCGGCGGCGACCGCCTTCTCCAGTTCGGCGGCGATGTAGTCCAGGGACTCGGCCACGATGGTGTTCAGCACCGTGTTCGGGCCGGCGATGCTGAAGCTGCTGCCGACGGCGCGGAACTCGAACTTGTTGCCGGTGAAGGCGAACGGCGAGGTGCGGTTGCGGTCGCCGGCGTCGCGGGGCAGCTTCGGCAGCACGCTGACGCCGACCTCCATGAACCCGCCCTGCTTGGTGGACTTCAGGGCACCGGCTTCCAGTTGCTCCATCACGTCCTGCAACTGGTCGCCGAGGAAGATGCTCATGATGGCCGGCGGGGCCTCGTTCGCCCCCAGCCGGTGGTCGTTGCCGGCGCTGGCCACCGTCACGCGGAGCAGTTCCGGGTACTTGTACACGGCGCGGATGACGGCCACGCAGAACACCAGGAACTGGGCGTTGTCGTGCGGCGTGTCGCCGGGGTTGAGCAGGTTCTCGCCGCCGTCGGTGGACATGCTCCAGTTGTTGTGCTTGCCGCTGCCGTTGATGCCGGCGAACGGCTTCTCGTGCAGCAGGCAGGCCAGGTCGTACTTCTCGGCCGTCCGCCGCAGCACGTCCATCGTCAGCTGGTTGTGGTCGGTGGCGAGGTTGCTGTCCTCGAAGATCGGGGCGATCTCGTACTGGCTGGGGGCCACCTCGTTGTGCCGCGTCTTGACCGGGATGCCGAGCTTGAACATCTCGGCCTCGGCGTCCGCCATGCACGCGATGACCCGCTCCGGGATGGTGCCGAAGTACTGGTCTTCCAGCTCCTGGCCCTTCGGCGGCTTGGCCCCGTAGACGGTGCGGCCGGCGTTCAGCAGGTCCGGCCGGGCGAACAGGAAGTTCTTGTCGATCAGGAAGTACTCCTGCTCCGGGCCGACGGTGGCGAACACCTTCTTGGCGTCGGTGTTGCCGAACAGCCGCAGGATGCGGAGGGCCTGGATGCTCAGGGCTTCCATGCTCCGCAGAAGGGGCGTCTTCTTGTCCAGCGCCTCGCCCGTCCACGACACGAACACGGTCGGGATGACCAGCGTCGCGCCGTTCGGCGTCTCGCGGATGTACGCCGGGCTGGTCGGATCCCAGCCGGTGTAGCCCCGCGCCTCGAACGTGGCGCGGATGCCGCCGCTGGGGAAGCTGCTGGCGTCCGGCTCGCCCTTCACCAGTTCCTTGCCGCTGAACTCGGAGATGGCCCCGCCGGTACCGGTCGGACTCAGGAAGCTGTCGTGCTTCTCGGCCGTCAGCCCGGTCATCGGCTGGAACAGGTGGGTGTAGTGCGTGGCCCCGTGTTCCATCGCCCAGTCCTTCATCGCGCTGGCGACGGCGTCGGCCACCGACGGGTCGAGCGGCAGGCCGAGCTTGATCGTCTTCTGGAGGGCCTTGAACACCGGCTTCGGCAGGCGGGACTTCTGCACCTCTTCGTGGAACACGCTGGCCCCGAACAGGTCCTTCAGGTGTTCGGCGCGGAAGTCGAGGCGGTTGAGGGTGGGGCGGGCGGCGGCGATGGCCTGGATGGCCTGCTGGCGGGCGCTGGTTGCCATGACGGACACGGTCTCCGAGAAAATGAACGACGCCCCGGCCACAGTCCCAACAGGGGGCGGGAGAGCGGCGCACGCGCGGCCGCGAGTTGGGCTGGCCTGGGAGAGGATAGGAAGGTTATAAGTGGCCGAATGCGGGCGGCAAGGTGCCGTTGTCTTCGCCGCGACTTCAGGAGCGGGCGACGTCGCCCGCTCC
>JAYTTN010000110.1:0-31908 GCA_043745295.1 Fimbriiglobus sp. | reverse complement strand
GACGACAAGAACCTTGTCGTCGCCGCGACCGAAGGGAGCGGCACACGTCCCGAGAACGCAGCCGCGAAGCCAGACCACGTCGCCTCTCGGCCGCTTTTCGCAACAACCTTTAGAAATGCGGTTGCTACACGTCGCCGGCGGGCGGTATAATTCCCTTCTCACGCCGATCCCGCCTGTCCGAGGGGTTCCCTCATGTCCGTCGTCCGCCCGTCCGTCGCCGCGCTGCTAGTCCTCTTCGCCGCGTCCGTCGCCCCTGCCGCCGAACCGACGTTCACCAAAGAACAGGTGGCGTTCTTCGACGACAAGGTCGCGCCGCTTCTGAAGGCGTCGTGCATGAAGTGCCACGGCGACAAGCCGGACAAGCTGAGCGGCGGCCTCGACCTGCGGACCCGCGCCACCGCGATCAAAGGCGGCGACACCGGCCCGGCGGCCGTGCCCGGCAAGGCGAAGGACAGTTTGCTCGTGCAGGCCGTCAACCACGCCAAGGACGGGTACGAGATGCCGCCCGGCGGCGACAAGCTCAAACCGGAGCAGATCGCGGTGCTGACGAAGTGGGTGACGGACGGCTTCGCGTACCCGGCGGACAAACTGGGCACCGCCGTAGTCGAAGGGCCGAAGAAGCCGAAGTTCACCGACGCGCAGAAGGCGTACTGGGCGTACCAGCCCGTCAAGCGACCGACCGTCCCTGACAAGGCCGTTCACCCGATCGACGCATTCCTGTCCGCCAAACTGTCCGCCAAGCAGCTCGCGCCGTCCGCCCCCGCCGAGAAGGCGACGCTCATCCGCCGCGCGTACTATGATCTGACCGGCTTGCCGCCGACGCCGGAGGAGATCGACGCCTTCGTGACGGACGCCGACCCGAAGGCGTGGGAGAAGCTGCTCGACAAGCTGCTCGCAAGCCCGGCCTACGGCGAGAAGTGGGGCCGGCATTGGCTAGACATCGTGCGGTTCGCAGAGACCAACGGGTACGAGCGGGACAACCCGAAGCCGTATGCCTGGCGGTACCGCGATTACGTCATCAAGAGCTTCAACGACGACAAGCCCTACGACCGGTTCGTCAAGGAGCAAGTCGCCGGCGACGAGCTGCCCCGCACGGACTCGGCGGAGGAAGCTGTCGCCACCGGGTTCTACCGCCTCGGCGTCTGGGACGACGAGCCGGCCGACCCGCTCCAGGCGCGGTTCGACGGGTTCGACGACATCGTCACCATCACCGGACAGGCGTTCCTCGGCATGACGCTCAACTGCGCCCGCTGCCACGATCACAAGGGCGACCCCATCCCGCAGACCGATTACTACAAGCTGGTGGCCTTCTTCCGCGACATCCGCGAGTTCTCCGAGAGCCGCGACCCGCGCTCGCGGTTCAACCTGATCGACATCACCCCGAAGGCCAAGCGGCAGGTGTACGAGAAGGAACTGACCGCGCGGCAGACGAAGATCGAGGACTTGACCAAGCAGATGGTGGCGGTGGAGGACGAGGCCATCAAGACGATGCCGGCCGAGGACCAGCGGGCGTCGGAGGGGCTGGACCGGCCGCTGGTGCTGAAGAAGCTGCCGAAGGTGTTCACCGACGCGCAGAAGAAGGACCACGCCCGGCTGACGCGGGAGATCGCCGACCTGAAGCGGAAGCCGGTGCCGAGCCAGGAGTTCGCCCTCGGCGTCAACCTGTGCGACACCAACCCGCCGGCCACGTTCGTGAACGTCCGCGGCAGCGCGCACGCGAACGGCCCGGAGGTGAAGCCCGGCTTCCCGGAAATTCTGGGGCTGCCCGACCCCGTCATCCCGCCGACGGGGAAAGACTCCAAGAGCAGCGGCCGACGGACGGCGCTGGCCAACTGGATCGCGTCGAAGGACAACCCGATGACCGCCCGCGTGATGGCGAACCGGCTGTTCCTGCACCACTTCGGCAAGGGGATCGTGCCGACGCCGAACGACTTCGGCAAGTTCGGCGAACTGCCGACGAACCCGGAACTGCTCGACTGGCTGGCCGCCGAGTTGGTCGAACCGACGTTCTTGGCGAGCGGGGGGCGTCAGCCCCCTGTTGACGACCCGAAGAAACAGGGGGCTGACGCCCCCCGCTCGCCGGAACCCGCTCCGTGGACCCTCAAGCGGATGCACAAGCTCATGATGACCAGCGCCGCGTATCAGCGGTCGTCGAAGGCGGACGCGGCGAACTTGAAGGCCGACCCGCAGAACACCCTGCTGTGGCGGTTCAACGCCCGCCGACTGGGCGCGGAGGAAGTCCGCGATTCGATCCTGACCGCGAGCGGCAAGTTGAACCCGAAGATGGGCGGGCCGAGCGTCTACCCGAAGCTGCCCGCCGAAGTGCTCGCGGGCATCTCGTACCCGGACAAGAAGGCCCACTGGCCGGACTCGCCGGTCGAGGAGCAGAACCGCCGCAGCGTGTACGTCTTCGTCAAGCGGTCGCTGCAAGTGCCGATCCTGATCAACCACGACCAGGCCGACTCGGACAACAGTTGCCCGGTGCGGTACACGACCACCGTGCCGACGCAGGCGCTGGGCATGTTGAACGGCGAGTTCACGAACGAGCAGGCGTTCGCGCTGGCCGCGCGGCTGGCGAAGGAATTCCCCGGCGACGTGGCCAAACAGGTGGCGCGCGGCGTCCGCCTGACCGCCGGCCGCGCCCCCGCCGGCGACGAGGTGGCGAAGGACGTGGCGTTCATCGCCGCGCTGAAGGCGAAGCACAAACTGGACGACAAGAAGGCCCTGGCGCAGTACGCGCTCTTGCTGCTGAACACCAACGAGTTCGTCTACCTGGATTGAACCCGAACGGGAGGGAATGCCATGCAAGTTCCGATCGTGTTCGAACACCACAACGGTTCGGTCGATGCGGTGACGGGCTTCTTCCCCGGCGTCCGGGCAACGGGGAAGACGCGCGAGGAAGCGGAAGACCAACTCCGCCGCGACCTCCAAGCCCGCGCTCGGCTCGGCGACGTGAAGTACATCGACCTCGACGTGCAATCGCCACCGGACGCGATGGCGTTCGCCGGTGCGTTCCGCGATGACCCGACGCTCCGCGAGATCGCCGAGGAAATGTACCGCCTGCGCGCCGAAGAGAAGGCGGCGGAGTTCCCCGAATGAATGCCTTCGACAGCGACGTGCTGACGGACTTCCTGCAAGGGGACGTGGGCGTCGTGAGCCGGATGGCGGCGGTCCCTCAGTCGCAACGGTTCCTTCCGGTCGTGGTGACCGGGGAGGCGGTGCGCGGTCGGCTGAACGTGATCCGGCAGGCCGAAGCGGGAAAAGGCCGGATCGATCTGCCTCGCGCGTTCGAGTTGTTCGAGCGGACCCTGAAGGCGTGCGCCGCGTTCAACGTGCTGTCCTACACCGCCGCCGCCGAAGCCGAATTCGCTCGCCTGAAGGGATTGAAGATTCGCATCGGCACCAACGACCTCCGCATCGCGGCCATCGCCATTGCCCACGGCGCGACACTGGTGACCCGCAACGCCCGCGACTTCGCGCTCGTGCCCGGCCTCACCTTGGAAATTTGGAACTGATTCCCCACCCCCCAACACCCGTCACCACCATGCACACCCCGAATCAGTTCTGCCGACGCACCCGCCGCGAGTTCCTGTGGCAGGCGGGCGGCGGATTCACCGGTCTCGCCCTGACGGGGATGCTGTCCCGCGACGGCTTCCCCGGCGCGTCCGCGGCCGACGCGCGGCCGGCGTTCGCCAACCCGATGGCCGCCAAGAAGCCGATGATCCCGGCCAAGGCGAAGGCCGTCATCTTCCTGTTCATGTACGGCGGGCCGAGCCAGATCGACACGTTCGACTACAAGCCGAACATGATTGGCATGGACGGCAAGACGGTGAAGGTGAAGACGTTCGGCCGCGGCGGCAAGCGGGACGAGGGCCGCATCGTCGAGCCGAAGTGGAAGTTCAAGCGGTACGGCAAGTCCGGCAAGTGGGTGTCCGACCTGTTCCCGCACCTGGGCCAGCGGGTCGATGACATGGCGTTCGTCCACACCATGTACGCCGAGTCGCCGGTTCACGGGTCGGCCATGCTGATGATGAACTCCGGCAAGCTGCTGTCCGGGTCGCCGTGCATGGGGTCGTGGGTGACGTATGGGTTGGGCAGCGAGAACGAGAACCTGCCCGGCTTCGTCGTCATGCTGGACAAGACGGGCGGGCCGATCTCCGGGCCGAAGAACTGGAGCAGCGGCTACATGCCCGCCGCGTACCAGGGCGTCACCCTGCGGGCCACGGACACGCCGATCTTCGACCTCGCGCCGCCGCCCGGCGTCACCCGCGAACAGCAGCGGTTGCTGCTCGACCGGCTGAAGGAGAAGAACGAGGAACACCTGGCGGCACGGGCCGACAACAGCGAGCTGGCGGCACGCATCGCCAGCTACGAACTCGCCTTCAAGATGCAGGCGAACGCGCCGGAGGCGGTCGATTTCAGCAAGGAAACCAAGGAGACGCTGGAACTCTACGGCATCGAAGGGCCGACGAAGGCTCGCACCGCCGACTTCGGCCGCAAGTGCCTGCTCGCCCGCCGGTTGGTGGAGCGCGGCGTCCGCTTCGTGCAGATCTACAGCGGCGGCGCGCACAACGACGACAACTGGGACGCGCACGGCGACATGAAGGCGAACCACGGCAAGCACGCCGGCAACACCGACCTGCCCATCGCCGGCCTGCTGGCGGACCTGAAGCGGAGCGGGCTGCTGGACAGCACCATCGTGGTGTGGGGCGGCGAGTTCGGCCGGCAGCCGACGGCCGAGTACGCCCAGGGGTCCGGCCGCGACCACAACAGCTACGCCTTCACGATGTGGCTGGCCGGCGGCGGCATCAAGGGCGGCACCACCGTCGGCACCACGGACGAACTCGGCGCGAACCCGGACGGGGCGAAGTACCACGTCAAGAATCTGCACGCGACGGTGCTGAACCAGATGGGCCTGGACCCGAACAAGCTGAGCTACTTCTACGGCGGCCTCGACCAGAAGCTGGTCGGCGTCGAAGGGGCCGAGCCGATCAAGGGGCTGACGTGAGATCGGAGCCGAAAGCGTGAGCGACGGTACCGATGAGCCGGACCTGTGGGGGGCGGCTCATTTTGTTGAGTGGGTTGGCACAAGGCCGAACCCAATGGACTCCTTTACTGTCACCTTCCAAAGAAGCCACTTCCACGCGGCACACAGTCATGGCCGAACAAGAACACACGATTCAAATTGAGCGTGACCGCGGCCAGTACTTGGGCTACATCCCAGACGCCTGGACCGCGAGCCTCGACGAGCGGATGAGGGGCACACCGGTTCTGGAACGGCTCGCGTTCGACATGCTGCTGCAATGGCGAGCGGTTGCGAACACGGCGTCGATGCCGGCTGTCGCGGTCATGGCGATGCACAGCACACTGAACGGCTATGTGCAAGCGGTCATGCCCGACAGCACCGCGTTGTCCTGGGTCGATGCCATCATGAAACAATTGTCGCGTGGCGTCCCCGAGTTGGTAGAGGATCGCCAACTTCGTGCCAAACTGATCTCGAAGATCGCGACTCTCGCAACGGATATCCGCGACGCGAAAGAGGTAGCGCAAACGAGCCACCCAATCGAACCCATGTGGCAGATGATGCTCGAAGATCCAGCGTTCCGTTTGTCGCTCTGGTCATCACAACGAGTCGCCTATCAGGGGTTCTGGAACGTCTATGAAGAGTTTCTTGTCCGGTGTGCTAGACGAGCTTCGGGAGACGAAGAACTTCGGTGCATGGACGGGAAGTTCAAGGGTGTACTCCGGACAGCGTTTGGAGCACACCACGACATCCTTGACCCCTGCTGGACTTGTAAGGATATCTACGCCTCACGAGAGGTTCGCAACGCCCTCACTCACTCGGGAGGTCGGATCACCGAACCTCTTGCCAAGCTGAACCACGGGATCGAAATCATCGACGGCGTACTGCAAATCCTACCGGACGACACCCACCGGTTGCTTTTACGACTCCGGATAGCGATCGACGCGCTGGTGTCAGTCGCAATGATGCATCCGGCGTTTTCGACTGGCTGACGTGACCTCTTGTCGTCGCTGAGGCTCCAATCTCCGTAACTCACTTCACCTTCTTCGCCACCCACTCGGCCAGTTCGCCCGGCGTCATGGCGGCGACGTGCGCGCCCAGGTTCACCATCTGCTGGGCCAGGTTCTTGTCGTAGTTCGGCTCGGCACGGGAGTCGAGCGCGGCCAGGCCGAGGACATTCACCCCGCTCTCGCACAGCCGCTTGGTGACGCCCAGTAGCCGCGAGGCGTCCGCCCCCTCGTAGAAGTCGGTGATGAGGACGATGATGGTGCGGCGGGGGTTCTCCACCAGCCCGGCGGCGTAGTGCATGGCGTTGCCGATGTCGGTGCCGCCGCCGAGTTGCACCTTCATCAGCGTCTCGACGGGGTCTTGGCAGTCGGCCGTCACGTCCACCACGTTCGTGTCGAAGATGACGAGGTGCGTCTTCAGACTCTTGATGCCCCAGAAGATGGACGCCGTGACGGCCGCGTGGATGACGCTGTCCATCATGCTGCCGGACTCGTCCACGACGATGATGACCTGCCACCGGTCGTTCTGCCGGCGGATGCGCGAGAAGAAGTACGGCGTGCGGATGAACAGCTTCTGCTCGTCGGGCGAGAAGTTGGCCAGGTTCCGCCGCACGGTGTTCCGCGCGTCGAAGTTCTTGGCCACCTTCAGGAACGACCGGCGGCGGCGGTCGGCCGACCCGTGGAACACCGCCCGCACCGGCCGAGCCAGCTTCTCCAGCAGTTGCTCGATCACCTTCCGCACCAGCTCGCGCGCCAGCGCCAGCACTTGCTGGTTCATCAGGTGCTTGGTTTGCAACACGGCTTTCAGCAGGGTCGGGCTGGGTTGCGCGCGGGCCAGCAGCTCCGGGTTCGTCACCATCTCGTCCAGCCCGTACCGCTCCAAGGCGTCCTTTTCCAGCCGCTCGATGGTCCGCTTCGGGAAGAGTTCGTGGATGGCGTTCAGCCAGTCGGGGACGCTCATGGCGGAGTCGCCGAGGCCGCCGGTGCGGTCGTCCGAGTTGCCGGCCTTGCTCTGCCCTTGCCCGCCGCGACCGCGGACGTTCCGCCCCTGCCCGTACTCGCGGCCGTACAGGAAATCGAGGGCGGCGTCCTGCCCGGCCTCCTTGCCGTCGAGGCCGCAGCCGAGACCCTGTTCGGCCTCCGCGCCGAGGAGCAGCCGCCAGCGGGTGAGTGCGTCGCGCGGCGTCATGGGAAAAGCCTCCACCGGAGCCACGAGGAAATGCTCACCCCAACTTCCGCAGCGTTTCCTCGTGGAGCAAGCCGTTCGTCGCCACCAAGCCGCTCTTCCGCTTCGCTCCGATCAGGCCGTACCGCACCTGCCCGCCGCTGAACTCCGTCACCGTGCCGCCCGCCTCGGTGACGAGAACGTGGCCCGCGCACACGTCCCAGTCGTGGAACTCCGGGTAGTCGTTCACGTACAGGTCGCAGACGCCTCGCGCCACCTGCGCCAGCTTGATGCCGGCGGAGTAGGTCTCGATGACCTTGCCGGGTTGCAGCTTCACCACCACCGGCTTCGGCTTGCCGGCCTTGGCGTGGCTCTGGGTGATGGTCGCCTCGGCCAGCGTCGCCACCTTCGTGACGTGACAGCGGGTCGGCGCGGCGGTGCCGACTCGCGTGAAGCAGCCGTCGATTTTGGAAGCGTAGGTGACTCGGTTCGTGCTGGGTTCCCACACCACGCCGACGACCGACTCGCCGCCGACGGTCAGCCCGACCATGATAGAGAACTCGCCGTTCTTGATGGCGAACCCCTTGGTGCCGTCGATGGGGTCCACGACCCACAGGCGGTCGGTGTTGGCCGGCGCGCCGATCAGCGCGTCGGTGGCTTCCTCGGCGCACAGGCCGTAGTCGGGGAAGGCCGCGCGGAGGTGCTTCAGGATGATCTCCTGCGCGCCGCGATCCGCGTGGGTGGTGATGTGGGCTGGGGCGTCCGGAATGGCGACGAACGTCTCGTACTCGGCGGCGACGAACCGCGCGGCCGCCTCGGCGGCGGCCAGCGCTTCTTGCAACTCGCGGGCGAACGGCATGGGTCGGAGTTCCGATGGCGATGGGGAAACGTCCATTGTACCCACCGCCACCGGACGCGCGCAGTTCACTTCTTCGGCGGTACCGGCGGCGCGGGCACCGGGACGGGTGGTAGCGGCGTCTTCGGCGGCACCGACGGCGCGGGCGGGGCGGGGACCGGTGGGGAGAGCAGGGACGGCGGCTTCAACCGGTCCAGGCTGGCCTTGGCGGTGACGAACTCGGCCTGGGCCGCGTCGAACGCCGCTTTCGCCGGGGCGACCCCGACTGCGGCCGCATCCGCCGCAGCCTTCGCCGGCGCGACGGCCGCTTGCGCCGCCGTGAGCATTTGCTGCACCACCGGCGGCTTCTTCGCCGCTTCCACCTGCGCCGCGGCGGTGTCGGTCGCGGCCTTATTCACCACCGCGAACTTGTCCGTCGCAGCCTTCAGCGCGGCGGCGTTGTCGGCGTTCGCCTTCTTCGCCGCCGCCAGTTCCGCGTTGACGGCGACAGCGAAGTCGGTCGCCCGCTTCACCTCGGCGGCCAACTGCGTGTTGGCCGGGGTCTTCGCGGCCTCCGCCCGAATCTCGGCGGCCAGTTTCCCGAAGGCGGTCGCCGCGACCGCCTTCGCCTGCTCGCCCATCGCCAGCAGCGGCACGGCGGCGGTGTATTTGGCCACCTCCGCCTGTGCTGGGGCGACGGCAGCCTTCGCCGCAATCGCCGCGTTGGTGGTGTCGGTCACAGCCTTCTGCGCGACCGGCAGTTCGGCCGTCAGCTTGGCGACGTTGGCGTTCGCGGCGGCGAAGGCCGCTTGCGCCTGCTGGTTCTTCAGGTCGGCGGTGGCGAACCCGGCCTGCACGGCCTTCACTTTGGCGTCGGCAGCGGCGAACCCGGCTTCGGCCGCCTTCAACCGCTCGACCGCCGGTAGCGGGTTGGTGTCGGCGGCGGTCAGCAGCTTCGCGTCGGCAACGTTCCACGTCTTCACCAAACCCGACCAGTCGCCCGCGACCACCCGGAGGTTGTCGTGGGCGAACGCCACCCGCAGGCCGAGGTCCGGCAGCGGCTCGAACTGCTTCTGCGCCGCGCCGTTCTGGTCCCACACCTTCGTCAGCTTGTCGCGGCCGGTGGACGCCAGTCGCCCGTCGTGGCTGAACTTCACCGCCGCCGCCCCGCCGCCGTGCGCGGGCCAGTTCTTGATCATGCCGCCGTTCTCCATCTCCCACAACTTGATGCTGCCGTCCTCGCTGCAACTGGCCACCGCGTTCGAATCCATCCGCCAGCTCACGTCGGTGATCATCGCCGTGTGGTTGCGGAGGGTGTGGAACTCGCGGCCGGTGGCAGCCTCCCACACGAACAGCCCGCCGTTGCGGTCGCCGGTGGCCAGCAGCACCCCGTCCGGGCTGAACTCGACGGCCGTCACCCAGTCGGTGTGCTTCTTGATTTCCTGCTGCACTTTGCCGTCGGCGATGGCGTAAACGCGGATCAGCTTCGACGGCGACCCGACGGCGATGAGCGTCTGGTCCGGGCTGATGTCTGCGGCCAGCAGCGCGTCGGATTCGATGCCGACCTCCGTCACCTTTTCGCACGTCTCGACGTTGAACAGCACGGCCTTTCCGCTGGCCCCACCGCGCCCGCCGGCGGCGAGCAGCAACTTCGCGTTGCGGCTGAACTTCAGGCTGTTGATCTGCCCGTGCTCGAACGGCAGCGAGCCGAGGAAGTCGCCGGTGTCGGTGTGGAACAGCAGCACCTGCTTCTGCCCGCCGACGGCGAGCAGCGGTGCCCACGGACTGGCGGCCATCGCCAGCACCGCCCCCGGCCGGCGGCCGCGGACGAGCGGGTTGGGCTTCAGTTTGCCGACCAGCGGCATCGGCGGCGGGCCGTCGGGTTTGCCCTTGCCGACAGTCTTCAGGCCGATGTCGATCTTCGGCGGGGCCGGCATCGCGGTCTTGCTGCCGGCGTTCTCGCGGGCACCCTGTGCGATCCACTCGGAGAGAAGGGCGAGTTGCGGGGCCGGAATCTTGTCGCCCGACGGCGGCATCTTCGGCTCTTCGGCGTGCGTGGTCAGCGTGAACAGGCGGGACTTGCCGGTGTCGCCGGGCTTGACCACCTCGCCCGACGCGCCGCCCTGCTTGAGCGCGGCGAACGTGGCGACGTTCAGCCCGCCCTTCTGCTTGTCGTTGCCGTGGCAACTCACGCAGTGCTGTTTGAGGACGGGCAGCACGTCCTCGTCGTAGGTCGGCTTCTTCGGGTCCGCGAGCGCGGGCACCGACGCGACGACGACGGCGAACAGGGCGAAGCGGTGCATCGGCGGAGGGCCTCTTGGTTCGGAATCTTCGCCCCGGAGGGGCCGTCGCCATTCATTCCAGGGGCTTCCGCCCCTGGCTACGGCCGGCGGTCCCTCCGGGACGAAGAGAAGACCGGCAACCGTCTCGTTCCTCACCCATTCGACCCCGAATCATCCCGACCAACTCTCATTCGTCGTGCCCGTGTTTTCGCCCCGGAGGGGCCGGCGGTCGTAGCCAGGGGCGGAAGCCCCTGGGTTCAAAAAGTCTCACCGCCCCGGAGGGGCCAGCGGTCGTACCCAGGGGCGGAAGCCCCTGGGTCTCGATCAATCCCACATGTGTTCCTCATCCGGCTCCAACTCGTGCGTCCGAAGCAGATCGCGGAACTCGTCCTGGAACGACTGCTTGGCGTGATGCTCGCGCTGCCGGGCGATGTAATTCGACACCGCGTCGCGCTCGGAGGGACTGACCGAGAAACACCCATACCCGGTCTGCCAGGCGAATTCCTCGTCGCCCAGCTCGTGCCGCCACAGGGACGAATTCGTCTTGATGTCCCGCAGCATGTCCGCGACGGACACCGTGGTCGGCCAGCGGATCAGCAGGTGAACGTGATCCTCGATGCCTCCCGCAGTGAGTAAATCGCCCCGGCGGTTGCGGACGATGCCGCCGATGTATCCGTGCAGGTCGTCGCGCCAGGCGTCCAGAATTCGCGGCGCACGGTGCTTGGTGCTGAACACCACATGGAACAACAACCGCGTGAAGGTCTGTGGCATATCAACCTCCGGTTCCATTTGTTCCAGGTGGCTCACCGCCCCTGGCTACGGCCGACGGTCCCTCCGGGACGAAGACCGATCCAATGCCGTTGGGTTCCAGGGGCTTCCGCCCCTGGCTACGGCCGACGGTCCCTCCGGGACGAAGACAATTCCGGCAATAGCGTTCTTCTCTTCTCTCTTCGCCCCGGAGGGGCCGTCGGTCGTAGCCAGGGCGGAAGCCCCTGGGCTTCTTAGTGGTTGAACATGAACTCCCGCGAGTTCAGCACCGCCCAGAACACGTCCTCCAGCGCCTGCGGCTTGTCCGCGCTGCCTTCCACCATCGCCAGCAGCTTCTTCATCTCGTCCGGCTTCGGGGCGCGGCTGAGCGCCCGCACGTACATCGTCTCGACGATCTGCGGGACTGTCTTCTTCTCTTGCAGCATCTTCGCTACGAGGCCGCCGCCGCTGATCTTCGGGGCCACGGTGTCGCCGTTCATCAGGTGGAGGCTCTGGCTGAGCGTCGGCTCCAGTCGCACCTCGCAACTGCACACCGTCTCCCGCATCGGCCTGCCGAACGTGGCGAGGAAGTAGTTGCTCGTCTGCCCGTCGGCGATCTGCACCGCTCGCGCCCCGACCGGCAGGCCGGGGAACTTGTTTTTGGTGTCCGTCACTTGCGTGATGATGTCGAGCATCGTCTCGGCGCGGATGCGGCGGATCGGCCCGTGGGCGAAGTTTCGGGTGTCGCCCTCGTTGCTCTTGTTCGGCTGCGTCGCGCGCTGGTACGTCGCGCTGGTGCAGATGTCGCGGACCAGCTTTTTGAAGTCGTAGTTGTAGCCGGTGAATTTCTTCGCCAGTTCGTCCAGCAACTCCTGGTTCGACGGCGGGTTGCTGATCCGCACGTCGTCCGTCTCGCTGATGATCCCCTGCCCCAGGAAGTGCGCCCACACCATGTTCGACAGGTTCTTGGCGAAGTACGGGTTCTGCGGACTGGCCAGCCACTCGGCCAGGGCCACCCGGCGGTCCTTCCCGACCACGTCCGGTTCGGCCCCGCCGAGGAACTTGGGCTTCATCGGCCGGCCCTTCACCGGGTGGTTGATCTCGCCGCCGCCGCTGTTGAACACCACGATCTCGCGCGGGTCGTCGGCGGTCTTGCGGCCGATCTGCGTGAAGAACGACGCGAACCCGTAGTAGTCGTCCATCGTCCAGCGGTCGAACGGGTGGTTGTGGCACTGCGCGCACTGCACCCGCATCCCCATGAACACTTGCGCGACGTTCTCCGTCACCTTGATGATGTCGCGCTCGATCTGGTAATAGTTCGTGGCCGGGTTCTTGAACGTGCCGCCGTTCGCCCCCAGCAGTTCCTTCACCCACTCGTTCGTGGGCACGTTCTTGGCGATCTTGTCTTGCAGCCAGCCGTAGTATTGCAGCATCGCCTTCGGCGACACTTCGTTGCTGCTGCGGATTTGCAACAACTCCGCCCACTTCAACACCCACAGTTCCGAGAACTCCTTGCGCTCCAGCAGTTCATCGACGAGCAGTTCGCGTTTGTTCGGCAAACTCGACACCATGAACCGGGCGTACTCGTCGGCGGTGGGGAGCTGGCCCAGCACGTCCAGGTACACGCGGCGGAGGAACGTCGGGTCGTCGCACAGGCCGCTCGGCTCGATGCGCAACTTCTTCAACTTGTTGTGAACCAGCGTGTCGATGTAGTTGTTCTCGGCCGCGGCCGGCCAGTTGAACTGCAACCCCTTCGGCAGCGTGATGACCGGCACGCCGATGGTATAAGTGTGGAAGCGGGCCATGACGAACGCCTCGCCGCGCTCGCCGGCGGTCACGGTGCCGTCGCCGCCGGCCGCGAT
The DNA here is from genome assembly GCA_043745295.1 of Fimbriiglobus sp. GTDB lineage: Bacteria > Planctomycetota > Planctomycetia > Gemmatales > Gemmataceae > JALHQU01. The sequence goes on along the minus strand of JAYTTN010000110.1, from coordinate 18,987 downwards.
CTTCGCCGAGTTCTCGTTGTTCGTCATGAACAGCGTCAGCGCGGTCACGTCGCGGTCGGTGCCGTCGCTGTATTTGGCTCGCACGACGATCCGCTGCTTGTCGCCCTTGCCGTCCAGCACGGCGCTCGGCGGGAACACTTCGATGCCCGTCGGCTGCGCCACCGCGGGCGCGTCGAGCGGGGCGTCGGCTTCCAGCCAGCGAGTGATGGCGGCCGTGTACTCGTCGCCGTCGGCGATCTTCTTGCCGCCGGTGTGCGGCGTCTTGCCGTTGGCCTTCTCCAGCAGCAGCGACTCGGCGGGCATGGCCAAGTTGATCCGCCGGCCGTTCAGTTCGCGGGTGAGGCGGAAGTGGTCGCCGTCCGGGTCGAACCCGAACAGGCTCAGGCGGAACCCGTCCTTGCCGCGGGCCGCGCCGTGGCACCCGCCCTGGTTGCAGCCGTTCCGCATGAACACCGGCATCACGTCCAGCTTGAACGAGACCGGCCGGTCGGCCTTCGCGTTCACTACCTTCACCGGCACCTTGACCGTCTGCCCGGCGTGCGCGACGACGAGTTCCGTCGCCCCATCCGCCAGCGGCAGGACGACGTTCTTGTCCAGTTTGGCCAGCGCCGGGTTGGCGAGGCTCAGCTGCGCGAGGTCGGTCACGTCGCGGGTGATGCCGTCGGGCTGCGTCAGTTGGACGACGAACGACTGCCGGTCGCGGGACGTTTCGAGGTTGATGTCCGGCGGGTAGACGGCCAGCTTCGCCGTCGGCGCGGCCGGCTGAATCGGCGGCAGCGGTGCGGCCGGCTGAGGTTGTGCCGGCACGGCGGGTTTCACCGCCGGAGGCGGAGGCTGCGCCGCCGGCGGTTGGGCCGAAACAGCAGCGGTGAAGAGCAAAGCGAAAGTCGTCGAAAGCGAACGCATGTCAAACCTCATGCGGAGAATCGTGTCGTTCGGAAGCCCCGAACGGGCGGCATCGAATAGCCCAGGGCGTCAGCCCTGGGGATCGGCGGATCAACTCAACTCAGCCGATCCTTCCAATACCCCGGCTTGCGGCTGTGGTGGGCGAACGCAACGACCTCGATCACGTCGCCATCGAGTCGGTAAATGAGGCTGAACGGGAAGCCCGTCAGGATCATTCGTCGGCAGTCCGTGCGGCGGATGGGCGACCCGATTCGGGGCTGCCCCGACACGAGCGACAGCAGGTCGTAGGTCTCGGCGCGGAGTCGAACCCCGTATCCGGGTCGGGCCGTCGCCATGTCCAGGGCGGCGTCCAGGAATTCTTGGCGTGCGTCGTCCTGAAAACGAACCGCGTTCATTTCAACTTCTCATCGATTTCGCGGAAGACCTCCTCGGCCGGGATCAGACGCACGTTCCCGGCCTTGCTGTCCGCCACCCGGCGGTTGATCTCGTCGGCCCACGCCTCCTCCCACTCGTCGGGCGAGAGTTCCCCGTCGTGGTCGGCAAGGGAATAGTCGAGCGCGTCCCGAAACGCCCGCCGTTCCGCTTCCGGCAGATCGAGGGCCGTCGAAAGCAATTGGGTCAGCGTGTCGCTCATCGGATCACCTCCCGTGTCGTGTTGCACTTGGCCCAGCGCCCGCTCATTTCTTCGGCTCCTCCTTCTTCGGCGGCGGGGCCACTTGGCCGGCTTTGGCGACCTTCTCTCGCTCTTCCTGTTCGAGCCGTAGTTGTTCGAGCCTCGTCAGCCGCTTCTCCGGCGGCTTGACAGGCGGCGCGGGCGTCATCGGGTTCGGGGTGGGCATCGGCGGCGCGACGGCCGCCACCTTCGGCGGCAATGGCACGTCGATCCGCAGCTCCCCGCCGCCGGCGTTCTGGATCAGCGTTTCGCCGTTGTGGACGATCACCACCTGGCAGTACGTCCCGTGCTTGCCGGCCGGCGACTCCTTCACGGTCGCCAAGTTGAACGCGAATTCCTTGCTGTCCTTCGTCACCTTGATGTCCGCCGTCGTCACCTTCGCCGGCAGGCCGATCAGCTTCACGGTCGCCTCGCCGACGAACGGCGCGGGCACCGTCACCTTGCCGAACACCTGACCGGCCTGCCCTTGCTCCATAGCGGCCCGCTCCTGGGCGAGCGTCACCATCGGCGGCACCACTTCCAGCACGAACAGTTGCGAACTCGTCCACACTGGCCCCTTGCCGGCGTCGGCCACGGCGGTGACGGCCGTCTTCCACTTGCGGAGGGCGGCGTTCGGCGCGGCGTTCACGTACAGGGTCGTTTCGGTCGCGTTCTCGGCGATCACGGCGGAACCGGCGATGCCCATGCCGGGCGGGGTGAACAGCGGGTAGACGGTGATCGGCCCTTTGAAGGTCGGGGCACGCTTGGCGACGACCTTCAGGTAGTACGCGGCGTTCTGCGGAATGCCGGCCTTCGGCTCGATCACGTCGATGCTGTACGGGGCGGCGTCTGTTACCGCGACGGCGACCCGATCCGTGTACAGGCGGTGGAACGGCGTATTGTTCAGGCCGATACAGTAGTTCACATCCAGGTTCACCGCGCTCTTGGCGATCACCTTCGGGTCGGCGGGCGCGGCCACGAAGTCCAGCAGCCCGCCGGCCAGCGCCGCGTCGGGTTTGGCCTCGAACACCACCGGCACGGTGCCGAAGCCGGGGTCCACCGGATCGACCGCCGCCGTCATCCCGGTCGGCAGACCGGGGAAAGTCAGCGCCGCCGGCCCGCCCCACTCGGCCCGCTGCACGTTCACCAGCGTGGCGTACCGGCCCCCCTTCGGCACGGTCACGCTCTGCCGGTCCTGGTTGCTCACGTTGTTGCCGTCCACCTTCGGGATGCCGAGGGTGGTGGCGGCGACCACCGGCGTCAGTTCGATGCGGAAGAAATAATCCGGCCCGCCCTTCCGCAGGTGGTCGTGGACGCGGACGGCGTACTCCTTGTCCTCCGGCGCGGTGAACCGGAAGTAGCTGTCCGGCCCGCCGCTGTCGTCGTTCGACACGAACTCGCCCCCCACCGTGTGCCCGCCCAGGTAGACGACCGGATCGAGCGGCGAGCCGAGCCGGCGGGCGTAGCAGTGCATGTCGAACACCTGGCCCTTCTTCGCCGCGAACCGGAAGAACTTCTCCTCGCCGGGCTTCGAGATGACCCCGTGGAACGCCCCCGGCGCGGTGCCCGGCGCGGCCGCCGCCAGCGTCACGTTCGCCCTGGACTCGATCACGTTCGGCAGGTCGATGACGCGGCACTTGAAGCCGGTCGGGGCGATGCCGTCCGGCGTCTGGCAGTGCAGGCGGAAGTTCGCGTCGGCGACGGCCGGCAGCTTGATCTTCTGCTTGAGCGGGCCGGCCGGGTCGCCGAGGAACGTGAACTCGATCTCCTCGCCCGGTTTGCCGCCGGCTGGGATGACCGCCGTGGGCAGCGGGAAGTTGCCGACGTGCAGGCGGTACTGGTTGCCGCCGCCGTTGCTGGCCTCGCGGACCATGACCGTGTACTTGCCGTCCGCCGGGCAGATGACCGAACACCGGCCGTCTTGCCCGGTCAACGTGGAGTCGTCGGACGTGACCAGTTCGAACCGCTTGTCGTTCAGGATGGCGATGAACGGATCCCAGAAGCCGACGCCGAGCCGCATGGCCTCGATTTCCGCCGACAGCCGCTGCCCCTTCTTGCACTCGACGACGTAGTAATCCACGTCCTCGCCGCCGATGGAGCCGTGGACGGTGGTGTTCAGCGGGATCGCTTGCGGGGTGGCGAACTCGGAGTTCGGCTCGACCTCGTTCACGCACGGCAGCGCGCCGATCCAGAACGTGCGGGCGTCGGAAATACCGGTCGCGGTGCGCACTCGGAACAGGTGTTCGCCGAGCCGGCAGTCCGGGGCGATGGCGAGCGTCACCTTCACGGAGGCGTCGCTGACGACCTCCAGTTTCTTGACGGTCACGCCGGGGTAGTAGACCAGCACTTCCTGCGCATCGGCCAGCCGCGCGCCGTTGAATGACACGACGGCCTCGGTGCCGCGCTGCGCCCCTAGCGGCGCGACCCCGCCGAGCGACGGCGAGGCGGCTTGGAGGGAAGCGCCGCAGACGATCACAAGGACGGACACGGCAAGCGCGAGGCGGATCATGGTGTTCCTCTGAATGTCCAGGGGCGGAAGCCCCTGGAATACGTTGGCCACACCCGACGGCCGCTTCGCGGCGAGGGCAAGGTTACGCCAACAACTCTTTCCGCACGTGCCCCTCGCGGACGATGTCGATGGGCCGGTCGCCGGGCGACATCAGCTTCTTGGTGGCGTCGATGCCCAGGCAGTCGTACACGGTGTGCGCCAGGTCTTCGACGGTCAGGCCGTCCTCGTCGGGTTCGCTGGCGGTCGCGTCCGACTTGCCGTAAATGCTGCCCTTCTTGATGCCGCCGCCGGCCAGCGCCACGCTGAACACCTTCGGCCAGTGGTCGCGGCCGGCGGTGCCGTTGATCTTCGGCGTGCGGCCGAACTCGCTGCTGACCATCACAAGAGTTTTGTCCAGCATGCCGCGTTGTGCAAGGTCGGTTACGAGCGCCGCGAACGCCTGGTCGAAGGCCGGCAGTTGCCCCCGCATGCCGGCGGCGATGCCGTTGTGCATGTCCCACCCGCCGTAGGTGAGGGTGATGAACCGCACGCCCGCCTCGACCAGCCGGCGGGCCATCAGGAACCGCTGGCCGGCGGCGTTGCGGCCGTAGGCGTCCCGCAGCTTGGCGTCTTCCTTGGTGATGTCGAAGGCGTCGCGGGCCTTCTCGCTGCTGATCAGGCCGTAGGCCCGCTGGTAGAAGGTGTCCATCGCGTCCAGGTTGTCCGACTTCTCCTTCGCCTTGAAGTGGTCGTTGACCGTGTCCATCAGCTGCCGGCGGGCGGTGAACCGCTCCAGCGTGACGCCGCCCGGCAGGGACAGGTCTTGCACCTTGAACCCGCCGTTGGCCGGGTCGCTGCCCAGGCTGAACGGGGCGTAAGCGCTGCTCAGGTAGCCGCTGCCGGCGTAGTTCGTCGGCATGGTCGGGATGGCCACATACGGCGGCAGGTTGTTCCGCACGCCGAGTTCGTGGGACACCACGCTGCCCATGCTGGGGAACGTCAGCGCCGGGCTGGGCCGGTAGCCGGTGAACATGTTGTGCGTGCCGCGCTCGTGGGCGGCTTCGCCGTGCGTCATGGCGCGGGCGACGGTGATCTTGTCCGCGATGCCGGCCGTCTGCTTCAGTTGCTCGTTGAACAGCACCCCTTCCAGCTTCGTCTGCACCTGCCCCATCTCGCCCCGGTACTCGATCGGCGCGTTCGGCTTCGGATCCCAACTTTCCTGGTGCGCCATGCCGCCCGGCAGGAAGATGTGGATGATCGCTTCCGCCTTCGGCCCCTTCTTGGCGGCGGCGGCCGGCGGCGCGTCGGCGGCCTGCGCCGATTGCAGCCGGAAGAACTGGTCCAACGTCAGCCCCAACCCGGCGGCGAAGCCGACGTGCATGAACATCCGACGGTCGAGGGGCGAGCCGAGGCACGAGCGCGACAGGAACGGGTTCACGGGCAGGCTCCGAGGATCGGGTTCGGGTTGGGGAAAATAGGGGTCGTGGGCCGGCTCGGTCAAGTAGTCTTGCCGCGCCGCGGAGTCATCGCAACCGGATCGTAGGTCGTTGGACGCCGGAGGCTGGGGTAAAAGTTCCGGTTATGGGTCTAGGGCAAACAGGTTGGGTTGTGCAAATCGCGCCACGGACGGCGGTTGCGGACGGAAAGTCGGGGTGGGTCGGCTCGGGGCCGGGCGGGGAGGATCGACAGTCGCATTGGATATGCTAGCCGGTCGGCCGACCGGAGTCAACCGTCGGGACGACTTAGTCGGGGCGAGATTTCGATAAAGTTTTGAGTGACGGAACCGGTGTCGTCCAGCCTCTCCGAGAACCGCCATGAGCCGCTTCTTCCCCACCCCCGCCGAGTGCGGGCACCACACGCTGTTCGGCACGGTGCAAGCCCGCACCTACGCCGGCGACCAGTTGCAACTGTCGCTGGTGGACATCCCGCCGGGCGAGGTGGTGGAGTGGCACGCGCACCCGAACGAGCAGATGGGGATGGTGACGAAAGGCCGGGCCGTGTTCTTCGTCGGCGACGAGGAGCGGACGCTCGGCCCCGGCGACCTGTACCTGATGCCCGGCGGCGTGCCGCACCGAGTAGTCGCCCTCGACGAGCCGGTGCAGGCGCTGGACGTGTTCCACCCGATCCGCGACGAGTACCGCTGACGGCCCCGTCACCGCTTCACCAGCCGCCACGTGAGGACGGCGGCGGCGAGCATCCCGACGGCGTTGGCCGCCCACACGCCGACCGCCATCGGCACCTTGGCGTCGCGGGCCAGGCCGGCCCCGGACAGCAGGAGCGGGTAGTAGCTGAACAGGGTGGGCAGGAAACAGACGACGAAGATGCTCAGGTAGTCGCCCCGGTTCGCCCACATGCCGACCGGGCAGCCGATGAGGGCGAACACGACGCAGCCGAACGCCAGCGCCGGCCGCATGTGCCACTCCAGCGTCAGCGTGCGGGCGGTGCGGTCGGCGAACTGGGCGATTTCCAGGTAGTTCTGTGCCTGCCGGGCGCGCTCCTGCGGCTCCTTCTGGATGCGGTGGTAGTCGGCGGGGGCGACGCCGTGTTCGGCGGCGATGCGGACCACGTCGGCGTCGGTCAGGCTGGCCGACGGCGGCGGGGCCAGCAGGGCGGCGCGGTAGTTGAGGGCCTCGGCGGCCGGCCCGATCCGCCACCGCTCGGCCTTGACCGGCAGGTCCGGCCAGTCGATGGCCTGCGGGCGGCCGGCGATCTGCTCCCGCAGCTTCTCCTTCTGGAACTCGTTCGGCAGGTCCACCGGCTGCGGCTTGTTGGCGTTCGACACCAGGTCGCCGGCCGAGCCGACGACGGTCCAGGCGTTGTCCGACTCGTCGTCCGTCACCGACAGCGTGTTCTTTTCGGTGTCCACCACCAGCCGCGCCTGGCGGGCGCGGGCCACCATCGCGTACCCGCCGTCCGCCCCGGCCTTCTTCTGCTTCACCACCACGTCGATCAGCCGGCGGCCCTGCACGTCCCGCACGTACAGCACCCACTGGCTGTTCGCCGACTTGAACATCCGCTCGCGGCGGAGGATGTTGTAAATCGTCTCCTCCGGGTCGCGGAGGGCCTCCTCCTGGATCTGCCGCCAGCACGACGGGATGACGGTGTGCGAGATGGCGGCGGTGGCCGTCGCCCCCAGCAGGCCGAGGAACAGGGCCGGGCGGAGCAGCGAGTACAGGTCCACGCCGGCCGCCTTCAGCACCACCGCTTCGTTGTCGTGCGACAGCCGCCCGTAGGCCACGCACGAGGCGAACAGGGTGGTGGCCGGGATGGTGTACGGGAAGCTGGTCGGGACGGTCAGCGGGATGACCGTCAGCACCTGCGACAGGGACAGGCCGAACTGGTTCGCCTGCTGCACCACCCCGGCGATGACGAACATGGCCGTCAGCCCGGTCAGGGACAGCAGGAACACCCGCAGCAGCTCCCAGAACACCATCCGCTGGAAGGTGCCGAAGAACGTGGTGAGCAGGGAGTCGAACACGGCAATCCCTCGGAGCCGGAAGCGTGAGCGACGGTCGGGCTGGAGCTGGAAGCCCGTCGCTCACGCTTCCGGCTCTGACTCCTACCGCCCCGGCGCGGCGCGAACGGTCGGCGGCGGTGCCGCCGTGCCAAAGCGGTTCCGCAGCCGCTCGGCGACGACCCGGACCGGGTCGGTGACGACCGGCAGCATGTGCGCCTTCGGGGTCAGTGTACCGTTCACGCGGGTCAGTTCGATCTTGAACAGGCTGCCGCTGAGCAACCCGGTCACGTCGCCCAGCGGGGTGGTCAGCCACCGCTTCAGCGTCTGCGACCAGATGGTGTAGAACTCGAACTGGACGTACCGGCCGTCGGTGTCCAGTTCGCCCGACCCGCCGAGGCTGACGGCCGAGCCGAGCAGGTCGAGCTGCGTCACCCGCACCCGGTCGCCTTTCAGGTCGAACGTGGCGTGCGCCTCCTCGAAGGCGCTGCCGTCCGGCTGCTGCCCCTTCAGCACCTTCACCAGGTCGAGCAGCACCGGCAGGTTGTACATGCGGCCCTGCGGCACGTCCACCTGCCCGCTGCCGACGGGCACCAGCTTGCCCGTCTTGGCGTCCGGCTGGTTTTCCAGCAGCAGCGACCCCTGGGCCAGGCCGCGGAGTTCGGCCCCGCTCGCCAGCTTGTAGTGGCGGGCCAGGTCTTCCAGCTTCACCCCGGAGGCGGTCAAATACAGGCGGTAGCGGACGGGGTCGGCGAGGATCACCCGCGCCTGCCCGCCGACGGTCCCCTGGAACAGGCCGGCCGACAGGTTCCGCACCTCCACCGCCGCCGGGAAGTACTCGCCCGGCCGCTGCGGGTCCGGCTCCTGCGGCAGGATGCGGAACGGCACCCGCACGGCCGCCAGCGGCTGCTTGGCCACCGTCGCCTTGTCCAGCCACAGGGTTCCGGTCACGTTGCCCAGCCGGTTGCCGTCGTACCGGCCCTCGCTGGCGAACGTGCCGGTGAGGTCGTCCCACGGCAGCCCGGCGTCCATCGCCGCCCCGCGGAGCTTCAGTTCGGCGTTCCAGTAGACGACGGCGTCGGCGGCTTGACCCGGTTCGGCCGTGGGTGGGGCGGGCGTTTCGGGCGGCAGGACTGCCGGCGGCTCGAGCGGCCCCTGCCCGCGCGCGACCGCCGGGTCGGTCGGCATCACCTTCACGACCAGGTGCTTGACGAGCAGGTCGGCCCCGCCGCGCAGGTTCAACTCCTGGAAGCCCGCGCGGAGTTTGCCCGGCAGCGCCTTCAGCAGCGCCGCGTCCGGCACCAGCGGTGTGACCGACACCCCGCCCAGGTTCGCCCACACCCCGCCGCCGTCGGCGAACCGCACCTCGCCCGCGTCCAGCTTCAACTCGCTGGCCGCGTGGCGGGCGGTCAGCTTCCACAGCTCCAGCCGCCCGTTGTGGTACCGCAGCACCCCGGCGAGCTGGTTCAGTTCGTACCGGAAGAAGTCCGGCGTCACCGTCGGCCCCTTGAAGTTGAAGGCCAGTCGCAGGTCCGTCGCCGGGTCGAACGGCGGCTCGACGGGCAGCTTCGCAGCCGCCGGCTCGACGCCGGGCGCGTCGGCCACCACCACGACCGCCCGCTTGCCCCGCTCCCAGATTTCGATGTCCGCGCCGAACGTCACCTCGCCGCGGGGTGCCAGGGCCGTCACCGCCGCGTCCAGCTTCAGTTCGGTCAGCCCCTGCTTGAACGACTCGTCGATGGGGCAGTTCTCGCCCTGCACCCGCAGGGTCAGCTTGCGGTCGGGCGTGCCGGCCACGGCGTCGCTCTCGCCGGACAGCCACAGTCGGCCGCCGTCGTGGTAGGCCTCGAAGTTCCGCAACTCCACCCGGTCGGTGTCGTCCTCGCCGAGGCTCACCGGCTGCGGCCGGTCGGCGTCGGCGGCCGTCACCCGGATCATCACGTTGCCGCGGATGCGGGCCAGAGCGTACGGGAAGTGCCGGTAGTTCACCTTCCCGTCGTACACGCGGATGCGGAACGTGTTCTCCACCCGGTTGACGCCCAGCCGCTGGCGCACGTCCACCACGAAGTCGCCCCGCCCGCCGGCCCGCATCTTGCCCATCGCGGTCGCGTACTTCGGCGGCAGGGCGGCGATCAGCTGGTCGTCGATGGGGATGTCCGCGCCGACGATCCGCAGGGCGATCTCCGGGTCCGGCCCGTCGCCGGCCACCACCCCGGACACCGTCACCCGGCGGTCGCCCAGCTTGCCCGTGATCTGCACGCGGAACTCGTCGGTGCCGTCCGACGCGGTGACGGACTTCAGCCAGCCGTCGAGGTCGGTGAACGGGTACCGGAAGCGGTCGTAAGTGACGCTCGCCCGGTTCGGGATGATGTCCACCTCGCGCCGCCAGCCGCCGTCCGGCCGGCTGAACGCCACCCGCACGTCGATGCCGCCGACCGGCCGGAACTCGCGCTTCCACTTCTCCCCGTCCGGGGCCAGCTTGGCGACCATCTCGTCGTCGAGGGACAGCCCGCGAACGGTCAGGTCGAGCCGCTCCAGCCGTCGCTCGGCCTGTTCGCGGGGGTCGCCGGCCGCGGCCGGATCGGGAGGCGGGCGGAGTTGCGCGAGGGCGGTGAGCGGCCGGAGGCGGGGGCCGAATTGCGGCGGTGTGGGGCCGAAGAGGGGCTTGGTTTCGAGGTGCAGTTCGACCGCCGCCGTGCCGAGTTTGCCGGTCAGTTTGTCCGCCGAAACGCGGCCGTTCTGAAGGCGGACGGTGCCGGCCAGGTGTTCGATCGGCTTCGGCAGCCGGTCGTCTTCGTACCGGCAGTCCCGCAAGTCCACCCGCACCGCCACCGCCGGTGGGGCCGTTCCGCCTCCCGCCGCCGGGGCGAGGTCCAGCTTCACCCCGATTCGGCCGGACAGCCCGCCGACCACGCGCACCGCCTCCGGGTGGAACCGGGCGAGCGCCGGGGCCAGTTCCGGCCGCAGCACCACGTCCGGGATGTCCAGGTGCGCGGTGAGTTGCTTGGCGGCGCGGTCCCACTTGGCCGTCACGGTCAGCGGGATGACGAACCCGTTCGGGTCGAACCGGCCGGCCTCGTCCAGCGCCCCGGCGGGCAGGGCGGAACACTGGCCGTCCACCTTCAGCACCGCCACCGGGTCGTTCACCAGATGCAGTTTGACGTTCTTCAGGGCGAGGGGCGGGAAGCCGTCGGGGTCGGCGTCGGACAGCAGCACCGTCGCGTCGCGGAGGACCACCGTCGGGGCGGCGCGGTCGGGCGCGCCCTCTCGGTCCGGGAACTTCGGCACGTCCCAGGTGCCGTCCAACCGCCGCGTCAGCCGCACCGTCGGCCCGTCCAGTTCGACCTTGCGGACGGCCAGCTTGCCGCGGTTGAACTCCTGCTTGTCGTGGTAGATGACGGCCGACGGGACGGTGACGAAGGGGACCGTCTCGCCGACGCGAGTGAGTGTCAGATTCGTGACGCGGATGCCGCCGAAGATGCGGACGGCGGCCGACTCCACCTTCACCTCGACCGCCTCGCCGACCAGCTCGCGGACGTGCTGCTCGACCGCCGCGCGGACCTTCTCCGGGCTGACCCAGTTCGCGACCACCCACGCGCCGAAGCCGCCGGCCGCGAGGACGGCGACGATCAGCCCGCGGATCAGCCAGCACCGGACGAAGGACGCCATCCGTGGTCACGCCTGGGCGGAATCCGGCCGCGCTCGCGGCGGCGGAAGGGCGGGACCATAGCCGGCCGGCGGACCCCGGTCAACGCGGACTGGAGATTGTCGCCGTTCGCCCCGCACGGCAATTCCGGTATCCGTTCGGCCCACGAGCCGCGACCGCACGGGAGCGCCTGTTTCCTCAGCGACAAGACGTGCGGTCGCGGCTCGTTCCGGACACCGGCCCCAGCCGACGCATCTTCAATTTCCGCGCAGCCTCTGGAGGCGGTGCCGGGGTATTGGAACTCTGCGGCATTTCGCGTTTCCCAATGGCGTCGAGAGGGTCGGATATTCCAGCAACACCAGCGGGCGGAAATCCGGCCTTCCAGTGGGCTTATCGCCTGACCGCCATAACTCGGCGACTACCATGTCGAAAATGCCTTCGGCCAGTCTGCCGGAGAATCATAGGTTCGGCGGAGTTCCGGCAGTTTTTCTGGCCACCAAGTAGCATCCCTGAAACCCGAGCCTTCGTCGCCCGGTACTTGGTACGGAGGTGGAACTACCCGCCTGCACCCAAGATCAGGAGACAAAGACCTTGTACGCAAGAAACCTGTTGACAGTCGCGGCGCTCGCCGCGCTCTGTCCGGCTTTCGCTCTTGGCGAGGAGCCGGCCAAACGTCCGGACTGGGATCAGAAGAAGGCGGTTGAAATCGTGAAGGGCTTCGTCGCCCAGGAAGAGAAGGGCGACTTCGACTGGGACAAGATCGCCTGGAAGACCGATTCGGCCGAGGCGGCCGCCCTCGCTCGGAAGGAGCAGAAGCCGATCTTCGTGTACTTCTTCCTCAAGAAGAACGTCGGCCCGGCCGCGGCCCCGTGCTGACCGGGCGGCCGCATCATGAGGGCAGTTGCCCTCTCCGACAAGACCGTGCAGGAGAAGGTCGCGAAGTCGTTCGTCCCCCTGAAGGTCCACATTCCCTTCGGAAGCAAGGAATTTCCGCTCGACTGGCCGGCGATGAAAAACTGGAGCCTCGTCTACAGCTTGATGGGCGGAGAGAAGTGTCAGGGCCTCACCGGCTGCTCGGTGATCGGTCCCGATTTGAAGGCGGAGTACGTCAACACCGGTTCGGCGTTCGTATGGGAGTTGCTCGAATCGACCGCCTACGACGCGAAAAAGTTCGCCGCCATGCTCGACAGAGGCGCTGAACGCGCGGCCCGCGAGCAAGCCATCCGGAAGGACACGAACCTCGGCGAAAAGGAACGGGAGAGCCAGCTAGCGAGCTTCCAGAAGGAAGTGCGCACCGCCATCGCAGAGGAAGGCCGTGCTCGCACGAAGCCCAAGGGCTATCACGACCTGCACGCACTCGAGCTGTTCGGTCTGTCGGGCGATCTGTTCCCGAAACCGCCGAAGTAGTAACGTCGCAAGCCGCGACGCGGCCGTCGATGCGCCGGACGGGCGCTGCGCCACGACCGGCGGGGCATGTAGCGTTTCCAGGGTTCAAGCTCACTTCAGCCCCGCCGGTCGGGTGAGCTGTGACGTTCGGCGAACGGAGGGCGTCGGGGGTGGCACCACATGTAGGCCGGGCAGACCAGTCCGCGTGCATAGCGGTCGAGGCACTGTGACGGTGGTGAAAGTGGGACGTTGAGCTTCTGGGGTTGGAAATGCGTCATCCTACGAAAACAGGTGGTGTCCTATTGACGTTGTACGGCCGGAAAGGTGATCCACTCGGCCAGCGACCACACGTGATCGGTCAGGCCGGCGGCCATCGCCGGCGTCCGGTGCTGCCACGTCCCGTCGGCCCGCTTCCCCCGCAGCGTCCGCACCGGCCAGCAGAAGTTGTAGCGGAAGTAGCCGAACCGCGTCGCCGCCACGTGCGTGTCCCAGTCCTTCGAGAACTCGTAACTCTTCCGCCCCTTGCGGCTGCACCGACCCCGATCCGTCCCGTTGTGCCGCTCCACGAAGTTCGCGTTCACCGTCCGGCTCACCCGCGAGAGTGCCAACGCCACCAGCACCGCGAACAGCGTCCCGAACACCACCGTCGTACTCACCCGCACCGCCCGATTGTTCTCCTTGTGCTCGTGCACCGTCGCGTACGTCACCGCCGCCGGCAGCACGCGAGACGGGCCCCGCGGCCGACCCGGCGCCCGTGCGGGGCGGCGTCGCCACCCGGCCGGCGGCTTCGGGTCGAACCCCGGCAGGGCGGCGAGGATGTCCTTCAGCCGTTTCAAAGCGCGGAGGTAGCGGTTGCTGGGGCGGTCTTGGTCAGCACCAGCACCGTCGCCGCTTACGAGTTGCTCAACTCCTCGAAGTGCCGCAGGGCGAGGATTTCGCGGTCCAGTTCGTCCATGCCGTTGAGCGCCTCCTGCAACTTCAACTGCCGCTCGGCGCGGATGGCCGCCTGCGTCGGGCTTGTCAGCCGGCCGAGCAGCAGGTTCGCCAGCGAATGCGTACTCGCGGCAGGCAACCCGCCGCGGTGGAGCGACACCTCCTGCCCGGCATCCCGCATCTGCGCACCGAGGTGGTAGCGGTGCAAGATCAGCAGCCGCTCCCGGCACGCGGCCCCCGGCCGCGCCGTTTGTCGGGAGTCTCGAAGGGGTGATTATTCGTGAAGCACCCGGCAGACCATAGCCTAGAAGGCGTCCGCGCTGGCTTGTACTAGTCAAGGATCACGCAGACGCGGAAACCGATGCCGTCGTTGCGGCGGTCGGTCGGGCGGGCATCACGGGACGCGGCGCGGCATCGGTCTGGGTCCATGCGATAGCCGCCGCCTCGCATGACGCGAGAACTGCTGTCAATTGAAAATTGATTTTCGCACCACTGACTGACGTTTCCACTCATATCGCACAATACCCATGGGTGCTGGGCAAGCGATGCGTACGATCCCACCACACTCGTCCGTCCCAAGTATTTGCCCTTCTCCGGCATCCCAAACGGGTCACGCCCGCAACAGTTCGCCACGTCCCGGATTAGTTCATCCCCCCAGTAATACGCCTGTTTGTTTCCCTGCCCGCCCCGATACGCATACTCCCACCGGTCCTCGTGCGGCAACACGAACTTGGCCCATCTCCCCAAACACCTTCTCCGCACGCGCCCGACCGCTCACCTTCCCCAAGAAATCCTGACAGACATCCCAACTCACACTTTCGGCCGGAAACTCGCGCGTGTCAAGGTCCACTACCAACTTGCGAGCCCACTCAGATTTTCCATCCTTTTGGTAACGGAACGGCTTTTCCCCCACGACCGCCGTCCACTCAGCCTGTTTGACCGGATACTTCCCGACCCGAAATCCGATCTTCTCTACATGTTTCCCTCGCGCCTTCTCCGCCTCCAACTTTGACCATTCGGGTTCCTCTTTTAATTCAGGTCTCTACTTCCACACCGCGTCCCGCTCCGTCTTCGGCGATCCCAACTGCGCCTCGCCAGGCGGAATCCAGCAGAACGTCATCTTCACCCCGTCGGCGATCTCGAACTTTCGCTCGTCACCGGGGTTTTTCTCGTCCCCCACCATTTGCTTGCACACGACGAACCGCTTCCTCGCTTCTCGCACTTCGATGGGATCGAACCCATGCGTCTTATACCCGTCCAGGTACTTGGCGTAAGCGGCGGCGGCGCGGTCAAAGCTCTTCTGTATCTCATAGGCGCGGGCCATCTTCAAGAGCAGCGGCAAGTGGCCAGGGGCTTCCCGCTGTAACGCATACAGATCGTCCACCGCACCGTTGAACGCGGTAAACACTTTCTTGGTGCCGTCGTCGCCGAGTTCCTTCGCCGCTTCAAAGGCGTCGTCGATGGCGTCCAACTTCCGCCGCTGCGCCGCCGTCAACTTCGGCACGAGCAGGTCTTCCAGTTGCGCAACGGCGTACCTGGCGTCGGCCGCGGCGGGGTCAGCGGTGTCAGTCAGGAACTGCTTGAAGTGTTTGACCGCATCGTCCTTCTTGCCCAACTCCAACAGGTTGACGGCGAGCGCGTAGCGGAAGCCGGGCCGCGGGTCGGCCAGGAGTGCCGCCTCGAACTTCGCCACCGCCTCGGCGTGCTTGCCGTCCTTTTGTAGTGTCGCCCCATCCTGGAACGCCTGCCGGGCAGCTCGAGGATCGGCGGGAAGTTGGGCGAGAGCGACCGCCGCCGCCAGAAACGCGACCGCGAGTGGGTATCGGGCGGGCATGGGAAAAACCTCCGGTATGGATAAGTCAGCGCTTCGGGTCGGGCGTGCGGTACGGGTCGGACGGGGGGCCGCACGACGGTAAGGGTCGGCGGCAGGCGCGACCGGCGCGCGATGCGGGTCGGTCGGTCGGCGGGGCTAAGAGTGGTGCCGTTCCGCCTGTCGCCACCGACTTCAACAGCAGGATGAGCGATTCGCGGTTCATCGACTGTTCGCTCAGTTGGTCCCGCACCCGCTCCATCCGCCGTGATTCTAACCACCTCCGTTTCCCCTCTTCGGCGGCAGTCTGTAACCGAAAAGCTTCCGCCCGACGGCCGGTGGCGTACTCATCCATCTGCCGCGGGAGAGCGGCGAGTCGCTGGGCAGCGTGTTCTCGGTTGGCCACGGCAACGGTGAACTCCCGCTCGGCGTCGGTGGTACTCCGGAACAGGGTGTCATGCTGTTGCTGCAACTCGCCGATCTTGGCCTCCGCTCGCCTGGCATTCTCGATGGCCGCATTCCTGTTGCGGAGGGACTCTTCCATCTCCGGGTGCCCGCAGTCGCGGAAGGTGCTGCCGTTCGGGCAGCGAAACAACGGCTTCGCTTGATCTGCTTCACATTGAGCTTTGAAGTCGCGTTGCACTCGCACGGCCGTCGCGATTTCGTCGAGTTGCTTGCGACCAGTTTCGACCGCCGGCCCTTTCGCTTCGATGGCCACCTGAGCTTCACTCTTGCGAAGGGTGAGGGCGTCCGCCGCCTTGACCACTTCCACCTTCCGCAAGGAGATGTCGCGGGCGGCGGAGAGCTTGACGTATACGGCTTGAAGGTCGTTCTTCGTCACCCCAAAGTCGCGTTGGAGGTTTTGGAGGATGCCGCGGTATTCGCCCAGATTCGCGCGGAGTTTGTCGGCGTCCAAGTATTCCCACCCGAGTACATTTGCGATCACACCGCTCGTACTCAGATTGGTTAGTACGGTGACGCCGACGCCGATAGCCGGTAACTTAATCAACTCACACAGCGCGTTTTGTTATTCAAAGATCAACTTGTCGAATTTTTTAGCTTGATCGAGTCGGTCGGCGAGGGTGGCGAGGTCGCGCTCAAGGGTCGCTTGTCGGTCACGAAGGGCGGTGAGTTCGCCGGTCATCTCCGCGATCTGTGAGGGATCCGTGGTCTCGGCCGAAAGCCGCGCGGCGGTCTTGGTCCCCTCACCCGTGTGAGCCGGTGAGGAGGTGTGGGCAGCGTTCAATTTGCGGGGCGGTCCAACCAACCGTCCAACCCCGAGACCCGGCGTGACGGACGGCCGCTCACCCTCTTGGGCTTCCCGAACTGCGTCGGCAAACTCCGCGGCCTTGAGCAGTTTGTCAGCCCACTCAGCCCCCTTCACCGGTTTCTTGACGAATTCGTATTTGTCCGCGGTCAACTTGGCTACCTTTTGCAACTCCGACTGGAACACGTCTGGAGCGACTTCGAGGGCGGTTGGAACTGGGACGGAAGGTTTGACGGGAATGGACGCGAGCGGGGCCTGAGCCGAGGAGGGGAGGGAGAGAAGTATCGCCACGAAACCGGCGACACAAACGACCAATCGCAGGCTCGGAACGTGAGACATGGGGCACCTTCTCGGCGGTGGATGTGTTGATGTGATTGTACCCCTGAAGAGGGATCGCAGTCCAGTACGTTCAGCGGATTTCAGAGATTTTCTCACGCTAGACGAAATTGCAATATCGAACAGTGGAGCGGTGAGGCGGATTCAGCATAAGGCGTAGTCGTGTGGTGCAATTTCGCGGCCGACTTCGCCTCGCGGCGGAACCGCTCCAACTTCTTCGGATCGAGCAGCACCTCCACGGGAAGCAGCTTCAGCGCGACGGGTCGGCCGCGGCGGGCTGTCCGCCGAAGAGACGAAAACGCTTTTGGGACTGCCTGTTCCTCGACCTCACGCAGATCGGCGAGTTCCTCGCGTTCGTGAAGGCTCACGCCTCGCGGCCGTGGGTCTACCCGATGTGCGCGGCCGCCGCCCACACCGGGGCGCGGCGGAGCGAACTGGTTCGCCTGCACGTCGATGACATCGACTCCGGGACGAGACGGTGCTGATCCAGGAGCGGAAGCGGGTGAAGGGCCAGCGGACGACGCGGCGGGTGCCGCTCACGCCGCAACTCGAACGGGTGGTCCGCGACTGGCTCGTCGGGGACTACCCCGGCGGGTGTCACCTGTTCGGCCTTGTGGAGAAGGTCGGCGAACCCGCGGTTCCCATCAGCGTGGACGAAGCCGGATGGCACTTCGCGCAAACGGTGCGGGGGTCGAAGTGGGCGGTGCTTCGCGGGTGGCACGTCCTGCGCCACTCGTTCGCGTCGAACCGGGCGGCGAAGGGGGCCGATCGGCGGTTCATCGACGAGTTCCTCGGGCACCAGACGGAAGCCCAGCGCCGCCGCTACCAGCACCTGTTCCCGCACCAGCAACGGGAAGTGTTGTGCCAAGTGTTCGGAGTGTCAAAGCGATCCCTCCCGACAGGCACGCGACCGGCGGGGCGGTCGTCGGCTGGCACCGATGGGCCGACTATCGGGAGGGGCAAAACGGGCCGATGTTCAACGACCTCTTCCCGGCCCGAGAGAACATCGTCCCGTCCCCGGATCGTCCCGCCGAAGTCAAACGCGGGAATTTCCGGGGCTGTCCGGACGCGCTCGCCGCAGTCCGGCGGCCACGTCCTTGAAAATCTTCGTCAGCAGCTCGCCGGGATTCTGCACCGGCTGCCGGTCCCGCGTCTCCTTGAGCAGACCGCGGGCGTGGTCGGCGCAGGCGACTCCCAACCGACGGACGCACTGGCCCCACCACGGGCGGTCATCGGCCGACCCGACCGCCGCCGCGATCCGGCCCACGGCTGCCGCTGCCGCCTCCGTGAGCGGGGCGGGCCGGAAGGCCCGCACGCCCGCGTGCGCCGGGGGTTTCGCCTTCCGCGCGAAGCTGATGACCGTCCGCCCTTTCGTCGTGTCGAACTCGAATCCGGCGAGGATCGGCAGCCCGTGCCCGAGCAGCCCGTCGGCGGCGCTCTTGATGATGGCCTTCGCGTCGCGGGGGCGGGCCGCGCCCACGGGCAAGGCGGCGGCCAGGTCGTCGAGGTAGCGGCGGTGGAGTTTCCGCGAGGTGAACTTCTTCGCCAGATAGACCGCGAGCCGCTACTCCAGCGGCTTCATGCGGCAGAACAGGTCATTCGAGAACCCGAGGGCAAAGAAGCCCCGCGTGCGGGCGATCTGCCGCAGCACGCTGGACACCTCGATGAACCCGAACGGCAGTTGCTCCTGCCCGCTGCCGGGCCGCTCCTTGAAGTAGAACACCGACCCGAAGAGCCGCCAATTCATGTCGGCGTAGGCCATCCGTTCCCGGTCCCAGAAGGCGTTCTTGCAGTGGAAGTCATACCCCCGCAGGATGTCCAGGTCGCGGCGCATCCGGTCGTAGTCCCGCTTCGACGGGTTCCGCTCGCCGCGGCGGAGGAAGAGGGAATTGGGTTATTCACTTTCGACCTCGTCATCGACTACGTCGATTTGCAGCTCGGGCCGCGCTCTTGCAATGATAAACTCCTGGCTGCCAAGCCGGACGCTGAGTGTGATCCCGTTGTCAGCATTAGAGTCGTTGCGGAATAGGGCGTGGGTTGGTATTCGGCGGCATGAACTACGACCGCCTCCGCCGCAAGCCGGCCACGTTCCGCCAGTTCACCGGCCTG
>JAYTTN010000109.1:0-31928 GCA_043745295.1 Fimbriiglobus sp. | reverse complement strand
CGCCAGTTGGGGCAGGTGCGTCGGCGGACCTCGACAGCGGACGGGGTGATCCGCCTGTTGTGGGTGGCGGTCGGGTTGCTGCTGCGGAACGCCCGGGTGCGGTTCGGCACGGCCGGCGGCCGCGGGTGGACGCTCGGCGCGGCGTGCCTGCTCTTGCTCGCCGACATCCTGACCGACCACCACCAGCGGCGAAACCCAGGCTCGGCCAAGGAATCCGCGCACCCACCCGACCACCACAGAACTTGAAAGTACTGGATTCGGTATGAGTCCTGGCGCACCGGCGGCGTGAGCCGCGTGGGTTTCTTACCCAGGCGGCTCACGCCGCCGGCGCGCCCACGTTCCTCTCACATAGCGATTCGAGCAGGTATTTCAGCTTCCGCACCTCCGGCTCGACCGGGAACTCGCAATTGATCGTGTCCAGGACGTCCACTGCCAGCGTGCGGTTGTAGCGGAGGCGGTCGAGGTGGTCGATCACCTTCCCGTACTCGATCTCCCCCTGGCCGACCCGCACCTGGAATTGATCGGCGGTCGGGCCGGTTTCGTCCGGAAAGAGGTCACTCCCTCGCGGTGTCGGATCACATCGGCGGACACACGTCACGCCGTTCGGCTTCGCCTTCCGCCGCCGCCGGGTCACATGGTGAGTGTTCGCGCGTTAACTATTTTGTAAATTCCGTCCACTTTACTTGACTTGTGTTCATTTGTATTGCATAATTGTCTCGTAGCCTCCCTTCGGAGGGCGTCCCATGCCCGTCGCCGCACCCAATCCCGTGGATATCGCCTGCCTGCTGCTCATCGCCAAAGGGCGACGGCAGAGGCTGCGCGCCCGCTGTCCCGGCGACCGGTTCCGCGCGGCGATGGCCGTCCTGAAGCAGGAGAAGGAGCGGATGCGGGGCAAGTGGTCGCTGGATTCGGTGTACGAGTGGCCGGACGGCGAGGACGACGCGGTCGAGGTTCGCCGCGAGCCGAGCGCGCCGGCCGTCGCCGAAGTCGATGCGAAGCCGTTCTTTCCCGTCACCGCGTCCGCGTTCGGAACGCCCGCGCCGAGTCGCCCGCGCGACGGCGGGCCGGGAGTCTGCCCCGACCCGCAGTTCCACCGCGTCCGCCTGCACGCCCCGCCGCCGGACGGACGAGTCGCGCCCGGAACCCCCCGACCGCTACCGACCGGGTCCAGCGATCCGCTCGACGGCGAACAACCGCTCGCGGAAAGAGGCTCGACCCGCTCGACGCCGCCGGTTCACCCGCGCGGTTCACACCAGCGATTCGAGCAGGTACTTCAGCTTCCGCACTTCGGGTGCGACGGGGAACTCGCAGTGGATGGTGTCCCGCACGTCCACCGCCAGCGCCCGGTCGTAGCGCAGGCGGTCGAGGTGGCCGATCACCTTGCCGTACTCGATCTCCCCCTGGCCGATCCGCACCTGGAACTGATCGGCGGTCGGACCGGTGTCCCGCATCCGCACGTGGCGGACGTAGGGGTAGAGCGGGTCCACCGTCCCCGCGACCGGCGGGGCGACGAAGTGGCTGGGGTCGAGGGTGAGGCCGAGGCCGGGCACCTGTCGGCACAGCTCGACCGCCCCGGCGATGTCCCCCGCCAGCGTCCCGGCCATCGTCTCCACGCACAGCAGCAGCCCGTCCGCCTCGGCCATCAGTCGCCACTCGGCCAGTCGCTCGACTTCCGGGTTCATGGCGCTGCCGGTCGGCGCGGCCAGCACGGTGACGAGCGGCACGGCGAGCATCCGCGCCAGCCGGCACACGCCGCGGAGTTGGTCGCGGACCACCGGCCCGTCCAGTTCGGCGAACGTCAGGTGGAAGCCGGCGAAGCCGAGGTTGCTGATGCGGAGCCGCTGCGCCACCTTGCCGGGGTCCGCCGTCACCTCCGCCGGCGTCAGGTGCGGGCCGTCGTGGTGGATCGCCAAGTCGGCCTTGGCGAAATGCATCTCGCGGATGTGCCGCAGGGCGTCATCCAGCTTGAGCCGGCCGAAACAGAGCGTGGAGCAGACCACGTACATGGCATCGCCTCCGCGGATCGCGCCGGGGGCGGCGCGGTCCTCCCCCGATTCCCCCATCCCCGGCGGTCCCCACCGCGCCGGAGCGGCCCCCGAATGAGCCGAGCGTCATACCCACCCGACCGGGGCGAACGCAAACGATTTCCCGCCACTTCGTCCGGAAAAGTCGGGTCGAAACCGTTCGCCGGCTTCGCTATTCCGCCGGGCGTGCGGGGGGCACACCGGGGGGCGCGCGATGAGCGAAATGGGGAAAGGCGGGTGGGCGACGGCGCTGGCGAAGGTCGAACGCGCGGTGGGGGACTGCCTGTCCGCACTCGACCGCTACGAGGGGGCGTTCGCGGACGTGCTGGCGGACGCCGACCCGCCGGTGCGGCTCCACCGCCCGGCGCTCGAACCGGACGGCGACTGGGCCGACCGCACCGACGCCGCGCGGCGGCAGGTCCACGACCTGGAACAGTTGCTGGACGACCAGGAGCGGGCCTGGGCGACGTGGCAGCAGTCGTACTCGGCGTGGCGGCGGTCGCTAGAACAACTGCCGCGATGAAATCGGAGCCGGAAGCGTGTGCGACGGGAATTTGAAAGGCCCCCCACCCACGCTTCCGACTCGGGGAAAGACCGTCGCTCACGCTTCCGGCTCTGTCACGATGCCAACCGTCGCCGTCATCCTTCCTGCCGCCGGCCAGTCCAGCCGCTTCGGCGGGCTGGAGAAGAAGCCGTTCGTCGCGCTCGACGGCCGTCCGGTGTGGCAGCGGTCGGCGGAACTGTTCTGGTCGCGGCCGGACGTGACCGCGGTGCGGATCGTCGTGTCGCCCGACGACGACGAGTTCTTCCGCGACCGCTACCGGCACGTCCTCGCGTTCCTCGGAGTCGATGTGGCGGTCGTCACGGGCGGGGCCGAGCGGTTCGAGTCGGTGGCGAACGCGCTCGCCACCATCCCGGACGGTGTCGAGTTGGTCGCCGTCCACGACGCCGTCCGCCCGCTCTGCACGCCGGCGCTCATCGACGCGGTGTTCGCGGCGGCGGCCACACACGGTGCCGCAATGCTGGCGGTGCCAGTTGCCGACACCTTGAAGCGGGTGGACGCCGCCGGCCAGATCGTCGGCACCGTGGACCGCGCCGGCGTGTGGGCGGCGCAGACGCCGCAGGTGTTCCGCCGGGATTGGCTGGTCGAGGCTTACGCCAGGCGGGCCGAGTTGACCGCGCCGATCACCGACGACGCGCAGCTTATGGAGGCGTGCGGGCGAACCATCGTGGTTGTGCCGGGGTCGAGCCAAAACTTCAAGATCACGACGGCGGTGGACCTGGAACTGGCGGAGGCGGTGCTGAAGAGCCGGGGGGCGAAGGCGGCACCGCCGGCGGCGCGGGCGTTCGGCGACGAGGCCGAGTGGTGAGCGTCAGTTGATCATGGTGATGCCGCCCTTCAGGGTCAGCATGGCGTCGCCCAGCACGTCCGTCTTCAGCCCCTTCACCGTGCAGGCCGCCTGCGCCTCCACCTTGATGGTCGGCCCCTTGATGGTGATGCCGCTCGGCGTCAGTTCGATCGTGCTGGGTCCGCACTTCAGCGTGATCTTTTGCGCCGCCTCGATCAGCGTCGCCCCGGCGCTCACCTTGATCGTCTGGTTGCCCGTCTTCACGGTGAGCGTGTCGTTCCCCGTATCGACGCTCACTTCGCGGTTGCCGGTCTTGACGGTGTGGGTGTCGTTGCCAGTGTCCACGGACAGGACGCGGTTGCCGGTCTTGACCGTGTAGGTGTCGTCCGACTCGATCGCGACCGTGCGCTTGCCCGTCGTCACCGTCAGCGAGTCGTCCCCCTTGCTCACCGTCCGGGTGCGGTTCCCCTTGTCGATGGTGATGGTCTCGTCGGCGTCCTTCACGACGAGAGTGCGGGCGTTCGTGACGGTGATCGTCTGGTCGTGCAGCACCTTCAGGTCGTCGTCGTTCTCCACCACCCGGTGGGCGTCCTTCTGGGCGTGGAAGTAGATGTCCTCGCTGTCCTTCTTGTCCTCGAACCGCAGCTCGTTGAAGTCGGCGGTGCCGCCGCCCTTGCTGCTGCGGGTCTTGATGCCGCTCTGGGTCTTCATGTCCGGCAGGGTGTACGGCGGCATCTGGGTGGCGTTGTACACCCGTCCGGTGATGATCGGCCGGTCCGGGTCGCCGTTCAGGAACTCGACGATCACCTCCTGGCCGATGCGGGGGATGTAGATGCTGCCCCAGTTCTTGCCGGCCCACCCCTCCGTCACCCGCACCCAGCACGAGCTGTTCTCGTCGTTCTTGCCGAGCCGGTCCCACACGAACTGCACCTTCACGCGGCCGTACTTGTCGCAGTAGATCTCCTCCCCGCTGGTCCCGACCACCACCGCCCACTGCGGGCCGACGGCAATCGGCCGCGGGGTCAGCCGTGCCGGGCGGAAGAGGACGGCGGCCGGGATGCACTCGAAGACGTTGGCGTACTCCCCTTCGCCGGCGCGCCCGCCGGGCAGGGCCGGCTCGCTGCCGGTGTGATCGACGGCGGTGACGGCGAAGCGGAGGCCGTCGTCGAGCGGGTGCCCGGTCAGGGTGAATGCGGCACCGGGCCGGAACGACGAACAGCGGCCGGACCCGCGCACCGTGTCGTACCCGGTCTCCTCCTCTTCCATCCGCACGACGGCGCGGGTGGTCCCGCCGGGCTTCGCCGTGTACCGGCCGGGGAACTCGAACTGCTCGAAGGCGGCGACGCCGGCCAGCCCGACCACGGTGTCGGTGGTGGCCAGCAGGTTGGTTGCCGGCGTCTCGAAGTGGTAGTCGGTGTGGGCCGCCTTGCCGCTGACGAAGGCGAACCGCCGTTCCCACGTGCCGACCACCTCGGCGGTGGCCAGCTCCGGTCGGAACTCGACGGTCGCGTGCGGGGCGCAGTCCTCGTAGGCGGCCACGGCGTCGAACAGCACCAGCGTGTGCTTGCCCTCGGCGAACGTGAAGGTGTACGCGATCCCTTCCTCTTCCATCAGCCGGGAGACGAACTCGAACGCCGACTCGCGGTACTGGACGCAGTACTCGCGGGCGGCGTAGGTGCCGGTGACGGAGTTCGTGAAGTCGGCGAACCCGTACCGGCCGAACACGTCGGCCAGGATGTCGGGGACGGACTTGTTCTGGAAGATGCGGCAGTCGGTGGCGCGGGTGAGGAACCACAGCCACGGCACCACCTCGGCGCGGTACTCCCGCAGCCCCCGGCCGAGCAGCGGGCCGACGGCGAGCGACCGCACGAGGCCGTGGAACTGGCGGGGCTGGTCCTCCGGATACTCGACCTTCCAGGAGATGGCCTTGCCCACCAGGTCGCCGGCGGCGACGGGTTGATCGGTGGCCAGGTCGAGCTGGAACGAGAACGGCCGGGAGAGTTCTTCCCGGCCGCGGAACCCGGTGAGGAGGACGGCGTCCGCCCCGAGTGGCGTGGTGACCGTCAGCAGACGGCCGGTTTGTGTCAGTGGCATGGTAAGTTCGGGGGCCAGAGGGCAGGGCGGTCGGTGCGCGCCGGGCGGCGTGCCAAAAGACCGACGGGGCAGCGGTCCACGTCGGCGTGAATCGCTGCCCCCGCCGTCGTCGCGTTACGCGGCGGCCACTTTGCCGAGGGAGATGTCCCAGCCGGTCTTCATCGGCGTGGTGCCTTCGTTCTTCTTGCCCATCGGGGTGTACTCGTACTCGATCTTGGTGAAGTTGAAGCTGAGGCTCTCGGTCGGCTTGTCGCCGCCGCTGCTGACGCTGTACCCGCTGACCATCGCGTCGGACAGCTTGTACGTGCAGTACACTTCCAGCTTGTCCTTGTCCGTCTTGCAGAAGTCGATCTGCACGGCCACCCCTTCGCCCCACAGGGACGCTTCCAGCCACGAGAAGGACGACTTGTCCATGTCCTTGGTGACGACGATCTCGCTGATGCTGGGGGCGCTCGACTCGCGGTCGTCCCCGCCGCCGGTCGGCGACGCGATGCCGCGGCCGACGCCGAACTGGAAGCTGTTCACCTCCACCCACCCGGCCGAGCCCAGGTGGCCCTCGGCCGTCACGTCGCCCTTGATGTCCCCGTACTTGATGTAGATCGGCATGGTCGGCTCCCTCGATGGTTGGCGTGTCCCGAATGTGGGGCCGCCGGTTCCGGTCGGTGTGGCTCGCACTCGCGAACCGTCTCGCCAGACACTACGCCACGACCGGCCGTCTTATATCACCCGCCTCCGGAATTTCTCAGGCCGTCACCGCGAAGCGGGCGTCGGTCGCGGCCGCGGCGAAGCCGTGGGAGGCCACCCACGCGGTGCGGCCCAGGCGCGGGCCGGCGATCTCGTCCGGATCGAGTGCGAGGGGCGGCACGGCGTCGGCTCGCAGCACGGGATTCACTTCCAGGTCGAACTCCGCGCCGACGTAGGCGCGGGCCAGGTCGGCCACGGCGGCGCGGGCGGCTCCGTCCGGCTGGAGCGACTGAAACGCCGGGAAATCCAAAGGACCGAGGCGGATACGGACTTTGTTCTGCACGTCCCACACCCGCCGGCCGATGACCGCGTCGTGGCCCAAGCGGGTGTTCCGGCCGGCGGGCGCGTCCACCGTCGGCAGCACGGTTCGGTTGTCCGCGTCGAGATACAGCCACTGGCCGACGAACTCCTCCACCGCCACCGGCCAGCCGAAGTACCCGTGCAGCACCCGCTCCAAGCCGTTGGCGGTCGGCGGGCGGGCGGCGAACAGGGCGGCGAATTCGAGGAACACGTCGTCGGCGAACGCCGTCCGCTCGCGGACGGCGGGGATGCCGATGCCGGCCACGGCCCGGACGACGACCGTCCCCGCCGCCAGCTCCGGGTCGGCCTCGTGCGCCGCCGGCAGGTGTCCCTTCTCCCACACCCGCATCTGGAGCGAGAACAGGCGGTGGTGGAACACGTCGAGGAAGTCGCGGAGGGTGGCGTCCTTCGCCCGTGCCCGCCGCATGACGAGTGACGTGTAGTGCTGTGGCAAAACGCCGTTCGGCCCGGTCAGGCCGGCGAAGGTGACGCCCAGTTTCGGCGGGCCGGATGTCTTCGACAGAGACAGTTCGACAATGGCCGAGCCGGGAAAATTCAGACTCGGCGGGACGGTGATCTGGACCGGTTCGGCGGCCGGCAGGGTGTCCGTGCCGACCCGCCGGCCGGCCGCCCGCTCGAGCAGCCGCACCGCCTGGTGGAAGTCGAACCGCTGCGGCGCGGCCGTCAGGGCGTCCGTCACAGAACCTCGCGGTTCCCGGCGCGGGTCGGCCATCGGTGATACTCCCGGTCTTGGGCGGCCACCTTCGCCACGGTGCGGGTGAACGTGTTCAGCGACGCCTGGAGTGGGAAGAAGCGGTCCAGCACGGCCCCGAACAGGAACAGGTCGCGGCCGGCGAACCGCTCCTCGTCCAGCGTCACCGTCACCTCCACCCCCCGGCCGATGCCGCCGTTCAGCCGCCCCGTGATGCGGGCGGCGTCGAGGCGGACCACGGCGTCGATGGCGGCCCGCGTGTCCGGCCGGTCGGCGAAGTCGTACAGGGTCAGGTACTCCCGCAGCGCCCCGGCCGCGTCCGCCCCGCCCGCCAAGCTCAGGTGGTTGAGCGTCAGGTGCGACACCAGCCGCCACAGCGTTTCCGGGCCGAGCTTCGGCCGCAGGGTCAGCGTCGGCGGCGTCAGGCA
The DNA here is from genome assembly GCA_043745295.1 of Fimbriiglobus sp. Taxonomy (GTDB): domain Bacteria; phylum Planctomycetota; class Planctomycetia; order Gemmatales; family Gemmataceae; genus JALHQU01. The sequence goes on along the minus strand of JAYTTN010000109.1, from coordinate 24,277 downwards.
GCGGATGGCGGACACGGCCGCGCCGCCCTCGGCGAACTGGAGCCGCGGCTGGCCACCGCCGAACGGCAGGCGGGCCGGCAGGTCGCGGTTCAGGCAAGTGGTTTCGACGTGAACGGTCCAGCCGAGCGGCGGGGCGGGGCGGTTGGTGCGATCCACCACCGCCACGGTCACGTCCGTCCCGCGATCCGTCACCGCTTCGGCCGTCGATCCGCCGGGCGCGGGCACCCGCCGCGCGTGCCACGACACGCTGTCCGCCTGGCTGCCGTGCCGCCGCGCATACAGCGGAAGCCACTCAGCGACCTCCCCGGTCGGGCCGGTGGCGGACACGCGGTCCACCGAATAGACCTCGTGCGCGAGCGGCCGGCGGACATCCGGAACGACGCGGTACTCCGGCTCGGTGTGCGTCAGCCGGATCGGTTCCGCGCGGCGGGTGTACAGGTTCACCACCGGCGTGCAGCCGAGGCGGAACGTGTCGGCCGTCACCTGCGGTTCCAGGTCCGCCGCCGCGCGATCCAGGTAGACGAACAGCTCTAGGTGCCGCCCGGCGCGGGCCAGCGCGGCGGGCGGGACGACCACATCGACGAAGTGGAACTTCCGCGGGAAGGCGAAGAACTCCGTGAGCAGTCGGTAGCCCGGCAGGGACCGTTGCGGGTACGGCAGCAACCCCTCGTTCTCGTCGAACCCGACGGGGCGGAGGACCGTCGGGTCGGCGGCCACGGCCGCGCGGTCGTCGGGGGACGTGGCGAAGACGACGCGACGGGCGGAGCGGAACAGCAGCTCGTACAGCCGGTTGACCACCTGCGACTGCCCATGCAGGTAGAACCGCAGGGTGGAAACGCCGAGGGCGGAGAAGGGCAGGGTGCCCGACCGCGTGCTGAGGCGGATGCGAAGGGCGGCCGCCGCCGAGGTGACGCCGGTGACCGGCGGGGCCGTGAACGGGGCCGCGCGGAGTTCGACCAAGGACACGTCGATAGGCAGCAGCGTCGCCGGGTAGACGGTGCGGAACCGGCACGGCTCGCCCTGGATCGGCTCGGTCTCCACCCCCTCGCCGCGCGGCACGACCAGCCCGCCGGCCAGTTCATTCTGGCCGGGGTCGAGGTCGAACTGCACGATGGCGGCGGACGGGATCGGGTTCAGGTAATGCGGGTAGAGGACGCCGAGCAGCGTCTCGGCCATGCCGGCGTACCCGTCGTCCAGCTTCTGCCGCAAGCCGGCGGTCAGGTAGGCGAACCCCTGGAGCAGCCGCTCGACGTGCGGGTCTTCGCTGCCGTCCGCGCCGAGGCGGAGGCGGCCGGCCACCTTCGGATGCGCGTCGGCGAACCCCACGGCTTGCGCGCGGAGGTGCGACAACTCCCGGTTGAAATACCCCAGCAGGTCGTCGGTCATGCGGCCTCCCCGCCGACGGTGAATGTGGTCGTGGTCGGCTCCATCACCGTATCGAACACCACCGGCTCCGGAGCCGGGTCGGCCCGCATCAGCGCGTCGATGCGGAACCGCAGGGTGCGATCCGTCGGGTCGCCGTCGGTCACGAGATCGACCTTCACCCCCAGGAGTCGCGGCTCGTTGCGGCGGATCACGCCTTCGATTTTACGGCACAACTCCTGCCGTTCTTTCGCCCCCGACGGGCCGGACCCGCTGAAATCCGCCAGGCCGTACGTCAGGATCGACTTCGCCACCTCGGCGAACTCCGCCGGCACGTCGGCGAACCGCTGCCGGGTGTTGAGCAGCAGTTCCAAATCCCGGCGGACGGCTGCCCGCAGTTCGCGGATCATCTGCGTCCGGCTTTGCGCGGGTTCGGTCGAGACGGCCGGGTCGAGGTCGATGAGCCGGTCCAGCACCGACGGCAGTAGCGGCTGGTCCGGGCGGACGCGGGACGGGCTGGGCGGCATCGCGGGTCTCGGGTGGTGGATGGCACCGGCGAAGACCTCACCCGGCGAGCTGCGCTCGCCACCCTCTCCGTCCCGGAGAGGGTTGTTCCAACTCCCCCTCTCCGGGACGGAGAGGGGGCCGGGGGGTGAGGTCCTCGATAGCATACGGGAACGCCGCCTTCCAACTTTCGCGGCCGGGGATCCGTGGGATGAGCGTTACGCCCGAACAGATCGCGGAGTTCCGCCTGAAGCGGTACAACGGTACCGTCACGCACCTGGATCGGCTGCATTCGGACCTGCTCATCCTGCGGGTGACGCCCGACTCCCCCCGATCGGCGTATCTTGCGGGCCAGTACACGACGCTGGGCCTGGCGAACTTCGAGCCGCGAGAGGCCGGCTGTCAGGAAGAACAGTTGAAGCCGGACGACCTGCTGAAGCTGGTGCGGCGGTCGTACTCGATTAGTAGTTCGGTGTACGCCGGCGGCGACACGCTCCGCGACCCGGCGGCCGACGACTGGCTGGAGTTCTACATCGTGCTCGTGCGGGAGAACCCGGACGGTCGGGTGCCGGCGCTCACGCCCCGGCTGTTCAAGTTGGCGGTCGGCGACCGGATCAACATCGGCGAGAAGATCACCGGGCACTTCACCCTAACCCCGGTGAAGCCGGGCGACAACGTGGTGTTCCTCGGCACCGGCACCGGCGAGGCCCCGCACAACTCGATGCTCGGCGAACTGCTCCGCGCGGGGCACACCGGCCGCATCCTGAACGCCTGCTGCGTCCGCTACGCCCGCGACCTGGGGTACACGCCGGTCCACGCGCGGCTGACGGCCCGATTCCCGCAGTACAAGTACCTGCCGCTGACCACCCGCGAGAACGTCGGCGCGGGGAAGGTGTACATCCAGGATTTGATCGCCAGCGGCGAGTTGGAACAGCACCTGGGCACGAGACTCGACCCGGCGAACACGCACGTGTTCCTGTGCGGCAACCCGAAGATGATCGGCATCCCGGCGAAGAACAAGGAGACCGGCACGTGGGAGTTTCCCGCGCCGGTCGGCGCGATCGAGGAGCTGGCGAAGCTCGGCTTCACCGCCGACAACCCGGCTCTGAAGGTGGACGGCACCGTCCACTTCGAGAAGTACTGGTGAGCCAACGTGTAGGTCGGGTCGAGTTTTCGAGGCCCGACAGCGCATCACCGTCGGGCCTCGCCGGCCTTCGGCCGTCTCGACCACGACCTACAAGAGCGAGACGACAATGATCAGCATCGGGCAGGTGATCGGCGGGTACAAGGTCCGCTCGCTCCTCCAGACCGGGCAGACGTCGCAGGTGTTCGAGGTGGCCGAGCCGAACAGCGGGAGGCACTTCGCCATGAAGGTGCTGCTGCCGGAGGTGGCCGGCAGCGCCTCGCACCGGCGGCTGCTGTTCAACGAGGCCGAGATCGGCACCAAGCTGCGGCACGAGAACGTCATCAACATCGTGAAGGTGAACCGCAGTCCGGACACGCCGCACTTCGTCATGGAGTTCTTCGCGTCCGGCAGCATCCGCAAGCGGCTCCAGTCGCGGGATCCGAAAGACAAGGAGTTCCTGAAGCGGGTCGCCAAAAAGATCTTCAAGCAGGCGGCGACCGGGCTGGCGTACATGAACGCTTGCGGCTACCTGCACCTGGACGTGAAGCCGGACAACATCCTGGTGAACGCGACGGGGCAGACGAAGATCATCGACTTCGCCATCAGCAAGCGGATCAAGAACTCGTTCCTGGCGCGCCTGTTCCGCAAGCGGGGCACGCCGGAGGGGACGGCCAGCTACATGTCGCCGGAGCAGATCCGCGGGCTGGCGCTGGACGCCCGGTCGGACATCTACGCCTTCGCCTGTTCCATGTACGAGGTGGCCTGCGGCCGCCCGCCGTTCCGCGGGAACAGCATCCAGGACTTGCTCCGCAAGCACATGGTGGAGAAGGCGGCTCCGCTCACCGCGTACCTGCCGGACGCCACCGACGAATACTCGGCACTGCTGTCGAGGATGCTGGCGAAGAAAGTGGAGGAGCGGCCGAAGTCCTTCCACGAGGTGCTGATGGAGGCGCGGAAGATCAAGTTCTTCAAATCCGTCGTGGAGACCGACGAGGACGACCACGGCGGCGGCATGATGATGTAACAGGCCACAAATGTCACACCAGTGATTATGCGTTCCGTTTTCGGTTTTGTCAAATAATTCCGGACGGAATTCCCAAACTTTCTCTCGCCGGCCTGCTCCGGCCCGCGCCCCCGCCCCTCGGAGCCGACGTGATCCCCGCCCCGCTGCCGTTCGAGACCGACATCCACGCCCTGGAAACCACCCTCGCGCGGATGGAGGCGGAGGCCGGGGACGCCGACGACGTGAAGCGGGTCCGCAAGGAGCTGGTCGGCCTGAAGCGGGCGCGGTACGCCGCCCTGTCGCCGTGGGAGACGGTGCTGGTGTCCCGCCACCCGAACCGCCCGCAGACGCTCGACTACATCGACTCGGCGTTCGAGGAGTTCGTCGAACTGCACGGCGACCGCGCGTTCGGCGACGACCGCGCCCTCCGCACCGGGTTCGCCCGCGTGGACGGCATCAAGGTGATGCTGGTCGGCCACCAGAAGGGGCGGACGCTGGCCGAGCGGCAGCAGTGCTTCTACGGCTGCGCCCACCCGGAGGGGTACCGCAAGGCGCTGTCGAAGATGAAGCTGGCGGCCAAGTACCGGCTGCCGGTGGTCTGCCTGATCGACACGCCCGGCGCGTACCCCGGCATCGGGGCGGAGGAGCGCGGGCAATCCCAACTGATCGCCACCAGCATCCTGGAGATGACGACGCTGCCGACGCCGGTGGTGTGCGTGGTGATCGGGGAAGGAGGGTCCGGCGGGGCGCTGGGCATCGGCATCGGCGACCGCGTGGCCATGCTCCAGCACGCCTACTACTCGGTCATCAGTCCGGAGGGGTGCGCCGGCATTTTGTGGAAGACGGCGAACGACGAGACCAAGCCCCGCGCGGCCGACGCCCTCCGCCTCACGTCCAAGTACCTGAAGGAGTACGGCGTCGTGGACGACGTGATCCCCGAACCGCTCGGCGGCGCGCACCGCAACCCGAAGGAGATGAGCAACGCCCTGCGGTCGTACCTGGTCCGCTCGCTGCGGGAGCTGTCGGACTTGCCCATCCCGCAACTGCTCGACGCCCGCTACGCCAAGTTCCGCAAGCTCGGCCCGTTCGCCGAGTGACGCCGCCGCGCCCGGACACCCGCCGCGAAAGAAATCCGGACAACGAACCTTGCATTTCCTCCCTCGTTTTTGTCTGCTCTGTGTTTCCGGGCCTCTGTGGCCCACCTTCTTCCGGACGGTGCCATGCCCGACATCCCCGACGGCGAGACGGTCGAGATGAAGGGGTCCGCCGCCAAACCGTACCAGTTGAAGAACGTCGGCGGCGTCTACTCGTGCAACTGCCCGGCGTGGCGGAACCAGTCCATGCCCATCGAGCGGCGGACGTGCAAGCACCTGCGGAAGTACCGGGGCGAGGCCGAGGAGGAGGCCCGCATCGGCACCGCGCTGCCGCCGAAACCCCAGCGGCCGGAGGGGTCCGAAGAGGGAGCTGGCCCGCCGCTGCTGCTCGCCGAGAGTTGGGACACCGAACAGGATGTGACCGGCTGGTGGATGAGCGAGAAGCTCGACGGCGTGCGGGCGTACTGGGACGGCAAGCAGTTCCTGTCCCGCCAGGGGAACATCTTCTACGCGCCGGACTGGTTCACGCTCGGCTTGCCCCTGATGCCCCTCGACGGCGAACTCTGGATCGACCGCAAGGCGTTCCAGCGAACCGTCGGCGTCGTCCGCCGGCAGGACAAGCCCGACATCTGGAACGAGGTGAAGTACCTCGTCTTCGATGCCCCGGACGCGCGGGGCGGGTTCGAGTCGCGCCTGGAGTGGCTAGGTTCGGTGATGCCGAAGTGGGGCAACAAGTACGCGCGAATCCACGTTCACACCGAATGCGAAGGCACCGACAGTTTGCTGGAAGAGCTGAAGCGCGTCGAAGCGCTCGGCGGGGAAGGGCTGATGCTCCGCGAGCCGGGATCGAAGTACGTCCTCGGCCGCAGTCCCACGCTGCTGAAGGTGAAGACGTTCCGCGACGCGGAGGCGGTGGTGGTGAGCCACGAGCCGGGCAAGGGCAAGCACAAGGGACGGTTGGGGGCGGTGAACGTGCGGATGCCGAACGGCACCCAGTTCGCCGTCGGCACCGGCTTCACCGACAAGCAGCGGGAGGCCCCGCCGGCCGTCGGCGCGACCATCACCTACCGCTACCAGGAACTGACCGACGGCGGCGTGCCGCGCTTCCCCAGCTTCGTCCGCGAGCGGACGGACGCGGCCAAGCCGGTCGCGGTCGTCGCCCCACCTCCGCCCCTTCCAGTACCGGCCGCGAAGCCGGTCGCCGTCTCCTCGCTCGGCGGCAAGCGGGCCTTCGAATGCACCCAGGACGGCGCGGCGAAGTTCTGGGCCGTGTGGGTGTCGGGGAACGACATGACGACGCACTGGGGCAAGATCGGCGCGGCCGGGTCGCAGAAGACGAAGACCTTCGCCACGCCGGAAAAAGCCCAGCAAGAAGCCGACGCGCTCGTCGCCGAGAAGGTGGGCAAGGGGTACGTCGAGAAGTGAGGGAGGGGAAACGTTCCAAAAGAGGAACGCGGATGAAGAGGATGAAAGGCGGGATGAAGAGGATCCGAAACACGCTGTGAAGGCATTCTTCGGGTCCTCTTCATCCCTGCTTTGATCCGCGTCATCCGCGTTCCTCTTCTTAAACGGGCGCTCCTCACTCGCGTATCATTCCCTTATGACCGAGCGCGAATTCGCCATCGACGTGGTTTTCAAACTCCAGGCCGCCGGATTCGTCGCCCTGTTCGCCGGCGGCTGCGTCCGCGACGAACTGCTCGGCATCACTCCCGCCGACCACGACATCGCCACGTCCGCGACCCCGGACGACGTGAAGAAACTGTTTCGTCGCACGCACTCGTTCGGAGCCAGTTTCGGCGTCGTCGAAGTCATCGGCCCGCGCGACGCCGGCGGCGAGTGGCTGAAAGTGCAGGTCGCCACGTTCCGCAGCGACGGCACCTACACCGACGGCCGCCGGCCGGACGCCGTGACCTTCAGTTCGCCGGAGGAGGACGCCGCCCGGCGCGACTTCACCCTCAACGGGCTGTTCCTCGACCCGCTGTCGAACCGCGTCCTGGACTTCGTCAACGGCCGCGCCGACCTCGAAGCGAAGGTGCTACGGGCGATTGGCGACCCGGTATTGCGGTTCGCCGAGGACAAGCTCCGCATCCTCCGCGCGGTGCGCATGGCGGCGCGGTTCGAGTTGACCGTGGACCCGGCCACGCACGCCGCCGCGACCGCGATGGCCGGGGACATCGCGGCCGTCAGCGCCGAGCGCATCGCCGAGGAACTGCGGAAGATTCTGACCGACCGCCACCGCGTGCGCGGGCTGGAACTGCTCGACGAGTTCGGGTTATTCCCGCATGTGTTGCCGGAAGTGACCGAAGTTAAGACCCGCATTCGTGTGGCAGGCGACAGACTGCTGGGACCGCCAACGATCCCTTCGGCGGTCGCCGGCCAAGAACTCCCGCCGTCGTTCCCGCTCGTGTTCGCGGTGCTGATGGGCAACGTCACCCCGAAGGTCGCCGGGAACGTCTGCCGGCGGCTGCGGCTCTCGAACGATGAACTCGAACGAATCGTCTGGCTGGTCGCGAACCGGTCGGCGCTCGTCGCGGCTCCGACGATGAAGAACAGCGTTCTGTTCCCGATTCTGGCCTACCCCGGTACTGGCGAACTAATCGCACTGCACGAAGCCGAGGCGGTGGCGGCCGGCGACGACCTGACGGCGGTGGAGTTCTGTCTGAACTTGCTCCGGACCCGCACGCCGGAGCAACTGAACCCGAAGCCGCTGCTGACCGGCGACGACCTGCAAGCGATGGGTCTCTCGCCCGGCCCGCGGTTCAAGAAGCTGCTGGACGCCGTGCGGGTCGCCCAACTCGACGGCGAGATCGCAAACCACCAGGATGCGGCGGCACTGGTGCATCGCCTGAACACGGAACCGGAGCCGAACCGATGATCGCTACCGAATGCACACTCCTGTCGCCGGCCGCGCTCGCGCAACGTCTCGCCGCCGGCGGGGTGGAACTGCTCGACGTTCGCACTCCATTGGAGTTCGCCGAACTGCACATCAAGGGTGCCCGCAACGTTCCGCTGGACCGCCTCGACCCGGCCGCACTGACGGCGGAGAACGCCGACACCGCGCGGCCGATCCACGTCGTCTGTCGCACCGGCAATCGTGGCCGGAAGGCGTGCGAAGCCCTGACCGCCGCCGGCTTCACGAACGTCGTGAACATCGACGGCGGGACGCTGGCGTGCGAGGTCGCCGGGCTGCCGGTGGCGCGTGGCCGGAAAGTGATGTCGCTGGAACGCCAAGTCCGCATCGCCGCTGGCGGTATCGGGTTCGTCGGCGCGGTTCTGGCGATGGCGGTCGATTCGTGGTTCGCCGGCATCCCGGCGTTCATCGGTGCGGGGCTGGTGTTCGCCGGCATCAGCGACACCTGCGGGATGGGGATGCTGATCGCCAAGATGCCGTGGAACCGCAAGTCCGACGGGCAGACGTGCGCGGTGAAGTGAGGGACCGAGCCGGATCACTTCACCTCCATCACATACACGTCGGTGCCGCCGTCGCGGGTGGACAGGAACGCCAGCTTCTTCCCGTCCGCACTCCACGTCGGCGACGTGTCCTGGGCGTCGTGGGTTGTCAGGTTCTTGGCGTTCTTGCCGTCGGCGTCCATCCGCCACACGTCGTAGTTGCCGGTCTTGTTGGAAACGTAGGCGATCCGCTTGCCGTCCGGACTCCAGACCGGCCAGGCGTCCAGGTGATCGCCGTCGGTGAGGCGCTTCACGTTCGACGCGTCGGCGTCCATGACGAACACCTTCTGCTTGCCCGTCCGCCCACTGGTGAATGCGATCCGCTTGCCGTCGGGCGACCACGCCGGGTGCAAATCGGCGGCGATCTCGCTGGTCAGCCGCTTCTCGTCCTTGCCGCCGGCGGTGACGGTGTACAACTCCGGGTTGCCGTGCCGGGTGCTGACCCAGAGCAGGTGCTGGCCGTCCGGCGACCACCGCGGCGACTCCTCGAACGCCTTGTGCGGGATCAGAATCTTGTCGTCCGACCCGTCGGCGTTGCACACGTTGATCCGCAGTTTGCCGTCGGTGCCTTGCAGCGTGTCGTAGACGTAGGCCACCTTTTTTCCGTCGGCCAACCAGCTCGCGTCGAAGTGCGGCTCCTTGTGGTCGGGCAGCAGCCGAGCGAACTCCTTGCCGTCGGCCGAGAGAGTCCAGACCGCCATCTTGCCCTGATGGATGCGCGTGACGAGGAACCGCTTGCCGTCCGGCGACCACTGCAAATGCTGTTTGAACACGCGATCCGTGGTGAGGCGAACCGGGTCCGCGGCGACGGCGTGGGAAGCCAAGAGCAGCGCGAAGAGTGCGCGAATCATGTCGGTCTCCCCGTGGCGAGGCGTGGCCCCGTGATTGCAGCCCCGAAGGGGCGACCGCCAATAGCCTGGGGCGTAAGCCCCAGGTCTGGAGGGAGATGACCCAAGCCCCGAAGGGGCGGCAGGTGTCGCCCCTTCGGGGCTTGGGTCATCCTGTCACGTCTTCCTGGGGCTGACGCCCCAGGCTATTGGCGGTCGCCCCTTCGGGGCTACGTCGCCTTCTTCTTCCGAAACAACCGGCTCTTGATGCCGATCTTGTTCAGCCAGTATTGCGCCACGGTCTTCACGGTCTCGATGCCGTACTTGCTGCTGCGGCGGAAGTTGATGCTACTGGCCTCGTCGAAGTACCGCACCGGCACCGGCACGTCGCCGAGGCGGAAGCCGAAGTGGACCGCCTGCACGAGGAACTGCGTGTCGAACACAAAGTCGTCGGAGTTCGACTCGAACGGGATCGTCTCCAGCACGCTCCGGCGGTACACGCGGAACCCGCTGTGGAATTCGCCGAGGTTCTGGCCGAGGAACAGGTTCTCGAACAGCGTCAGCGCGCGGTTGGACAGGTACTTCCACCACGGCATCCCGCACGCCACGGCCTCGGCGCGGGTGCGGATGCGGTTGCCGAGGATCACGTCGCAGATGCCCAGTTCGATGAAGCTGACGGCGTGCGGGATCACCCGCGAATCGTACTGATAGTCCGGGTGGATCATGACGATGATATCATACCCGTTCTCCATCGCATACTTGTAGCACGTCTTCTGGTTGCCGCCGTAGCCGGTGTTCTTCTGGTGGACGATCACCGTCAACCCCATGCCGCGGGCAATCTCGACGGTGCGGTCCCTGCTACAGTCGTCCACCAGCAGGATTTCGTCCACGCTGCCGGCGGGGAAATCCGCGACCGTGGCGGCCAGGGTCTTCTCGGCGTTGTACGCCGGTAGCACGGCGATGATCCTGTGCTTGCGCCTTGGCGGAGGAGCGTCCGGGGTCAGCACCTCCCGCACGGCGACGGGCGGGCGGACGGGGTTCAGCGGCGGCGTATCGAGGAGGACTTCGGGCATCGGGAATCTTGCTGGCTCGCGTGAAATGGCACTACGGTGGCACGGCTTTACACCTCTCCCCGTTGGGGAGAGGCCGGTTGCGCGGCAACCGGGTGAGGGTCTTCTCTTCGCCGAGCAGCCCCTCACCCGGCTCGACTTCGTCTCGCCGACCTCTCCCCAACGGGGAGAGGTGGAAGACCGCGGCGATACCCGCTTGCAACGGCTCCAACACATCTTACGACCTGAGCCGGTACGGGACTTCCAACCCGTGCGTCCGCATCAACTCCGCGTTCGCCAGCACGTCCCCCGTGCGGCCGTCGGCGGCGATGCGTCCGCCGTCCAGCACGATCGCGCGCGGGCAGCAGTCCAGCACCAAATCGAGGTCGTGGGTGGCGACGAGTTGCGTGCCGGGCAGGTCGCACACGGTGCGGATGAGTTCCCGCCGCCCGCGCGGGTCGAGAAACATGCTCGGCTCGTCCAACAGCAGCACGCGCGGCCGCATGGCCAGCACCCCGGCTAGTGCCGCGCGGCGCTTCTCCCCACCGGAGAGCTTGTGCGGCGACCTCTGTTCGCACCCGCTCAGCCCGACCGCCGCCAGCGCCTCCCGCGCTCGCGCCTCCGCTTCGGCAGGCGGCAGGTGCAGGTTCAGCGGCCCGAACGCCACGTCCTCCAGCACCGTCGAAGAGAAGAGTTGATCGTCGGGGTTCTGGAAGACCACACCCACGGTGCGGGGGAGCTGCTTCCGCTGCTCGGCGTCCGCCGGGTCGAGGTCGCAAATGGCCACCTCGCCGGGCTTGCCGACCAGCACCCCGCACAGGCGGAGGAATAGCGTGGTCTTGCCGGCCCCGTTCGGCCCGACGAGCGCCACCCGCTCGCCGGCGGCGAGGTCGAACGACACGCCCTCCAGCGCCACCCGCCCGTCGGCGTAGCGGTGCGTCAGGCGGTGAATGCGTACGGCGACGGAACTGGAAGCGGTGTTCATGACATCCGTGCGTGCGGCCTACTTCTTAGGCGGGGAGAGCGGGGCGAGCCAGTCCGGGGCGGTCGGCGCGGACGGTCCGGCCAACATCTTCCGCCAGGCGTCATCGGTGAGCGGCTCGCCGTGGGTGAACTCGCGGTACGGCAGCACCGCCCCCCGGCACAGCACCTCCTTGCCGTCCCACGGGTACAGCACGAAGATCGCGCGCGGCCGCGCGATGCCGACGTGCAGGTGCTGCTTCTTGGCGGGGTTCGAGAACACGTCAACGATCCGCGGCGCGTCGTCGGATGGCCGAGATGCCGCCTGCCGTTCGTGGAGCATGATCGCCGCGAGGCGTTCCCCATATCCGGTCAGAAAGCGGTTCTCTTCGCCGGTGAAGTCGGTTCCTTTCAGTTGCTTCCGGCTGAGGGCCGCGAGGGTTTCGGCGAATTCGGCGAGCGTGGACCACTTGGCGGCGAGGTCGGGAACGTAGGCGTCGAGTTCCGCCTGAAGTTGCGCCCGCCGCGCCTCCAGTTTCGCCACCACCTTCTTCCAGTCGGCGGCCGACTCCGCGTTCGCATCCTCGGCGAGCGAGAGCCGTTCGAAGAGCCACTGGACGGGCGGGCCTTTGTCTTTGGGCGACTTGTCGAGTCCGGCCTTGCCGAGTTCCGTCACCTTCGCCTCGGTGAGGCGGTAGAGGAGTGCTGCCACCATGCCCAACTCCGTATCGCTCGGCCGTTCGGTCGGTGTCGGGAAGCCGCCCAAGGTTTTCCGCGCACTTTTGGTCAGCTCGGCGAACCGCGCGTAGAAGGCCGGAACGGGTTCGACGAAGCCCGGCGACGCCCAGTTTCCACCCTTGAACTGAACGCTTCGCTTGGCTTGTAGAGACCAAGTGTGCCGCTGCTGCGCCCAACCGGAGAGTGCCGTCTGGCACTGCTTCCACTGCCACTCCGCGGCGGTCATGAACTTCGGCCAGTCCGGTTCGGTGTCAGTCAAGAAAGTCCGAAGGCACGCCAGGTACTGCGAGTGCAGCGAGTCGCTGTTCTTCCCGCTTGGCCACCCGGCGGTTTTCGCCTCGGCAAGGATCGTCTCAAGCAGCTCCTTCGGCCCGTGGGTTTTCAGGTGGTCCCGCGCGACCGGCGAGCCGAGGGCGGCGGCCACGTCCAACCCACTCGGCCACCGCTCGCGGGTGCCGGTGCGCTGGAGCAACCCGGCATCCGGCAGGTAGTACGCGGGGAAGACGCGGACGCTCGCCTCCCGCTTCGTGGCGAGTTGGTCGTTCGCCTTCGGTGCGGCGTTCTTCAACCGCTCAACGGAGTCCTTCTGCCACGCGCGGATATCCTTGTCGGTCAGTTCGCCCGCCCGGTGCTTGTCGTCCTCGAGAAGGGATCCGACTGGGTGATCGTCCGCACTGCCCAAGAATTCCTTGAAGGGATCGAGCGCGGTCGCGATGTCTTTGGCCCGGCTCGCCCGCGCCAGCAGCGCCGCGGCCAGGAACTCGTCGTCGCGGTCGGGCCGGAACGGGACCGCTTGCAACCACGACACCGCCCGCCAGTGGTTCTGGAGTTGCGGGGTGCGGGTGTAGAAGCCGCGCGGGACGAACTGCGAGTAGTCGATGGCGAGGAAGCCGGGATCGGGTTTGCCGAGCCAGTCCGGTTTCGCGGTGCCGGTCCCGGACTGGATGCGCTTCACCTCCGCCGCGATGACGTCTTCCATTTCCTTGTCGAACTTGCCGGCCTTCGGGTCGAGCAACCGCAGCGCGACGCCGAGAACCCGCTCCGTCCGCTGCCGCGCGACGGCGAGCCGATCTCTCTCCACCTTGAACTGCTTCGCCTCCTCGGGCAGTTGCGAGAGCATCTTCAGCAGCGCGGCCGGGAGTTCCTTCGCGTTCGTCCGCTCGCGCTGGAAGACGGATTCCTCGAACAGAACATGGAAGGCATTCAGCAGCGAGTCCGAGGTGACGAACACCGGCACGTCCGCCGACAGGTACGGCGTGAACACCTGCCGGTACTCGGTGTCGCTGACGACGAATTTCTGCCTGTTCAGCACCTCGATCTCGGCCGGTTTCAGGAAGTCCTCCGGCTTCGGCGGGTCTTCCGCCAGCGAGAGCGGGCCAGCCAGCAGCGACATCAGCAGCGCGGTTCGGATCACGGTCACATCCTCCGGATAAGTAGGTCACGGCGACACCAGCTCGAAAACTCGATTGCCTTGGTGTTGTTAGCCCGCCGCGCCAGCAAGGGGCGAGCCGCCTGAGGGATTGGCCCCTTGCTGGCGCGGCGGGCTAACAAGACAGGAGGTCCCAGCAGACGAGGGCGGCGGTCGCGGCCACGGTGAGTAGGAACGCGGACACGTCGGCGGCGTTGGCGCGGAAGCGGTGCAGACAGTGGAAGCGGCCGTCGAACCCCCGGCACCGCATGGCGTCCGCTACCCGCTCCGCCCGGTCGCCGCCGCGGACCAGCAGCGTGCCGACGGTGTGCCCGGTGGTGCGGTAGGTGTGGGTCGAGGTGCGGGCGCGGAACCCCCGGACCCGGAGTGCGATCCGCAGCCGGCGGGCCTCGTCGATGAACAGGAAGACATACCGGTACGCCAGTTGCGCGATCTGGATCAGCACGCCGGGGACGTACAACCGGTGCGCCGCCGCGAGCGTGACCGGCAGCGGCGCGGAGCGGAGCAGCACCAAGCCCACCGTGCCGATGGCGAGCAGCCGCAGCGAGAGTGTCGTGGCCGTCAGGACGCCGTTCTCGGCGGTGAAGGGCAGAACGAGCCAAACCGGGATAAGTCCCATCAGCAGCAGGAGCAGCCGGCCGGCGAGGACCGGCATCGGCACTTTTGCGAACAGCGCCAGGAGCAGCGCCAGGCCGACCGCCACCGCCGTCGGCCACGGGTTCGACAGCAGCGAGACGCCGACGGCCAACTCCGTCAGCGCGGCCAGCTTCCACCGGCCGTCCCAGCGGGCGACCGGCGAATCCGGGATGCGGGCGTCGCGCAGGGCGAGTGACATGCGGCGGCCACCGGTGTGACGAATCCGCTGCTTGTCTTACGCCCGGCACCAGCGAATGGCGTGGGGAAACGAACCGACCCCCGGCGTTCGCCGGGGGTCGAGTGTCGTGTCTTGCGTCATCGGCCGTTAGTCTTCCTTCCTGGCTCCGAACGCTTTCGAGGCGTCCATCACCAGCACGCTGTCGCCGGCGGCGGCGGCATAGGTCTTCGCGTCCGGGCTGAGAGCGAAGAGGTTGGTTCGGTACTCCTTTCGGGCGAATACGAGGATGGGGCCGCTGTCGTCGAAGCTGGCTTTCCGGCATACGGCCTTCCCGGTCTTCGCGTCGAACACGGCGTGCCCCCAACCCCACGTCACCGCCCACACGTTCCCGTTCGGCAGTTCGGCGACGTGACAGAAGCCGCCGTTCTTCTCCGCCGCCGCTTCGATCACCGGTTTGATGATGGTGCCCTTCTCGACGTTCCAGCGGACGATGGTGTTGTCGTCCGCCCCGGTGATGAGCGTCTTCCCGTCGGCCGAGAAGGTGACGGCTTCCACCGCCTTGTCGTGCGCCTTGAGGCTGTCTTTTTCCTTGCCCGTTTTGGCGTCCCACAGGCGGATCGACGACCCGTCATCGACGGTGGCGAGCAGCTTGCCGTCGGGCGAGTAGGCGATGTTGCACACCAGCCCCTTGTGCCCCTCCAGGTTGGCCACCTTCTTCCCGGTCTCGATGTCGAACACGTCCGCCTCTCTCCGGTCGGCCGCGACCGCCGCCAGTCTCTTGCCGTCCGGCGACCAGCGGAGCAGGGCCAGCGAGTTGTCGGCCTTCACCGTCTTCACCTTGTCGCCCGATTCCACGTCGAACAGGTTGATCGCGCCGCCGAAACTGCCGACAGCTACCTGCTTACCGTCCGGCGAGAAGCAGACGCAGTACGCTTCGTCCTGGTTGGCGATCCGCTGGGTGCGGTCGCCGGTCTTGGTGTCCCACAGGCGGACGGTCTTGTCTTTGCTGGCGGTGGCGAGCAGCTTGCCGTCGGGCGAGAACGCCACGCACATCACGGCCGACGTGTGCCCCTGGAGTTTGTGCAGTTGCTTGGCCTCGAAGGCGGGCACTTTCGGCGGGTCGGCGGCCAGCGTGGCCGAGACGGCGGCGGCGGTGATGGCAGCAGCGAGGAGGAAGCGGGTCATCGGCGTGGTCTCCGGATCGCGCGTGGGTCGGGATCGGCGGGCCGTCGTGGGCCGTTTCGCCGTCCCAGTCGTCCTCACGCCGATCCAAGTGCCTTCGCCCGGCCGGGCGGCACACGCGCCGCGACAAATCCGGTCTCGCTCACTTGCGGTCGCCCCGCGCCGGCGGCAGCGGCACCATCGTCCCGTCGGTCAGGTTCTCGACGATGTTGTCGATGGCGTGGAAGGCCGAGTCGCCGATGCCTTTCTGGTAGATCGGCGGGTAGACCTCGTGCCGGACGATCATGAACGCGCGGACGGCGTGCGGGTCGAACTGGCGGCCGGATTCCTTCGTGAAGATGGCGTCGATCTCCAGCGGCGACCGGCCCGGCCGGTAGCGGCGGGGCGACATCATGGCGTCGCAGGCGTCGGCCACCGCCAGCACCCGCGCCAGCACCGGAATCTCCTCCTTGCCGAGGCGATCCGGGTAGCCGGTGCCGTCCCACCGCTCGTGGTGGTGGCGGACGCCCCCGCGGAGGCGATCGAACGGCTTGATGCTGGCCACGATCCGCTCGCCGATGGTCGGGTGGAACTGGATCTCCTCGTACTCCTCGCGCGTCAGGCGGCCGGGCTTCTGGAGGATCTCGTCGCGGATGCCGATGTTCCCCACGTCGTGCAGCAGGCCGGCCAGGTACACGTCCCCCAGCTGCGCCGGCGACAGGCCGAACGGCTTGCCGACGAGCGCGGCGATCCGACCCACCCGCTCGCTGTGCCCGGCGGTGTACGGGTCTTTGGCGTCGATGATGGTGGTCAGGCTGTGCAAGAGGCCGAGCAGCAGTTGCCTGGTGCCGGCCTGGGCCTGCGCCCGCTGGGCGACCAGCACCTTCAGGGTCAGCCGGGCGAGCTTCCCGTCCCCGTCGTCGAACCGCCGGTCGGGGTCGAATGTCAGGGCGAACAGGCAGCCGGTGGCCTTCGCCGTGCGGCAGACCAGCGCGGCCGTCGGCTGGTCCGGCGTCGGGATCGGGTTGGCCCACCGCAGCGTGTCTTCGCCTGCGGGGACGTTCGGCAACAGCTTGCGGGCGAACGCGGCGCACCACTCCGGCGGTGGCAGTCGCGGGCCGGCGAGCGCCGTCACCCGGTCGGTCGATTTGGAGAACCAGAAGGCGGCGTCGGCGTCCAGCGCCTCGGCCGCCGCTTCCACCGTGGCCTGGATGGAGGCGTTCGCCGTCAGCGTGTCGGACAGGGAAACGAGCAGCGATTCCAGGACCGCGAACGGGTCGCGCCGGGCCGACAGGCCGGACGAGCGGTCCTGCGGCAGCAGCATGGGCGGGGGGACGGATGACGGCATGGGAGCGCCCTCGTATCGGGCCGGTGCGGGAGGAAAACCCTGCGGATATGCTACGGACACGAACCGCTCACCTCCCAAAAGCGATACTCCGGTATGCCCGCGTCCACGTGGACGCGGGCATACCGGAGATGTGGCAAGGAATCGTTTGAAGTCCAAAGTCGCTACCGGCTGATGTCCGTCACCCGCCCCTTCGCGTCGAACGACACCAGCACACCGGAAAACAGGTAGCTGAACGTCTCCGAGGACTGGCCGGGCGGGCCGAAGGTATCCATCCCGAACGGGGTACCCATCACCTTCAGGACTTGCTCGCGCGTCATCCCAGGATGGACGAGGAAGCTCGCCCCCCACTCCTTGATCGCTTCGACGCGCGACGCCAAGTTCCGCCAGGGGAGCTTCGGCGGCAATGGTACGGTCATGTTCTGCACCAGCACCATCGCCAAAAGCGTTGCGGTCATGTGGCCTCCTTGTTACTTTTTGTTCCACGGGCCGTCGAAAGTAATGGCACCCTTGTTGTCTATCGTGAGTTTCACGGTGAATTCGGTCGTCGCGCCAGCCAACTGGTACTTGCCTTTCAAAGGACCGTCGTGCATCTTCTCCAAGATGGTGAATTGCTGGACGCCGCTGAATTTGTCGGCACCTACCGCTTGGTAGGTGCCCGCGGCGAGCGTCACCTTGATGGTCTGTTCGATGCGATCCGCGGCTCCGATATTCATGACCCGTCGCGTCGATTGAAGGTCCATGTTCGTCGCGCCATTCTTCAGGTAGAACGCTTCGATCTGCGAGCGGTTCGTCACGACAGGGTTCGCCGCACCTTTCTCCCACGCTTTCGTCTCGACATCGAAGATCTGAAGTACGGTGCCCGTGTAACCGGGGAGCGAGATGTCCTGACCCCACATGAAGTGTGCGTACACCCCGTCGGTTTTACCCACCGTCGCGATGGTTCTTTGGTAGAGTTGCATGCGGTCCTTGATCGCATCGGACTTCAGTTGATCGACATCGAAGGCCATGACCTTGTTTCCGACAGTGATCGCGCGGTCAAGCAGCTCGCGGTTCGCAGCGTCTTTCGTCCCGTGGAGGGCAACAAGGTTGTCCGCGATTTGGCTCATCTTCAGGGGCGTCGAAGTCGGCGCTTTCACCGGGTCGGCAAGGTTGGCGTTGACGCGCTCGGCGTCGTCGATGGAAGCCGTGACGGGCCCCGTCTGGCTCCCGTCGTAGATGGTCGAGGTGAAGTCCCACGACCCACCAGCGTCCGACTGATCGAACTCGAGTGCCACTGGGGGTGTGGTGGCAGTGGTGTTTGCCGGCGGCGTGGACGGGGCAGGCCCACCTGTGTTGGTTGGAGAGGGATCGGTCGAGGTGGGAGGGGTCGGAGGCGGTAGCGAGCCGAAATTGACAGTAGTAAGACCGAAGTCGACGAAGACAAGACCGAAGTCCACGAACGGCAACGAGAGCGGGTTGTTGCTGGGCAGGTCGCGGGAGCGAGGAGCGTGAATTGCAGGCGGAACGTCGGTTTCATTCTGCTGTGCCCCGGTGCGGTTGCGCCCCGGTCGACGGATTGCTTGTCAAGCAGAGACGCTGTCGCATGGCGATAAAACGGATTTGTATTCCCTCAGAATGGCTGCTGGAGGCCGTACCAGAATTGCACCGGGCTGCCGGCGTTGACCGTCTTGGCCACGTCGAACCGTAGGGTCGCCCGCTCGATGAAACTGAACACCGCCAGGTCCACCCGCAGGCCGCCGCCGACCGCGTGGGCCACGTTCGTCACCGCCCGGCCGTTCGCGTACACCCCGCCCACGTCGTAGAAGCCGGCTACCGACACGTTGCGGATGCCGCTGGTGTTGTCGAGGAAGTTCCACCGCCGGTCGCGGAACACCGGCAGCCGCGCCTCGGCGTTCGCCACCCACAGGAAGCTGCCCTGCCGCTCGGCCAGGTCGAACCCGCGGAACAGCGTGCTGCCGCCCAGCGCGAAGTACTCGCCCCGCCCCGGCCAGCCGGTCTGGATCACGCCCCGCGCGGCGACCTTGACCGTGGACAGGTAGCCGAACCCGTCCGGCAGCTTCCGCGCGGCGGCCAGTTCCGCCCGGAACTGGTTCGCCAGCACGTCCTTGCCGTCGAGGCGGGTGGTGCCGATCGCGTAGTTCAGGTCCACCCACGCGCCGGTCTCCGGGTCCCAGTACGGCGTGTACAGGTTCAGCCGGTGGTGAATGCCGTTCAGCCAGCTCCGGTCGGGACGCACGCCGGCCGGGTCGCGGTCGCGGGCGGTCGGCAGGAAGTTGTCCGAGTACGCCGAATACCCTTCGACGTAGTGCATGGGGTGCAAGTACAGGCTACTCGACTGGCGGAGGACGTACCGGCCGAACACCGCCGCCCGCGTCGCCCCGCCGTCGCCGGCCGTGCCGTTCAGGTTGTAGAACGGGCCGGCGATCCGCCGCTCGATGCTGAACCCGATTTGCGTCTTCGGGAACGGCAGGTGGTCGAACAGCCCGTCCGCGCCGACGACGAGGTCGCGGTAGTCCAGCCGGAACGCCGAGTAGAGGCCGCCCTGAACCACGTCCGGCCGGTACGCCCCCAGGCGTGGCCCGGCCATGAACGACCGCGTGAACCACGGATCCTGGTACGCCGGGCCGTAAATCCACAGCCCGGCGTTCACGTTCAGCCGGTCGTAGTCGGCCGTCAGGCTCGTCTCGGTGGCCAAGTTGTACAGCGGCGTGAGGGTGAACCGCGGGCGGCGGGGCCAGACGTTGTCGGCCGGGTCGGCGTCCAGCAGCACCCGATCCGGATCGACCATGATCTCGACCGGGCGGCTCGGCACCGTCAGTCGCACCCGACAGCGGCCGTCGCCGAGCGGTTCGACGGTCACGTCGTGTTCGGCCAGCTTGATGGTCGCGGTCGTCGGGCCGACCGGCACGCGGAGCGAGAACCCCTCCTCGCCGGCGAAGCGGAGGCCGAGCGTCGTCGGCTCGTCGTACTCCCGCCGCTGCGCGAGGATCACTTCGACCGCGTGCGTGCCGCCGTCCGGCCGCCGTCGCCCCGGCAGCAGCGGCCCGAACCGCCGCGCCCGCTCGCCGTCGATCTCCACCCGCTCGATGGCCCAGTCGGTCAGGCCGTTCGAGTACACCCACTTCTCGAACAGGTCGTCCCAGTTCTTCCCGGTGTACGTTTCCAGCTCCCGCTTCAGCGCGACGGCGGACAGGCTCTTGAACGAGTACGTCTTCACCAGCCCGCGGATGAAGTCGAAGAAGGCGGCCTCGCCCAGCCGCGACTCGATCATGCCGTACACCTTCGACCCGCGGTCGTAGGCCCCGCTGAACAGGCCGTAGATGTTGCCGAACTCCGGCAGCGGCCCGGCTGCCGGCGGCACCTCGTCGCGGCGGATCGCCCCGGCCAGCGACGCGAACCGGTAGTTCTCGCGGCGGATGTTCGGCGCGAACGACAGCGCCTCCGGCCACGCCAGCATGGGGTTGTTCTTGCCCCGCCGCTGGTCCAGCAGGCGGTGCGCGAAGTACGTCGCCGGCCCCTCGTCCATGAACGTCTCGGCGTACCCGTTGGTGCCGACCAGGTTGTACCACCACTGGTGGCAGGTCTCGTGCGACACCAGGTACTCGACGTACCCGACGCCGATCTTCGGCATGTCGAACACCCGCTCGTCGATCATGATGAGGCCGGCGCACTCGTTCCCGTTCCACCCGAAGTAGGACTCGACGACGGTGAAGTGGTCGTAGGGGTACGGCCCGAACCACTTGGCGTACACCGGCAGCGCGTCGCCGACGATCCGCAGCATTTCCTTGGCGTAGAAGGCGTGCTGCGGGAAGGCGAGGCAGCGGAGCGTCACCGTCTGGCCGCCGGGCATGGCGACCGCCGACGTGAACTCCTCGAAGTCGGCGCTCCACAGGAGGGCGAAATCTCGCCCGACGAACGGCTCGGTGGTGATCTCCGTCAGCCCGCCTTCGACGGCCCGCTCGCTCCGGATCGCCGCCGAGCAGGCCAGCTTCTGCCCCTTCGCCTGGACGACCCGCGCCGTGTACTCGCCCGCCTCGTTCCAGAACGGCTGGTGCCACGGCACGAACGGCATGGCGTGCCACCCGGACTGGTCGTAGAAGCCGAGCGTCGGCAGCGAGTTCGTCAGGAAGTGGACGCCCCGCCAGTGCCCCCACCGCCCCTGCTTGTTCGGCAGGCGGACGGTGCAGTCCAGGTCCACCGTCACCGTCTGCCCCGGCCCGACTTCCCGGGTCAGGTCCACCACCAGCGCGGACGAGTTGTCCTCGCGGTAGCTCCACCGGAGCGGCTTCGCCGGTTCGCCCTCGCGGACGAGCGCGATCTCGTTCACCTTCCCGTGCCGCCCGTTCGCGTCGATGGCGTCGGACGGGCTGAGGCGGAACAGCTCCAGCGTCTTCGCCAGCAGCAAGCGGTCTTCGGACTGGACCCGGAAGTGCGGGTAGAAGTTGAAGACGAGTTCGCTGGTCGGCCGGTCGGTCGTGTTCGTCCACGTCGTCCGCTGCTTCAACTCGACGCGGTGCGCGTCCGTGTCGAGCGTCAGTCGCAGGTCGTACTTCGGCAGGCCGGGTGGCACGGCCACCGGCGGCGCGGCCGCGCCGAGCGAGGCGGCCAGCAGCAGAACCAAAACTGTGCGGCCGAGCGGCATCCGACGGGCATCTCGCGTGGAGCGGGGAAGGGGACGCGATACCCCTGATCGGGCAATCTCGCCAGCCCGATTCCCCAGCCGACCTCGCCGACCGGGCCGTTCCGGTATCCGGGGAACCCACGAGCCGCGACCGCCGGGGAGCGTCGGATTCGTAACGGAAAATACGCTCCCCGACGGTCGCGGCTCGTAAGCGAACATCGCCCAGACACCGCAGTTTGAATCCCTGCACAGTCCTGGCGGGCTACCGACCTCGCCAGCAAGTCGGGGCTGTCGTATAATGGGCGCAGGTTCATGCCACGACGCCTCACCTCCTCGGAGTGCCTGCCATGTTCAGAACCATCGTCGCCTGTGTCGGCATGGCGTTTGCTGCGTCCGCCGGTGTCGCCGACGACAAGAAGGAACACAAGTTGAGCGTCGCCTTCGGCACCCCGAACCCGTCGTACAAGGCGAGCATTTCCGCCGTCCGTGAGGTCGGCAAGGAACTCTGGGTGCGGGTGGACGTGGCGTCCGCCGGCGGCATCGCCCCGGCTGTGATCGGAAAGGCGAAAGCCGAGGCCACCGTCGCCGGCCCGGACCTGCCGGTCAAGTACGTCGTGTTCGGCAAGACGTGGGGTTGGAAGAACAAGGAGGCGGGCATCGTCTTTCTGCACGACCTGCCGGAGAAGGAAAAGGCGGCGGCCGAGAAAGCCTTCGCCGACGGGAAGCTGGTGTACGAACCCAAACCCAAGAACGAGTAGTGACTGCGTAGGTCTGGCTAATCAAGTATTCCCAGGGTGCGCTGCGCGACCCTGGGCTTTGGAATGTAACGCCTTCGGCGTAGCAGAACCGGCTTGAACCCCGAAGGGGTTCGACTCCACAGCCCAGGGTCGCGCCGCGCACCCTGGGTGCCAGATCTCGCCCTACCCGCGTGTAAGAGGCCGTCTCATGCCCCTGTATCAATTCGCGTGTTCGGACTGCGGCCATCCGTTCGAGGCGCTGGTCGCCCGCGCCTCCGCCGACGCCAAGGAACCGTGCCCCTCGTGCGGAAGTGCGACGGTCGAACGGAGGTTCGCTTTGCTCGCGCGGCCGGTCATATCGGTGTCACGTCCCGCCACCAATTGCGCGGGCGACGGCCCACCTTGTGCGGCCTCATGGTGTGGGCGCAAATAATTCAGGGGCCATCGGTTGCGGCATTTTCCGACATGCGGGGGATTCATCATCCCGCCTCCGAGAAAACGCCTGGATGCAGACGCGAATCGTCTTGTCAGAGTCTGGACGACGACTAATAATTGAACGTTCCAGTTCACGCCAATCACCGTGTCGCGGTTGCTTGGCTCGCTTGGCCGAACGGTTCCATCTCCCACGTTCGCAGGCGAATTCCGCGCCCACGCGCGACCACCCGACGGGGTTTGATCCCATGACCGCAGAAGATGTCGCCCGAGTCTGCGCCAAACGCCTCCAGGCGCTGGCCGAGACGAACCGCATCCGCATCATCGACTGCCTCCGCACCGGCTCGAAGAACGTGACCGAACTGGCCACGATGCTGAACGTGGAAATCGTGAACGTGTCCCACCACCTCGGCGTGCTCCGCGCGGCGGAACTGGTGAACGACGTGAAGGACGGGCGGTTCGTGATCTACTCGCTGAACCCGCAGTTCTTCTCGAACGACGCCACCCACTCGACGTTCCTGAACCTCGGTTGGTGCAAGGTCGAGATCCCGCACAACTGACGGACTGAGGCAGTGGCGGGAAGGAAACGACCGTCGGGCCGAAAAGAGGACTGTCTTCAACGCAGTCTGACTCTGCAACGACAACCGGGTGAAGGTTCCCTACGTCGTCGCGTGCGACGCCAAAACGGGAAGCTGCTTTGGCAGGACAACTCGCCAGGCAAGGGAGTCCACCACGAGTAGTGGTCCTGCCCGACCTGCGCCGCCAAGCCGGTTCCGCAGGTGATCTGCGCCGGCGGTGACGACTGACTCCGCGCCTTCGAGCCGGGACGTGTCCTCGGCGGGAGACACCTTCGACCCAGCCGCGAACGGAAAGCCAAATCCGCCGCCGCGCGGCACTTCGGCGGACCCGACAACCGCAAGCACGTCGTCCGCGGCCAAGGCGATGGGCCTGGAGGCGTGCTTCGGGCGGGGCACGCCGATCCGCACGCCGCACGGGTGGCGGGCCATCGAGGAGGTGGCGGCAGGCGACTGGGTGCTGAGCCGGGACGAGTGGGATCCGTACGGGCTGGCGGTGCCGAAGCGGGTGGAGGCGGTGTTCGCGCGGCTCGGCCGCGTGTGGGAGTTGGTCGCCGGCGGGCGGGTGATCGCGACGACGGGCGAGCACCCGTTCTTCGCCGAGCGGGGCGGGTGGGCGGCCGTGCGGGAGTTGCGGCCGGGCGACCGCCTGCTGTGCGAGGACGGCTCGTGGCTGGCGGTCGAGGGCGTCCGCGACCTGATCCGAGTAGCAAGCCGCACCCGCCTTCCAATGACCGGCCGCCACGGCGGTCTGGGCAAGCATGGTTTGCGTGTTGATGAACTCGTAGGTGAGCTTCTCGGATTCGACAGCACACTCCTCCGCCGTCAGCTGTTTGGCGTCCAGCTTTTTGAACACAGCCATCTGCCGACCGGTGTTCTGGTAGCGGATGAGTTCGTACAGAAGAAGGCCGACCGCCTCCGACTGACCTTTGATCACGTTGGGATCTAAGAGCCAGTTCCTGAACTTGGGTATTCTGGATTTGACTCGGCCGTCACGCGGCGCAGACTGCGGTGCTTTTGGCCAATTGCCGCAGGTGCATGTTAATC
>JAYTTN010000108.1:0-8947 GCA_043745295.1 Fimbriiglobus sp. | reverse complement strand
TGGACCTCCCCACGTTTGGTGGACACGCAGTTAACGGTGTGAGCTCTCTCAACGAGGGGACACACCGATGGCCAAGACCCGCACGACGTACACCGCCGAGTTCGAGCTCCAGGCGGTGCGGATGGCGACCGATCAGCACCTCGCCGTGGCCGAGGTGGCCCGACGGCTCGGCATCACCGACGGCCGCCTGCACGACTGGCTCAAGGCCTTCCGCGCCCAGGGAGCGGACGCCTTCCCCGGTCACGGACGACTCGCCCCCCACGACGAGGAACTGCACCGCCTCCGCGCCGAGGTGCAACGCCTGAAGGCCGAACGCGACATCCTAAAAAAAGCCGCCGCCCACTTCGCCGGCCACTCGATCTGACGTTCTCCTTCATCGCCGGCGGTCGGGACCAATGGCCCGTCGCCCGGATGTGCGAAGCCCTCGAAGTTTCCCCCGCCGGGTTCTACGCCTGGCTCGACCGCCCCGACAGTCTCGCCGAGCAACGACGCCAGGAGTTGGTGGCCGCCATGACCGACATCCACGCCGAGGTCCGCCACTGCTACGGCAGTCCCCGCACGACCGCCGAACTGAACCACCGCGGCTTCGACGGCTCGGGGAACTTCGTGGCCAGGCTGATGAAAGCGCAGGGAATCCGAGGGCGAACGGCGAAGCGGTTCGTCCGCACCACCGACTCGCGGCACGACCTGCCCGTCGCCACCAACGTGTTGAACCGGGACTTCGCGCCGTCGGCACCGAACGTCGCGTGGGTCGCCGACATCACGTATCTGCCGACGGCCGAGGGGTGGCTGTACCTGGCCGTCGTGGAGGACCTGTTCTCGCGGCGGATCGTCGGCCGGTCGATGGACGCGACGATGACGAGCCGGCCGGTCGTGGACGCGCGGCACCTGGCGTTGGGCCGCCGCCATCCGGGGGCGGGTCTGCTGACGCACTCGGACTGCGGCAGCCAGTACGCCAGCCAGCACTACCAAGGCGTGCTGACCCAGCACGGGATCGTGTGCGGCATGAGTGGCGTCGCGCGGTGCTGGGACAACGCCCCCGTGGAGTCGTTCTTCGCCAGTCTGAAACGCGGGAGGGACTTCCCGAACGGAGGCACCCGCGACGACGCGCGAGCGGTCGTGTTCGAGTACCTCGAACTGTTCTACAACCCGATCCGGCTGCACTCATCGCTGGGGTACGTATCCCCAGTCGAGTACGAACGCCGGCACAACCCGACCCTCCGTTAACTCCGTGTCCACTTTTCGTGGGGAAGCCCATACAGCACGCCGGAGCCCCGCGCGTACGCCGCTCCCGTGACGACGACGCTCTACGACGCGCGGGACAACGTCGTGAAGGTCACCCGGCCCGGCGGCACGGACGCGGCCACGGACAAACTGTCCCTGGTCACGACCACGTCGAAGTACAACGCCTTCGGTCAACCGGTGCTGGTGATCGAGGGCGATGGGGCGACGGCGAACGGGCTGCCGGGCGGCCCGTCCATCGCCCGCGTCACCGAGTCGAAGTACGACGCCGGCGGCCGCCTGTGGTGGCAGCAGACCCGCGGCGCGGCCTCCGGCTCGACAAGCCGCACCACCGAACTCCGGTACGACACGCTTGACCGGGTCGTCCGGCAGATCGGGACGGCGACCGCCGGGGTTCAGGGTGCCGCCGCGCCCCCGCCGCGGGTGTCGTACTTCGGGTACGATGTCTACGACAACAAGATCACCGTCGTCGATCCGCTCGGCCGCCGCACGGAGGTCCGGTACGACGAGCTCGATCGCCCGTTCGAGACGGTCGAAGTGGCACCCCGCCGGGACGCCCCACTCGGGATCGGCGACCGGTTCACGGCCGGACTCGGCGCGTGGTCGCTGTTCGGCGCGTGGGACGCGGCCAGCCGCGTCACCGCCCGCCGGTACGACGCCGCCGACCACGTCGTCTGGGAGGCCGCGCCGCGGAACTTCGGGCCGGTCGCGCCGACGGACAAATCGGCGTGGAAGCAGGCGCTGGTCACCGCGCACGCCTACGACGCCCTCGGCCGCAAGGTCGTCACCGTCGTCGGCACGAACGCCACCGACGGGAAGGGCGGCGACCTGGACAAACTCGGCCACCAGCGGCCCGTGTTCCAGTGGAACTACGACTCTGGCGGGCGGGTCACGTTCGCCCTGTCCCCCGGCGGCGATCCGACGAAGGCGGACCAGTCCGCCGCGGCGGTAAAGTACGAGTACGCCCCCGGCACCGACCAGGTGGTCCGTATCGACGAGGGGGTCTTCGCCTATGGTAAGGCCGCCGCCGCCGGGTTCGCATCGCTGCGATACGAGACCAAGGCGTACGACGGGATGGGGAACCTGAGCCGGCACGAGGTGGCTCTCGGACACCCGCTCGGCTACCCGCCC
The DNA here is from genome assembly GCA_043745295.1 of Fimbriiglobus sp. GTDB lineage: Bacteria > Planctomycetota > Planctomycetia > Gemmatales > Gemmataceae > JALHQU01. The sequence continues at coordinate 6,574 of JAYTTN010000108.1, read as the reverse complement.
CGCCTGACGACGTACGGGCACGACCCGCTCGGCCGGGTGGCCGTGGCCAAGGAGTACGCCGGAAACCCGACGGCCGACAACAAGACCGGTTACTTCCTGGCCACCGTCCGCCTGTACAACGCGGACGGGACCGTCCGCGAGGAGGTCCGGCAGCCGAGCGACACGTACACGTCCGACTACGGTTCGCCGCGGGCCACCATCTACGACCGCGACGCCCTCGGCCGCGTCACGTACCAGTGGAGCGGGGCCGAGGTGCAGTCGGCTTGGTTCTACGAGGTGGGCGGGTCGCGGACCCTGTCCGTCGTCCCCCAGACCGTTGCCCGCTGGGTGGACACCGCCAGCTACGGCTCGAAGGCCGTCTCCGCCGGCGTCGCATTCGAGTACGATACGTTCGACAACGCGGTCACGGTGACGAACGCTTTCGACGTGCAGTCGAAGGCCGTGTACGACGGGTTCGGGCAGAAGTCGGCGTTCGCCGAGGCGGCGGTCGTCCCGGCCCTCCTGCCGACGCACGTGCAGTCGCTCGCCCACACGGCGGGGACAACCAGTTGGACCTACGACGCCGGCGGCCGCGTCGTCTCGGTGAAGGCCCCGCGAACCGCCTGGAAGGCCGACGGCTCGCCGGAGTTGGCGATCACCGAGACCACCTTCGGGTACGACGCCTACGACCACCAGACCCGCGTGACCGAGGCCGTCGGCACCGCGGTCGAGCGGTCCACCGTCAGCGTGTACAACGCCGAAGGGCTGCGCACCCTCGTCACCCGCGGAGCGTCGGACAAGGCCGTCGTGCTGCTTGGCGGCAAAGAATACCAGTACGCCGCGCCGATCACAACCAAGTTCGAGTACGACGGGTACGGCCGCGAGAGCGTGGTGTACGACGGCCACGGGGTGGATTGGGGCTTCGCTCAGCCGTGGCAGCGGAAGTCCTACTCCGCCGCCGGACAGGTGATCCAGGTCAACACGAACGTTACCCCGGCCCAGGCGAAAGCCCCGACCGTCAGCGTGGCGCGGTACGAGTACGACAGCCTCGGCCGGCAGGTGGCGGTGTGGCAGGGCGAGTCCGAGACCGGCGACCGGAGTCAGGCCCGCGCCTCCCGGGTCACGTACGACCACCACAACAACGTCATCTGGCAGCTCGACGCCAACGGCGTCGAACACTCCTTCCTGTACGACATGCTCGGCCGGAAGGCGCACGCCATCACCGGCAACCCGAGCGCGACGACCGGCGCGGGCACGCCGCACGCCCTGCCCAACGCAACCTATGTGGCCCTCGACACCGTCACCCGTTACAACGCCTTCGGGGAGGCCGTCGAGACGATCACCCCCACCGCCGCGCGCGGCGGGTGGCGGTTCTCCCAGTCCTACAACCGGCTCGGCCTGGTGGAGGTCGTCAAGCCTCACGGCGACAACGCCCACATCATTACCACCACGTACGACGCCACCGGCAGCAAGCGGAAGGTCCACGAGCAGGTGGATCGGCTCTATTACCCGGACGCCAAGAACCAGGAAAAGGTCGCGACCTCTACCTACGGCAGCGACACCAGGTACGAGTACGACCCGGCCGGGCGGCTGGTGGCGGTCCAGTACCCGAACGGCAACCGGGCGGGCAGTTGGTACGGGAGCGGCGGCGAGGTGACCGTCTCCCGCACCCAGGGCGGGGACGAGATCTTCTACAGCTACGACGCCCTCGGCCGCACCGAGACCGAGTTCCGCCGCGCCCGGGGCACCACGACCGTCGGCGAGGTGTGGGTGTTCCGCCAGGACGCCAACGACAACCCGACCGTCTCGTACCAGGTCCATCCCGGCACCGGCGCGTGGGTGAGGTGGCCGACGCTGGCCAACTCGTACCATCCGGTGGTGCTGAACAAGGCGGCCCTGGCCGACGCCGAGCCGGGCACCGCCACCGTCCACGTGTACGACCCGCTCGGCCGCCTCGCCGAGACGCACAACCCGACCCCGGAACTGGCCAAGGCGACGTACCAGTACGACGCCGCCGGGCGGGTGGTGCGGATCGAGGGGGTGCCCAACACGGGCGACTTGCGACACAAGGGGTACGGCAGCCTGCGCGAGTTCGGGTACGACCTGGCCGGGCGGCTCCAGTTCAGCCGGCTGACGGCGGCGACCGACCCGGACGGCACCTACACGAAGGCGAAGCAGGCCGTCACCGCGAGTTGGACGTACTGGCCGGCGGTCGGCTACTCGACGGACCAAGTGAAGTCCGTCACCGTCGCCGAGACCACCGCCGGCGTCGCCAACCGCACCGTCGTCGGCGAGTTCTACTACGACAACCACGGCCGCGAGGTCGGCCGCGTGTGGAAGACGCCGGGGTACGACGTCAACCCGGACGATTCGAACAGGCACGGGACCGTTCGGGAGTTGATCAGCACGGAGTACCGTCCGGAGGACGGGCTGGTGCGCGTCGAGCACCGGTCCGGGTATGGAAGCAAGGGCTATAACCTCATCACGATCAAGGAGCGGCCATACGTCGATCCCGCGACCGTCAGCAAGTATGACATCTGGGGCGAGGTTCGCAACACCTACCATTACGACAACTTCGGCCGCGTGAACCAGACCTCGACCAGCGTCTACAGCGGCATCACCACGACCGACGGGCCGGTGCGGGTTCTTGACCCCAAGGGCAGCCCGGTCTACCGGACGGAAGCCGATGCGAAGCAGCCGCAGCGGCCGAGGTATGTCAACGGGTACTTCCTCACCCTCGACCCATATAGCGAAGCCACGACCAAACTGGAGAAAGGGTTGTACGCCGATGTCCTGGGTATGTACGCGCCGGGCGAACTCCGCTACCAGGAGTTCCGATACGACCCGGCGGCGCAGTTGACTCGCCTCGAGGAGCAGTACAAGCGGGCGTCGGGGACGGCCCCGGATGGGACCTCGTTCGACACGCACGTCTACGACTTCCGCTACGACGCGGCGCGGCGGCTCCGGCAGTGGAACCACACGATCAACGGCGCGGCGGCGTCGGCCGGGCACTTCGCGTATCTGGAACCGGCCGGGACCATCAGTCAGTTTGCCAGCACGCACTACCTCTATGCCCCGGACGGGTCGGTGCTGGCGGCGATTGGCATCGACCGGTGGGACGCGGGCGGCACGCCGCTCCTGGAGGCGGGGGTCGAGCTGTACACGACGGATCGGCAGGGGTCGGTGTTGCAGGTGGTGAAGTCGACCGGGGCGTCGGTCGGCCGGTACCGGTACGAGGGGTTCAAGCCCGTTACGGTGCAGGAGCCGGCGGTCGCGCGGGGGCAACCGGGCGGGGCGCGGTCGGAGCTGATGCTGACGGTCGGCAGCCAGCCGCTGCTGGCCCCGCAGAAACTGCTCCTGTCGGGGCGAGGGCAGTGGTCGAGTACGGTCCTGGACACGGTGCTCAACGGCAGCCGGTCGCCGGTGGCCAACCCGTACCCGGTGATGGGCGCATACCTGGTGAACGTGGCCGGCGGGTACCGGGATCCGGCCCTGCGCGACATCATGGAGGGGGACGAGGAGGAGCGGGCCGGGCGGATGACCGGGTGGATAACGCGGGAGTCGATCCGCGTCCGCGAGGCGGGCGGGTCGGCGGACGACGCGGACGCCGTCATCCTCGGCCGGCTGATGGAGGCGTCTTCCCAACGGATGCAGAACCGGATCGGCGGGTGGGAGAAGGACATGACGGCGTGGGCGCGGGCAAACAAAGATCTGCCGTACGGGGTTGGGACGAGCGACTACGTGGGCCGCTCGGTGCTGGCGGGCCTCGCCGAGACGTTCACCGGCGTGGGGAAGTTGAACGCGGGCGTTCACGCGAACGAGTTCGACGTGATGGCCACGCAGGTGGAGGAGCGGCTGGGCATCAACGGCGGGCCGTCGGCGGACACGCGGTTCAACGTGTTCTGGGGGTCGGCGTTCGACAACATGCCGCTGTATCGGCTGGCCGACGAGCACGGGACCGCGATGGGGCCGATCAACGCGATGATGCGGGAGCGGCGGAACGCCGAGCGTCAGGCGCTGGACGGGGTGAACTTCCACCGCGGGGAGGAGTCGGCGGCGGGGCTGGAGAACCTGTTCCTGACGGCGGTCACGTCGTACATCCCCGGGTTCGGGGCGGCGGCCGGTCGGGCGGGCGGGATAGCGGCCAAGGCGGTGGCGATGAACGTGGCCAAGTCGGGGTGGGCGAAGGCGGGGGGCACGCTGGGCAAGGAGGGGTTCCGGAACCTGGCCCGCGGCGGCTGGCGGGCCGGCGAACAGGTCGCCGAGAAGGCCCTGTTCACGAACGCCGCGCGGGGCAGTTGGCGGGCTGGGGAAGGGGCGTTGGCCAGGATGCCGAGCAACCGCGCGGCCGGCTCCTGGCTCCCGAACTGCTTCCCGGCGGGGACGCTGGTGCACACGGAGGGCGGGCTGCGAGCCATCGAGGGGGTGGAGGCCGGCGAACGGGTGTGGGCGGTGGACCAGGCGACCGGCGGGTGGAAGTTGTGCGAGGTGCGGGAGCGGTTCGAGCGGATGAACGACGGGCCGATGGTGACGCTGGCGGTGGGCGGGGAGGCGTTCCGGTGCACGGCCGGTCACGTGGTGTGGGTGGCGAGCGGGGACGGGCTGGAGTCGCGGCCGGTGCCGGACCACGCGCTGGCGCGGGAGTCGGTGGACGGCCCGGCGGGGCGGTGGGTGCTGGCGCGGGACGTGCGGGCCGGGGACGCGATGGTGCTGCGGACGCACGCCTTCCCGGTCGCCGTCGAGCGGGTGGCGGTGGACGACTCGTCCGAGGCCGTGTACAATCTCCGCTTGGCCGGGTGCCCGACCTTCGCCGTCGGCGTGGGCGGGCTCCTCGTCCACAACATGAGTATCCTGAGGGGTGAAGCTGCCGACGAAGTAGCCGGGTTGTTGTCGAGACAAGGCATCCAGAATGTGAAAAGCAGACGAATGAACCTGTTGAAGACTGAAGAGCATCATATCGCAACGATCAGAGGCACCCATCCTGGCAATCGCTGGGCGGAAGTTTTTGAGTACATGTTCGATGGCGCGTGGATATCCATGCATTCTTCCATCAACAGAGTTGTGGTTCAAGGACACCAAGGTCCTCACGGGTTGTATAACTGGGGCGTGTTTAGCCGACTTCGCCTGGCAACTCGGCAGCATGAATGGGGGACGCGCGAGTACCGTCGGGCCTTCCAGGCCGAATTGAGCAGGCTTCGTGGAGAGGTAAGGAAAGGCGAAGGGCTCGGAGCTTTGATCCGTGTGCGAGTGCCTCGCAACGGTCTTGAACAGACGCTTGATCGAGAAATGTCCCAACAGGCTGCGATGCAGATCGGCTTGCCTGGTCTGTAGTCGTCGCAAACAAGATGAGATAATCATGCTCGACAATCTCACCAAAGACAGCCGGGAGTTTTATGCGACTTCAGGAGTTGCCGAAGGTTGTTGGTGGTCGCTCTGGCCGCCCACCTTGCCATCGGGTGACTCCATTTCGGAGGCGTCGCTTGTGGATGACCACAAATACGGGAGTACCGAATTGATTTTCCCTGTCGCCAGTAATGGCGACATCTCCGACATTACTCACATTCTGTGGGGTATTTTTGCCCTTACTGAGAAAGCCAAGGCGATATTCGAGTCGTTTTCGGTTCGAGGCCTTTGGTTCAGCCCCGCGCGTTCGTCGAACGGCGTTCCACTATGGATTGCACGAGCGCCGCTTCTTACCAGTGCGATTGATGAAGTGAAGTCACACGTCGTCCGTGAAGGGAGCTTCCCAAAAGGACATCCTCTCGAACATCGCTCGGGGCAGATACAGTCGGTTAGCCCCGTCGTCCTACGCCGCGACATCATTACTGGCTACGATCTTTTTTACCTGAGTGAGTACCCTGTGTTTCAAGTTATCTCATCCAACTTGGTTCATCGCATTCAATCGAATCAGCTCAGTGGACTAGGCATCAACAAATTCGTTGATCTTCGGATCGCGTAGTCCTCGCACATCCAAATGCGCGACGCCACGGATCGGCAGGGGTCGGTGCTACAGGTGGTGCGGAGCACGGGGCAGGCGGTCGGGCGGTACCGGTACGAGGGGGTGAAGCCGGCGACGGTGCAGGAGCACGAGGCCGGGGACTTCCGGCTGCGGGCGGAGCTGATGCTGACGGTGGCCGGCCAGCCGAACCTGCCGGACGTGAACCTGCTGTACATCCGCGGCCAGTGGTACAGCGGGCTGACGGACACGGCGGTGAACGCGAGCGGGTCGGTGGCGGTGAACCCGTACCCGGTGATGGGCGCGACGGCGGTGAACGAGCCGGCCGGGTCGTGGTTCTACCGGAACGTCTGGAGCCCCCTGGGGAGCGCCCTGTCGGACCCGCGGATGGCTCTGTTCGGGGTGCTCGACGGGCTGACGTTCGGGATCCTCAGTTGGGCGACGGACAAACTCACCCTCACCAACAGCAAGGGTTGGACGGACGACGAGAAGGCGGCGTTCGGGGCGGGCAGCGTGGTCGGCATGATCGGGTCGGCCATCCTGACGGGGGGGGCGACGGCGGCGCTGCGGGGGGCGGCGGCGGCGGCGAAGGCGGCGGAGACGGCGGTCACCCTGTCGCGGGCGGCGGCGGTGGGCCGC
>JAYTTN010000107.1:0-8956 GCA_043745295.1 Fimbriiglobus sp. | reverse complement strand
CGCTCCCTCGCGGTCGCGGCTCGCCGAGCCAGTTATGATCGCTCCCCGCCTGGCTCTGACGAACCTGCTTCACCAGCGCGGCCGGACGGCCGTGTCGGTGATCGGCGCGGCGTTCGCCGTCGTCCTCGTGTTCATGCAACTCGGCTTCCTCGGCGCGGTCCACAACACCGCCACCCTGCTGTACGACAAGCTCCAGTTCGACCTGTTAGTCACGTCCAGCGAATACATCGACCTGGCCCGGCCGGGGCAACTGGACCGCGCCCGGCTGGCCCAGGCCCGCGCCGCGACCGGCGGCGAGGTGCTGCCGCTCAGCCTCGGCACCGGCCTGTGGCGGAACCCGACCGCCGACCCGGCGCGGGGCGGCCGGCGGTGGGGCATCACCGTCCTCGGTCTCGACCCCGGCACCCTGGATCGCGTGTTCCAGCCGCCCGGCGACGCGGGCATCTTCGACGACGCGGCGGAACTGGCCGAGAAGAAGGCCCTCCTATCTCGGCTGGATACGGTGCTGCTCGACCGGAAATCCCGCCCGGACTTCGGCGACCCCGGCGACATGCCGCCCGGCACCCGCACCGAGTTGAACCGCCGCGGCGTCGAACTGGCCGGGTACTTCCGCGCCGGCACCGGGTTCAGCTACTCCGGGTTGCTGCTGGCCAGCGAGGAGACCTTCGGGCAGTACGTCCCGAAGCCGCTGTCGAAGGTGACATTCGGGCTGGTGCAACTGCCGGCCGGGACAGACGTGGACGTGGCGGCGGCGCAGGTCCGGCAGGCACTGCCGGGCGACTGCCGCGTGTTCACTCGCCGGCAGATCGCCGAGTACGAGCGGGAGTACTGGGTGAACCGCACCGCCGTCGGCCAATTCTTCTACTTCGGGGTGCTGCTCGCCCTCACCGTCGGCGGCATCTTCATTTACCAAATGATGGTCGCCGACATCAAGAAGCACCTGCCCGAATACGCCACCCTGAAGGCGATGGGGTACCCGTTCGGGTTCCTGTTCGCGGTGGTGGTGAGTCAGGCGCTGGTGCTGGCCGTCGGCGGGTACGCCATCGGGCTGGTCGCGTCCTTCGGGCTGTACGAGGTGACGACGGCCGCCGCCCGGCTGCCCATCTGGATGACGGCCGACCGCATGGCGACCGTGTTTGCGCTGACCGTCGGCATGTGCGTCGGGTCCGGCCTGCTGGCGGTGGGCAAGGTGCGCAAGGCCGAACCCGCCGACCTGTTCTGACGCCGCCGTGGTATACTGCCATCCGGAGGTGACGCCATGACACGGCCCCAGAGCCAATCGGCCGACACGGATCGGTTCGGCGAAATCATGCAGGAGTTCTTTCGGACCACGCCGTACGTGGAGTGGGAGCATCAGACGGTGGCGATGAACATGGACACGATGTCTGTCGTGCGCGGGGCGAGCGGCGCGGAGATCGCCGAGAAGTATGGCCCGAATTTCGTGGTGATGTTCTTCGGCAAGGCTGACTACGCTCTCCACCCCAAGCGGGTGAGGTGAACCGTGCCGACTGGCCATTTCCGAAGCACCGGGTCGCCAATGGTCTGGGTGACGGTCGGCGGGCAGCGGTTCGAGGCGGTTCTCGATACCGGCTTTGAGGGCGGGTTGCAGCTCCCCGACACGTGGCGACCACTGTTGCTTTCGCTGTTGACACGCAGGTATCGCCAGATCACTTAACAACTCGCGGACGGATCGTTGATGATCGCGACTTCGTATTTGCTCCACGTCGGTCTCGGCGCGGACACCCTACTCATCGAAGCGATTTTCGCGGACGGCGACGAGATCCTGCTCGGCGTGGATGCGATGCGGGACTACCGCCTGACCATCGACTTCCCCGCCGGCACCGTCGCACTCGATCGCACCGTCCCGTGACCCGCCCTCGGCACCGTGGCCGTGGCGCGTTCGCCTTCGGCTCGACCCGCCGACCTGTTCCGACGCCGCCGGGGTATACTGCCGAGAGGAGGTGACGCCATGACCCAACCGACGAACGATCTGCCCAACTCCGAGCGGATCGGCGAAGTGATCCAAGACTTCCTGGGCACGGTCGATTACGCGGTGTGGAAAGGGCAGACCGTCGCCGTGAACTGGGACACCATGTCCGTCGTTCACGAGGCGAGCTGCGCCGAGATCGCCAAGAAGTATGGCGAGAATTTCGTGGTCGTCTGCTTCGGGAAAATCGACACCGCGCTCCGCCCGAAACGGGTGAGGTGAACCGTGCCGCAGGGCCATTTCCGTGGGACCGGCTCGCCGATGGTTTGGTGACCGTCGCCGTGCAAACCTTTGAAGCCGTCCTGGACACGGGTTTTGAAGGTGGCCTCCAACTGCCGGATGCCTGGCTTCCTCGCTTGCGGGCGAGCCTCCCGGCACCGCACCAACGGTTGACGTACCAACTGGCGGACGGCCGGATTACCCACGCGAACTCCTACCTACTCGAGGCCGAGCTGGACGGCGAGACGATTCGCGTCGAGACCTTGTTCGCCGAGAGCGACGAAATCCTGCTCGGAGTGGATGCGCTGCGGGACTACCGGCTGGTCATCGACTTCCCCGCCGGCACCGTCGCGCTGGATCGCACGCCCTGACCCGCACTCAGTACGGGATCGGCACGTCGTCGTCGTCGTCCTTGCGGGGGCGGTCCCAATCGGGTGGGTCGTCGTCGTCCAGCCCCAAGCCCAGGTCGAACTCGTCGCTGTCGTCATCGTCGCTGTCGTCCTCGTCGTCCGACCACATGCGGTTCCCTTCCTCGTCCGTCCAGTCCTGGTCGATGGGCAGGATGTCGAAGCCGAACCCGCGGCCGCCGCAGCCGGGCGTCGGGCAGCACCACCACCACCGCATGCGGCCGTCGGCGTCCCGCTCCCGCCGCCGCTCGATCAGGTAGCTCTCGTACTCGTCGCTGCAATGCAGGCAGGCGACGAGCGTGGGAATGGCCGGCGGGCCGAACGGGTCGCCGCTCCGGTCGTCGCCGTCTTCGATTGGCACACTCATGGCGACCCCCCTTGTTCCCCTGTGCCGCTGATTGTATGCGACGCCCGCCCCGCGCCGCGAGATTCCGCCGGCGTCAAATTTCGATCACGTGTTCGCCGCCGTGCCGCGGGTTGCCGATCAACTTGTGGTCCCGCATGTCGATCACCCAGTCCATCATCTCCAGCGGGATCTGTCCGATCAGCACCGGGTTCCCTTCCGGCACCTCGATGGGATCGACGGCCGCGTCCCGGCCCATGATCTCCACCCGCACGGTGTCGTACAGGCCGACCATCGCCGGGCCGCCGGCCGTCATCGTCCGCTTCTCCGCCCGCTTCACCAGCCCGAGTTGGCGGATCAGGCCCGGCGTCAGGCACAGGCTGGTCGCCCCGGAGTCCACCAGCGCGTCGGGGATCGTCACCTTTCGCACCTGGTCGGCCGCCAGCCGGCCTTGCCGCTCCTCGAACAAGTCGTGGAGGTTGTAGATCGTCACTTCGGTCAGCACGCGGCCCATGTCGTTCTCCACGTCGAGACTCCGGTGTGAATTCGCGCGACCCAGGTAGTATACCCGAACCCGCCGGCGGGTTCGCGTGTCCGACGGGTGTCACTCACGGAGTCCGCGCATGTCCACCGTTGACCGAGGGAAGGCCGCCGCGATGGGCAAGCAGGCGGTCGAGATCGTCCGCGGCGGAGGATACACGGCCGTCGATGGCACCGTCGTGGACATCCGCGACTGGCAGGACGCGGCCGAGGCGGGCACAGTCTCTTACCCGGACGGCGAGCGGCTGCCGCAGTTCGTGCCGGGCGTCCACCAGACGCGGTTCGAGGTGGCGAACGAGACCACCATTAACGCCGCCCGCCGACTGACGGCCAACGGGCTGAACGTCGTGGCGCTGAACTTCGCTTCGGCCAAGCACCCCGGCGGCGGGTTCCTCGGAGGCGCGCGGGCGCAGGAGGAATCGCTGTGCCGCAGCTCCGGGCTGTACGGCTGCATCAACGGCGACGGCATGTACCGCGAACACGCGCCCACCCGCGGCGGGTTCTACACGAACGCGGCCATCTACTCGCCGGGCGTGCCGGTGTTCCGCGACGACGACGGCGACCTGATCCCGGACCCGTTCCGCTGCGCGTTCGTCACCGCCCCGGCCGTGAACGCCGGAACCTACCTGAAAGAAGGCGGCGGACGGCAGCCGGACGTGACGCGGGAAATGGCCGCCCGCATCGACAAGGTACTGACGATCATGGCCGGCCACGGGCACGACGCGGCGGTGCTGGGGGCGTGGGGCTGCGGGGTGTTCCGCAACGACCCCGAAGTGATCGCGCAGTTGTTCCGCGAGGCGCTCGTCACGCGGTTCAGCGGCTGCTTTCGGGTGGCGGCGTTCGCGGTGCTGAGCCGGTCGGGTGATGACGGAATCATCCGGCCGTTCACGGAGCGGTTCGGATCGTGAGGGTAGTCCGCACTCTCCGAGTGCGGTATTCTCAAGTCCGCACTCGGAGAGTGCGGACTACCTTTGTCACCCCTGAAAGTCCCACTCCCAACCGGTCATCGTGCCCAATCGCTTGTGGTCGGTCAGGTCGAATTGCAGCGGGGTGACGGTGATGAACCCCTCGGCCAGGGCCGTCACGTCGGTGTCCGGGTCCGGCTCCGGGCAGTGGAACTCCGGGCCGGTCCAGAAGTACGTCCGCCCGCGCGGGTTCACGCGGCGGTCGAACTTCTCGGCGTACACGCTGACGTTCTGCGGGATCACCTTCACCCCGCGCACCGGGCCGCGCTCCAGCGGCGGCACGTTCACGTTGAACAGGCTGCCGCGCGGCGGATTCTTCGCCAAAATCTGCTCGATCACCTGCCGCGCGTACCCGGTCGCGGTGGCGAAGTCCAGCCGCGCGTTCTTCGTGTATTCCAAGGAGCAAGCGATGGCGGTGAAGCGGTAGAAGGCCGCTTCGACGGCCGCCGCCACGGTGCCGGAGTACAGCACGTTGATGCCGGCGTTGCTGCCCGCGTTCATGCCCGACACGATCAGGTCCGGCGGGTCGGGCAGCAGCTCCAGCAGGGCCAGCTTCATGCAGTCGGCCGGCCGCCCCTCGACCGCCCAGCCGAGGAACGTCGTGCCGTCGTCGTCGAACACCTCCGTCACCAGCAGCGGGGCGGCGAGCGTCACCGAATGGCCGGCGGCGCTCTGCTCGGTGGCCGGCGCGACGGTGATGACCTCGCCGAGTTTCTGCAACTCCTTCCGCAGCGCCCGGAGGCCGGGGGCGTAAATGCCGTCGTCGTTCGTCAGCAGGATGCGCATCGGCTGGATCCTTCCCGTATCGGGGGTGTCACAACGGTTCGTTCTAGCGGAACTCCGGCCGCCGTTTCTGGTCTATTATTGGTAGCCGTCCCGCCGCCCTTCGGAGCCGACCCGTGGTCCGTCCTCTTGCCCTCGCCCTCGCATTCTTCCTGGCCGGCACCGCGCCGGGGGACCAAGCCGAAACCGAAACGGCTGTCGTCAAACTCGGCGGCACCGCCAAGACCGACAAGAACCTGGACGAGCAGGCCCGCGTCTCGGTCACGTTCCCGGCCGCCACGGACGAGGTTCTCATCCAGTTGGCGAAGATGCCGGAGATCGGGGCCATCCGCATCGACGACGCGACGAAATGCACCGAGAAGGGACTGGCCGCGCTCAAGGAACTGCCCGACCTTCAGAAGTTGATGCTCGGCCGGTGCGCCCTCACCGACGCCAAGGCCGCCGCCCTCGGCACCCTGCGGACGCTCGGCCTGCTCCACGTCGGCGATTCCCGGCTGACCGACGCCGGACTCACCGCCATGAAGAAGCTGACGAACCTGATCTCGCTCGACTTGCTCGACGCCCCGGTCACGGACAAGGCCGCCGCCGTGCTGGTCGGCTTCAAGAAGCTGGAAGAGTTGAACTTGGCCGGCACCAGAATGACGGACAAAGGGGTCGCGGAGTTGGGAGCCATCAAAGGGTTGAAGACGTTGAAAATCCACAACACCGCCGTCACCCGCAAGGGCATCGACGCCATCGAGAAGGAGCTGCCGAAGCTGACCGTGCGGTGGTGAACATTCCATCGAGCAAGGACTAACCACAGAGACACTGAGGCACCGAGAAGAGAAGCAAGGATAGAAAACCGAGTTGTCAGAACTCGTCTTCTCGGTGTTTCAATGACTCTGTGGTTAGTTCTTCTTGTTCAATCCGAGTCGGTCACTCGCCTCCACCAAGACCGCCGAGGCCGCCGCGGCTCTCGGACTTGAAGATCATGTCGATGGCCAGGGCCGTCGCCAGCGTCAGCATCTTCGCCACCGGCTGATCTTTGAGGTCGTCGGCGATGTCCACCATGTAGCTGTCGGCCGACGTGAACAGCTCGCGGGCCGCCCCGCCCCACTTCTTCTTGACCGTGCCCAGCTCGACCGTCTTGTCCGGGGTGCGGATCTGGTAGTTGAAGCCGATCAGGTTGCCCTTCACCTCGGCGAAGTGGTTGCCGTCCTTGTCGTACACGTGGAAGCCGCCGCCGATGGTCAGGATCTTGCTCTTGAAGAAGCCGATCAGCTCGCCGTCGGCGTTCAGCACCTCCACCCGCGAGCGGAAGATGTACGCCCCCCGGCGGATGACGAACACCAGCGCGTCGTCCGGCTTCTCGCGGATCTCGAACCGGGTCGGCATCAGCGCCTTGCTGACGACCCACCGCAGCATCTTGTTCAGCCCGCCGATTGTCTCCACGGCGGTGCCGATGAGTTCCCCGCTGTCGCCGTCGAAAATCTCGTAGCTCTGGGAGGATTTCAGGAACTTCACCTGTTCCTTGACGGCGAACTTGTCGGCTTCGAGCATCGAACCGGCCTCCGGGTGGTGTCGCGAGCTACGGTACTCTACCGGCTGCCGCCGCCTGCGGCGTCGGGCGGGCGGCCGGTTTTCTCCGCCAATGTGAAAGAAACCTCTCCCCGCCGGCGTAACATCGGCGACACTAACCCGGTTGACACCCCGGACTCGCTCCGAGACACGCGATGCCGTCGCCGGACACCCTGGACTTCGCCAAGCTGCTCGCGCCGATCCCCGGCGACAAGGCGGTCGGCCCCGACCTGCGAGCCACCTCCGGCCCGTCCTCGCCGTACTATCAGGTGAAGGACGCCCGCAGCGCCGCCCGCGCCGCCGAACGGCAGGCCGAGTCGGGGGCCACCGACGGCCCCGTGCCGGACTGGAAGGCGGTGGTCGCCGCCGGCACCAAAGCCCTGGCGACCGGCGCGAAGGATTTGGAAATCGCCGCCTACTTGATCGAGGGGCAGGCGCGGGTCCAGGGGTACGCCGGCCTCCGCGACGGGTTCAAGCTGACCCGCCAGTTGGTCGAGGCGTTCTGGGACGACCTGTACCCGGTCCCGGACGAGGAAGGGGTGCTGACGAGGGTGGCCCCCATCGCCGGGCTGAACGGCGACGACTCCGAGGGGACGCTGCTCGCCCCCATCCGCATGGTCCCGCTGACCGCGTCGGACACGCACGGCCGGCTCACCTACGCCAACTACCTGCAAGCCCTCGCCACCAGCAAGATCCTCGACCCGAAGGCGAAGGAGAAGAAGATCGACGCCGGGGCCATGACGTTCGAGAAGTTCAAGGCGGCGATGACCGAGACGCCCAACGCCTGGGTGAAAACGCTGCACGACGACCTGACCCAGTGCCTGGCCGAGTTCGACCTGATGGGCAAGGCGTTCGACGCCAAGTGCGGGGCCGACGCGCCGCCCACGTCGGCCGTCGCCGCCCTGCTGACGGTCGTGCTGGACGCGCTGAAGGACGTGGCCCGCGACAAGCTGGCGATCACCCAGCAGGTGGCGGCGGAGGACGAGAAGCCGACCGCCGACGGCAAGCCGGCCGCCAAGGAGGACGGCGACGCCACCCCCGGCGAGAAGCTGCCCGTCATCCGCAACCGCGAGGACGCGCTGAACGCCGTCCTCAAGCTCGCCGACTACTTCCGCCGCATCGAGCCGCACTCGATGGTGCCGGCCACCCTGGAGCAGGCGGTGCGGTGGGGGCGGATGCCGCTGACCGACTTGCTGACCGAACTGATCGGCGACGACGACACCCGCAAGGCCCTCTTCAAGCAGGTCGGCATCCGCGGCGCGGAACCGGCCGGCGAAGAGGACGCGAAGAAGAAGAAGCGCTAGCCGGCGAAGTGGCCTCGAATCGTGGCACCGGCTTCCAGCCGGTGTGACTTCTCTGGGTGGCACCGGCTTCCAGCCGGTGTGACTTCCGCAACACCGGCAAGATGCCGGTGCCACTCAAGACAGAAGAGAAGCACCGGCAAGATGCCGGTGCCACCCCGAGAAGACGCAGACACGCCGATCACCCCGACCACCCCCATCCCTCAGGTGAACCGCCATGGCCAACGACAGCGTCCACGACAAGCTCGACCGGGTCCGCAAGCCGCGGGTCCACATCACCTACGAGGTGGAAACGGAAGGCGCGGTGGCCGAAAAGGAGCTGCCGTTCGTCGTCGGCGTCCTCGGCGACTTCTCCGGCAACCCGACCGAGCCGCTGAAGGGGCTGAAGGACCGCAAGTTCACCCAGATCGACCGCGACAACTTCGACGAGGTCATGGCCCGCATGACCCCCGGCCTCCAGGTGAAGGTGCCGAACACGCTGGCCGGGGACGGCAGCGAGATGGCCGTGCAGTTGAAGTTCGCGTCCATGTCCGACTTCGACCCGGCCGCCATCGCCGCCCAGATCGACCCGCTGAAGAAGCTGATGGAGACCCGCGACAAGCTCCGCGACCTGCTCACCAAGATCGACCGCTCCGAGGACCTGGAGAACCTGCTCGACCAGGTGCTGCAAAACACCGAGCAGTTGAAGAAGCTCCAGGGCGAACTCGGCGAGAAGAAGTAAAGACACTGAAGACCCCACCCCCCGGCCCCCTCCCCGTCCCGGAGAGGGGGAGAAAGAAGGAAGAGGGCACCCACGAGGGGTGCCCCTACGGGGGTGATTCGTAGGGGCACCCCTCGTGGGTGCCCTCCCGATT
>JAYTTN010000106.1:0-8958 GCA_043745295.1 Fimbriiglobus sp. | reverse complement strand
GGGCGGCGCGAACCCTACACCCCGGTGCGCGCCGCCCGCCGTCGCGCGCGGGAACCCGGAGGGCAGCCATGAGGCAAGACAAGGACCGCAGCAGCAAGTGGCTGATCGCGCGGTACGCGGACTCGATCCTCCACTTGGTGGGGATCACCGGCTTCGCGCGGTGGACGCACCTGCCGGGCGAAGTCGTCGCCCCGCGCCGGCTGCTGGACGGGCTGATCGAACTGCACTACCCGGACGGCACGGACAGCTTGGTCTTGCTGGAAATCGAGTCCTACGCCGACGCGGACGCGGATCGGCAGGTGCTGGAAGACGTGGCGGTGGTGCTGCTGGAGCGGCGGCGGATGCCGGAGGTCGTGTCGCTGGTGCTGAAGCCGAAGGGGAACGTCCGCGTCAGCGGCACGTCGGAACGGGCCAGCCCGAGCGGGCGAACGCGGCTGGTCGGGACGTGGCCGGTGGTACAATTGTGGGACATCGACGCCGAGCGGCTGCTGGCGGATCCCGACCTCGGGTTGGTGCCGTGGGTGCCGCTGGCCCGTTCGGACCAGCCGCCGGACCAACTGCTGGCCCGCTGCGTCGAGCGGATTC
Source organism: Fimbriiglobus sp. (assembly GCA_043745295.1). Classification (GTDB taxonomy): domain Bacteria; phylum Planctomycetota; class Planctomycetia; order Gemmatales; family Gemmataceae; genus JALHQU01. The sequence continues at coordinate 8,373 of JAYTTN010000106.1, read as the reverse complement.
AGACGGTCCCGGACGACACCCGCCGGGCCGCGCTGCTCGCCGTGACGGAAATCCTCGCCGGTCTGGCGTTCCCCGACCGGCGGTTCCCCGCACTCTTCCGAGGGCCGACCACCGTGATCGAATCCCCCGTACTCGATGAGGCGTTCGCGTTCGTGGAGGCGCGGACGAATCGGAAGAACATCGTGTTCGTGCTGGAGGACCGCTTCGGACAGGTGCCCGAGGCGGTGACGAGCGGGTTGCAAGCGGTCACGTTACCGGCCGCCTTCGGCGAGCTGTTTCGTGCGGCCCTCCACTGCCCGTCAATGAACGAGTTCGAACAGCAACTGCGTCGCACGTATTCAGCCCGTTGAGGAACGGTGTGTCGGCCGCTTCCCCGCACTCTTCCGAGGGCCGACCACCGTGATCGAATCCCCCGTACTCGATGAGGCGTTCGCGTTCGTGGAAGCGCGATCGGTTCGCAGGACCATCACGCGAGTGCTACTGCGCCGCTTCGGTTCCGTGCCCGAATCGATCACGAGCGGGCTGCAAGCCGTCACCGGAGACGTGAAGCTCGACGCACTCGTGGACGCGGCGGCCGACTGCCCGTCGATGGAGGCGTTTGAGGACGAGCTCCGTCGGCAATACTGAGCACGCAGAGGTTACAGCACGGCCTCGATCATCTCGATCTCGGGGACGTGCTTTCGCAACTCCGCTTCCATGCCGGTGACGACGGTCATCAGCGACGACGGGCAGCTGGCGCACACGCCGGCCAGCCGCACCGACGCGATGCCGTCCGCCACCGCCACCACCTCGATGCCGCTGCCGTCCAGTTCCATCGCCGGCGCGACGAGCCGCTTTAACACATCCTCGACGCGAGCGGCCAACTCGGACTGCGGGGCGGTCATGGGCCTCTCTCCGTGAGTTTACTTCCGCGACACGATCAGCAGCCCGGCGAGGATGAACCCCATCCCGACGCCGACGCGGGCGGTGATCTTCTCGCCCAGCACCAGCCACGCCAGGAGGACGGCGACGACGAAGCTGCCCTTGTCGATGAGCGCGACGGTGGACACCTCGCCGAGCTTCAGCGCCTTGTAGTAGAAGACCCACGACACCGCCGTCGTCACCCCGGACAGGCCGAGCCAGACGTAGTTGGCGCGGCTCAGCGTGCCCCAGTCGGCCCACGGCACGGCCACCGCCGCGAAGCCGAATACGAAGACGGCCACGAACACCGTGCGGACGGTCAGCCCGAGTTCGCCGGTGATGCCGGTCAGCCCCTGCTTGGCGATCACCGACGTGAACCCGGCGAACAGCATCGACAGGATCGCGTACCACACCCAGCGTTCCATGTGCGGCCTCCTCCGATCCGAGCCGGAAGCGTGAGCGACGGTCTGGTTTGGCTTGGTGGCACCGGCCTCCGAGCCGGTGAAGTTCCACACCGGCTCGGAGGCCGGTGCCACCAAGACCAGAGCCTGAAAGGCAACACGAAAGACCGTCGCTCACGCTTCCGGCTCGGACAGACACCGGCGGACTCACGTCGCGCCGTTCGCCGAGGAGCCTCGGTCACCCCTTCAACACGCTTTCCTTGCCGAAGTCCTTGAGCGCCTGCCGCCAGTACAGTACCGCCCCCAGCCAGCCGAGGCCGGCCAGCAGTGCCGTCGGCAGGAACCACCAGAACCACGACGACTTCTCGGCCCACGCCGCCACCACGATGGGGTACAGCGTGAGGAACGCCACCAGCGGCAGCGTCCAGAGCAGCGCGCGGTTGGTGCTGTGGCTGATGACCGACAGCCGCAGTGCGAAGCTGACCACCAGCGGCGGGCCGGCCAGCACGAACAGCACCACCGGGACGGCCAGGATCGGCACCGGGCCGATCAGGAACGACAGCAGCACCGCGCCCATCGCCGGCCCGCCCCACCACCACCCCCGGCTGGCGCAGGTGAACCACTTCGGCCACAGGATGGCCCGCCGCGACACGGGGATCGTCAGTAGCGATTCCAGCGTAAGCCTCTGCCGTTCGCGGCAGACGGTGCCGGACGCGGCCATGCCCATCTGGAGCTGGTGCGCGAACAGGCCGGCGGCCCCGGCGGTCAGCATCAGCCACTTGGCCGCCTCCGTGCTGCGGCTGCTGTTCAGGTTCACCGCCACCGTCAGCAGGGCGATCACCAGGAAGATGCCGAGGACCGCCGCCATGATGCCGCCGAGCAGGTACACCATCGCGCGGATGGCCTCGTCGTCCGCCGACTGCCCGACGGTGGCGGCGTACTTCTCCTTCCACAGGAACGGGTCGTCGCCGGAGCGGAGGCGGGGCTTGGGCGGCGCTTCCGGGTCCGGCGGCGGGCGGTGGGCGCGGCTCTGATCCGGGCGCGGCGGGGGCAGCGGCAGCGGCTTCAACCGCTCGGTCGGGTCGGCGATGGGGATGGCCCCGGCGTCGGTCGCCACTCGCACTACCGGCACCGCGACAGGTGGGGCTGTCGTGCCCTCGGCCTGGGCCAAGACGACGTTCGGTTCCTCCGCCTTCGCGTCGCGGTCGAGTCGCTTCGTCAGCCTCTTCTCGGCCCGCTTGTGCGCTTTCCGCACCGCCTCGTGGTCGTCGAAGTAGTACCGCTCCAGCACCGCCGCCGGCGGGAACGCCCGCTCGGCCGTCAGCTTCGCCCGCATGTTCCGCACCGCCGTCGTCGCCAGGGCCACGCCGCCGATGGCCAGTCCGATGGCGGCCAGCGGGTAGAGGATGCCGACCAGCCAGAACACTTCCGGCCGGCTCGGTTCCACCCAATATAGGAAGACGATCACCCCGAACGGGCTGAGCAGTTGGAACAGGCCGCACCCGGTCAACACGACGACGGCCGTCAGTCCGTAGGCCCGCAGAAGCGCCCCTCGCAGCGTGTCGGCGGACGCCGCGCACGCGGCCGAGATGCTGGCCAGCAGCACCACCGTGCCGGCCGTGACGAAATACGAGACCAGCAGGAACTTCGTCGTCACCCCGCCCTGCACGAGCGTAATCGTCAGGATGGGCAACCCGGCCGCCGTCACCCCCAGCAGGAACACCAGCCGGCCGAGAAACTTGCCCAGCACGATCTCGCGGGCGGTCAAGTCCGAGGCCAGCAGGAACACCAGCGTCTTCCGCTCCTTTTCGTCGGCGATGCCGCCGGCCGCATACGCCGGGGTCAGCAGGCACAGCACGCCGAGTTGCGCCAGCACGAACGTCAGCGAGAACGCCTCGCCGAACGCCGCCGACTCGTTCAGCCGCATCGTCTGCGCCCCGCCAAAGAACAGGTTCCACGGGGTGGTGGTGCTGCGGAACCAGATCAGCGCGAACGCGGTGAGGATGACGAACAGCCCGGCCGCCAGGATGAACCGCGCGCGGGCGTCTTGGCCCCGCCGGGCCAGGCGGAGCAACTCCCACGAGAACAGCGGGCCGATCAGCCCGACGCGGGGCGGTTTCTTGTCGGGCGGGCGGCGGCGGCGGGTGGGCGCGTCGGCATCTGGCGGCACGGCGGGCACCTGGGGCCGGAGGACGGAGGGATGGCAGTTTATGGGTTTTGCATCGATCACGAAGCAGCGTATCTTAGCGGCATGACCCCTGCCGAACTGGACGACGAGTTCGCCGACGACGATTCGCTGCCGCTCCGGGAGCTGCGGCGGCTCGCCGGCGGGCGGTGCGTGGAATGCGGCCTTGCGTACACCGCGCGGGAGGCCGTCGGCTCCGTGGCGCTCGGCTTCAAGGCCGCGCCGCACTGCCACTCGTGCCTCAGCCGGCGGCTGGGTCGGGATACCGAGGAACTGCGCGGCGAACTGGTCGCCTACGTTCACCGCCGCGAGTGCTTCTTGAAAGCCTGGCGGGAGGCCGAACGAATGGACGGCGAGGGGCCGATCTTGAGTTCTGGGCGAGCGGGGGGCGTAAACCCCCTGTTGACACAGGAAGAAACAGGGGGCTTACGCCCCCCGCTCGCCAATCCCGAACCGACAGTCTGGAACGCCGGCGACCTCGGCTGTGGCGAGTTGGTGATGGAGCTGCGGCTGCGGCTGGCCGCGCTGCCGCCCGGTGCCGAGATCGAAGTGGTCGCCACCGACCCGGCCGCGCCCGAAGACATCCCGTCGTGGTGCCGCATGACCGGCCACCCGCTCGTGACCGCGACCCACCCCCGCTACCGCATCCGCCGCAAGGAGACCTGACCCATGCCCGGCAAGTTCACCGTCAGCCTGACCCGCGCCAAGGACGACACCGACAAGGCCACCGTCGCCTTCGTGGTGGCGAACGCGGCCGTCGCGTCCGACAAGGACACCGTCGTCTTCCTCAGCACCGAGGGGGTGCGGCTGGCCGTCGCCGGATACGCCGACGACATCGCCGAGGAGGGGTTCGCCCCGCTCGCCCGACTGATGGCCGACTTCGCCGCCGCCGGCGGCAAGATCTACGTCTGCTCGCCGTGCCTGAAGAAGCGGGGCCTGCAAGACTCGCCGCTGATCGCCGGCGCGGTCGTCGTCGGCGGGGCGAAGCTGGTCGAGTTCATGGGCGACGCCTGCCCCGGCATTTCGTATTGACGGTGCCTCACCGCTTCCCCAGAACGCCATCGACGACCCGGCAGCCGCGCGCGTGCGGGCCGGGTTCGCGGCAGTGCGCGAGGACATGGGCGTTGTCGCACCCGGCTTCTTCCAGCGCATCCGCGAGGATCGGCATCGCGGCGAAGTCGCGGCCGTCGTCCCTCCGGGACTCTTGCCTTTTCGCTTGGGTTCCAGGGGTTCCGTTCGCTGCGCTCGCGTGTCACCCCTGGCTACCGGCAACCGCACCTCCGGTGCGAAGACTCAATCCGCCGTCGCGCGGGTGACGGCCCACACGTCGTCGCTGCCGGGGACGCGGGTAGAAAGTTCGCGGACGTACTCCGCCGCCAGCTCCTCCGTCGGCAGCCGCAGCCGAGGGTAGCCCTTCTTCCACAGGTCCGACGCGCCGAGGTCGAGCATGGCCTGCCGACAGCCGGTGTGCCATTCCGGCGGATCGGTCTTCCGCAGCAGCGGGCGGACCTCGAACGGCAGCAGGCCGAACTCGACCGCTTCCGGCTCGGTGTAGCCGATGGGCACCATCACCTTCTCCCGCTCCTCCTCGCCGTGGACTTTGCCGTACGCGGTGAGGATCACCCCCGCCCGGTCGAGTCCGTCCTTCGCCGCCCATTTGTCCCAGACGACGTTCACCGACAGGTGGCCGGATCGCGAGTAGGCCTTCACCAGGATGAGGGGTTGCCCGAACGGGTGGCTGGCGCGCATTTCCGCCGCCAACTCCGCCACGAGGCGCGGGTGCCGGGAGGTGTCAGGGGTCCAAGACTTCTGGTGGATGACCGGCATGGCAGGGCCTCACAGGATGTCGGCATGGTCCCGGAACCAATCAACGCACCGGCGGACGGTACCAACCTCGTGATCGTACGCGACGTTCGGGTGATACCGGAGCGCTTCTCGCCAGATCAGATAGACGCGATTGGTGTTGCGGATTAGGTCGGCGGAGAACAACCGCGCGGGGTATTCTAACCCGAACTCCTGACGAGTCTCGATCAGCATCCGTGCCCACGACGGCAGGTGGTGTAGGTTCCGACCGGCCCATGTGACGCCGACCGACGAGGCGAGATCTGGCACGGCTCGAAGATCAACGCGAGTGATGGGCTGATTGCCGCGATACCGGAACGCCGTGAAGAACGCCGCCTTCAGCCACATCTCGACGGCGTAGCCCCACAAGTAGATCGCGGCGGTGCGGCGACCGCCGGCGGCCAGCGCGACGGCATCGGCGCAGCGCTGCATGGCCGCCGCGCGGAAGCCGGCAATGCAGTCCGGGCCGCAGCGGTCGGGCAGGCGAACGGGCATCGCGCAACCCTCTCACGCATGGATGGCCATACCCAGCCAGGCGGCGCGGGCGGCCTCGCCGACGCTCTCGGTGAGGGACGGGTGGCCGTGGACCATGCGGGCGATGTCCTCGGCGCTGCCGCGGTACTCCATCACCGCCACCGCCTCGGCGATCAGGTCCGACGCGCGGGCACCGAGGATGTGGACGCCGAGCAACCGGTCGGACTTGGCGTCGGTGATGACCTTCACGAACCCGTCGGTGTCGTCCATCGCCTTCGCCCGGCCGCTGGCGACGAACGGGAACTTGCCGACCTTGTAGCCCTCGCCCTTCGTGCGACCGGTTGCCTGCACCTGCTCTTCCGTCTGCCCGACGCTGGCGATCTCCGGCCAGATGTAGATGGCGCTCGGGATGCAGTCGTAGTTCAGGTGCGGCTTGTGCCCGGCCATCATCTCGGCGAACGCGATGCCCTCTTCGCTCGCCTTGTGCGCGAGCATCGGCCCGTCGATCAGGTCGCCGAGGGCATGCACCCCGGCGACGTTCGTGCGGAACTGCTTGTCCACCGGGATTTTCCCGGACTTCTTGTCGTAGGTGACGCCGGCCTCGTCCAGGCCCAGCCCGGCGGTGTACGGCCGCCGGCCGACGGCCACCAGCACCTTGTCGCCGGTGAAGGTCAACGCCGCGCCGTCCTTCGCGGTCGCGGACACGGTGACGTTCCCGCCGTCGGTCTTCGCGCCGGTCACTTTCGTTTCCAGATGGAACTGCATGCCTTGCTTGGCGAGCAACTTGTGCGCGGCCGCCGCGATCTCGCCGTCGCAGATGGTTAGGATGCGGGGCAGGAACTCCAGCACCGTCACCTCGGAGCCGAGCCGCTTCCAGACGCTGCCGAGTTCCAGGCCGATGTACCCGCCGCCGACGACGATGAGGTGCTTCGGCACCTTGTCGAACGCGAGGGCCTCGGTGCTGCCGACGACGGTCGTGCCGTCCGACTTGAGGAACGGCAGCTCCGCGCTTTCGCTGCCGGTGGCGAGCAGGACGTTCGCGGCTTCGATCACCTGCGTGCTGCCGTCGTCGGCCGTCACCTGCACCTTGCCGCCGCCGAGCAGTTTGCCGCTGCCGTAATACGGTGTGACTTTGTTCTTCTTGAACAGGAACGTGATGCCGTCGGTGAGGGACTTCACCACGCCGTCCTTCCGCCGCATCATCTCGGCGAGGTCGAGTTCGACCTTCGACACTTTGACGCCGTGCTTGGCCAGCTTGTGAAGTGTGACATCGTACAGTTCGGACGAATCCAGGAGCGCCTTGCTGGGGATGCAGCCGACGTTCAGGCAAGTACCGCCGAGGGCTTTGCCGCTCCGCTTCTCGACGCACGCCACCGTCTTGCCGAGCTGCGCCGCGCGGATGGCCGCGACGTACCCGCCCGGCCCGGCCCCGATCACGATCAGGTCGAATCGCTCGCTCACGGGAAGTCTCCAGGAAGAAGAGAGTTTGGACGGGATCGCAGGATGAAGAATGGATGCAGATTTTATTCTGACTCATCCTGTCTTCAATCCTGTGATCCCGTCCAAACTCTCTTCCGTCTTCTCGGTGTTTCTGTGGTTGGTTCCGATGGCTTCGCTCACACCTCGAACAGCATCCGCTCGGGGTTCTCCACGCACTCCTTGATCCGCACCAGGAACTGCACCGCCTCGCGGCCGTCGATGAGCCGGTGGTCGTAGCTGAGGGCGACGTACATGACGGGTCGGATGACGATCTCGTCATTGATGACCACCGGCCGCTTGACGATGTTGTGCATGCCGAGGATGCCCGTCTGCGGCGGGTTGAGGATGGGCGTGCTGAGCATCGACCCGAAGGTGCCGCCGTTGGTGATGGTGAAGGTGCCGCCGGACATGTCGTCGGCCGTCAACTTGCCGTCGCGGGCCTTCTTCGCCAGTGCCCCGATGGCCTTCTCGATGTCGGCGAAGTTCATGCCGTCCGCGCCCTTCAGCACCGGCACCGTCAGCCCCTTTTCGGTGCTGACGGCGACGCCGATGTCGAAGAAGTTCTGGTACACGATGTCGGTGCCGTCGATGCGGGCGTTGACGACCGGGAATGCCTTCAGCGCCTCGATGGCCGCCTTCACGAACACCGACATGAAGCCGAGCTTGACGCCGTGCTTCTTCTCGAACCGCTCGTTGTACTTGGTCCGCAACTCCATGATCGCGGACATGTCCACTTCGTTGAACGTCGTGAGCGTGGCGGTGGTGGACTGGCTCTCCAGCAGCCGCTGGGCGATCCGCCGGCGGATCATCGTCATCGGCTGCCGCTCTTCCTTGCGGATGCCGTCGGTCGGCACCCGCGTGGCCGGCGCGACCGCGAGCGGGGCGGCCAGAGCCGGCTTGGTGGCCTTCGCCGCGTCGTCCTTGGTGATGATGCCGTGCGGCCCGCTGCCGGCGATCTTCGACGCATCGAGGTCGCCGTCGCGGACGATGGCGGCGGCGGCCGGCGACATCCGCGGTTCGGCCTTCTCGGCCGGTTTCGGTTTGGTGGCACCGGCTTCCAAGCCGGTGTCTGGTCCGCCCACCGGCTTGGAA